>JAIXSZ010000064.1 GCA_027484425.1 Sphingobacteriales bacterium
GGACGAATAATTTCAGCAGATTTAGGCGATTTTTTTATTAAGTCTACTTTAGTTTCTTCATTTATTATGAAAGCATCATTAAATCCCGTTAAAACTCCTCGATATATATTTATATCCCAATCTTTCAAAGGCTTTCCGTATGCTTCAATTTTCTCCTTTATCCGTGATTCAATGGATGATAATACTACCCAGCCATTTTCTGCTGAGAGCTTTTTGCTTACTAAACTGTTCTGACTAACAAAATCGCTCAAATAATCTAAACTGGTTAGAGTCTTATTTAAAACACATGTCTTTGTATTATGTGAATTCGGCTCATTTTTCCCAACAAGAATATTAGTGTCAACTGTCGCATTTTCGAAAACTTTGTAGCCTGCAAAATCAATTAGTTTTAGAGGGTTCGTGTTTTCAACAAAAAAACCACGTAGAATTTCTCCGTAAGCAGCGCGCAGCCATTTATTGGACGTAATAAAAGTCAATATTCCTTTAGGCTTTAGAACCTGAAAGCCCTCTTCGTAAAATAAACAATAAATATCTCCGGTTCTTGCAAATGTTTTAAATTTTCTTCTTTGCAACTCATCTGCATAATTACTTAATTTTTGCAACTGAATATAAGGAGGGTTACCTATTACGATATCAAATCCAGGCTCCCCTTTATTTACACCAGCCGTCATTACTTCGGGGAAATTGAATTTCCAATCGAAAAAACAAACATCTTCTTTTTTCTTTTTAATTTCTTGTAGCTTTCCCATCAGGGCATCATAACGTAACATAACCATATTTCGCTCATGGTTATGCAATATTTCCTTTGCTGTAGGAGCAAATCCGCCTTTTTCAGAGGTATTTTGAACGTAGGATAATTTACTTATTGCAAGCTGTTTAATTAATATGTCGGCCTTTAGACCTTCAATATCTTTATGAAGAGCGGCCTTGTGATATTTTACGTTAAAATACTGGTGTTGTCTATCTTTTAGCAATTGTTGTTTGGATCGGAGTTCATCTTGTACTTGAAGGTTAGCTGCTTTATTGCCCTCACTATACTTCCAGTCTATTTCTATTACCTCTTCTTCACCATCAATTTTTAGCTTTGGCAGTAGGCTATCGCCTACTACGATCTTGTAATCAAGATTCGGCAACGGTTGTGGTTTTTCTTCGTCAACCACAAGGCTAAGCCAGAAGCGCAGGCGGGCTATATCTACTGCTCCCTGCTCTATATCTACACCGTAAATACTGTTCTCTATTATTGCCAGCTTTACCTTTGCCGGATCCCATTTTTTCAGCTTCCACACTTTTGCAGTAGTGTCGGGATTAACATCACTCAGCAGCTCCACCGCATAAAATATCTCATGCAGCAGCCCCATAGGGAATGCCCCGGAGCCAATTGCAGGATCGCAAATTTTCACTTCACGCAATGCATTTAACAGTGCCTCGTCGTGTTCTATTATATCACCGGCTTCCCTGTGTTTAATAAATTTTTCAATAGCAGCATGTGATACTGCTTCCTTTCCAGTATCAGGATTCAGTTTTGTGTGCAGGTATTCTATCAGGCTCTCCTGGCACATATAGTGCACTATCTCCTTAGGTGTATAAAAGGCACCCTTATCTTTATTGTCTTCCAGTAGGTTTTCAAAAATATGCCCCAGCATTTCGGGGTCTACAGCTACCGTATGTTCTTCGGGGCTATCTTCATACACCGTAAAGTTGTATTGATCAAAGAAATGAAACAGCTCTTCAAAATGTTCTTTTTTGAAGACAAGGAGTTGTGTTTCCTCGGCCTCACTATCAAACAGGCCGCCATTCAAAAAAGGTATTTTTAGTTTTGAATAGTTGCCCCTCGCAAATATGCTAGACTTGATCTTAAAAAGGTCATTTGCTCGCTCTGTGTTCAGCGTATCAAAAAACAAGGGTACTAATACCTGAGCATAAAAGTCTTCCTTGTATGCGCAATCCTTAAATAAGTCGCTTAAGAAATTTTGAAGGCCATCCCCCCAGTTGCCGTTTTCGGGCACACCCAGCCATCCTTTTTTCTCCAAAAAGTACAGAAAGACGATACGACCCATCATTTTCTTAACAAAATCCCTGGCAGCTTTTTCGTCTCCATGAAACGTGCTTTTCAGAAAACCATGTTTGGGATGATATACCTGCTTGCCACTTTCATCATTGCCGGTAAGGTATGCTACAAACTGGCCATATAGTTTTTTATACCCTTCAAAGAATGATTTAGATAATTTCTCAACGCTAAATGCTTCTTCAATAGTTTTCAATTCTATCCCTACATCAAAAAGATCTTCACTTTGGTGTATCCGTGAGAAACGGTCAGCAGCTGTTTTGCAGCGCTCGCCTTCACCCATGATATATGTGTACCTCTTAGGATCAGTTTTTTTATGTACCCTCTTTTTAGTAGCTGGATCTTTCACACTTATTTCGCTCACGTATGAGAACCGCCACTTAGCCCCCTGATCAAAGATGATAAATGCAGCATCTACATCTTCTTTATAAACGCTTTTCAGCAAATTTCTAAGCCCAATCTTATTTCTTTCCAGTTTTACCTTACTATTTATCGGCACTTCATAAATGCCAACCAATCGCCCCTCTTTGGTTTCGAAATTCCCCAACTCATATACTTTAGCCCCCCAATCATCATTGTGTATCCCCGTATATTTTGGCGTAGCATAAATATCAGACACCATAAATACCTCACGGAGCACATTTACCCATTCTTTCCTATCGTATTTCTTTTGGAAAATGTCTCTAAGTTTAGTCGCATCGATGGTAGGTTTCATTTCAGATAAGTTGATTTTCGCTTTTATGATGTAAATGTTTCAGAGATAATTATATCCGGCTCGTCTATTATTTCCACCGGCAAGTTAGAGCTATCTGCCTCCAATTCCTCTTCGTCATCCTTTTTGGCCGCACCAAACTTCACAGCAAGGCTCATGAGCATATTATGAGCCCGTGCTTCATTAATCTGGTTTTTGTCGGCCTTAAGGCGTATTTTATTTATTTCGGCAGCCAAATTGGTAAATGTACCCTTCTCCAGTAGCGCATATAGCACATTTGCTGCCTCTATGAATTTTTCGTCCTTGCTTTCAGTGCGCTCATTCCTTATGTATTTCTTGGCACGGTTGGTCATAGCATCGGTTTGCTCACCGCTTATTGTGTCGGTGCTTTGCAATACCAATTCTTCTTCAAATTTTCTTGTGGCGGCATTTACCTGTGTATGGTGGTAGTCGGGCAATAATGGTTCGGCCACTTCGCCATACTCTGCTATAAACAGCTCTGCCGCTTCCACAAAACTTAGCGGTTCACATTGCTTTGGCGTTACCTTATAAAACTCCATCTTGTAGTCGCTCTTCAAAAACACCACGGAGCATCCGGTTACATCCACCTGTACTTTGTCTGGTTTGCGTATGGTGCGCGCTTTCAGTGGCATACGCGCTATGCGCCTGAATTCCTTTTCGTTGGCAGTCTTATAATCTCGTATAAACTCTAGGTATTTCAGCCGCTTGTCCTCCTCTTCCGGCAGCCCCTTAATATGTAGCTTCACCTGCTCCAGCACTTCTTCTACGGTATATATGCGAGCATCTTCACCATAGGCAGTATGGAACCCCTGCAACTTTATAAAGGCATTGTTGTATAATTTTATGAGGTTGTCGCTCTGTGTGCTTGGGTAAAAGGAATAGCTGCGAATAGTTGCCGTACTGCCGATACGGTTTATCCTGCCCAGTCGCTGCATCAGTTTGGTGGCATTCCAGGGTGTATCGTAGTTCACCAGCACATTTGCCCGGTGCAGGTTTATTCCCTCGCTTAGTACCTCAGTAGATATTATGAAGTCTATATCATGTGCCCACTCATTGCCATAGTTGGCATCAAAATTCGCCAATATGGTTTCGTGTTTGTTTTTCCTGTTCTCAGAAGATATGGTCAATAATTTTGCGAACCCAGCATCAGCCATTTTACCGGAGAGGTACTTTGATGTTTCTTTAGATTCGGTAAAGATGACCAATTTGCCGGACGGATTGAGGTCCTGGCGCAGTAACTCCGTCTGTAATAATTGTAAGAACCTGTCCCATTTAGGATCTTGCTCCACATTCTTCCATGCGGCACATACCTCTTCCAGCTCAGCAAGATCTTGCTTCAGTCCTTCCAGAAATTCATCTTCAAAATCATCGGGCGTAAATACCTGACTGGTTATATCCCCTTCTTCATTCAGGTGCAGTATATATTCTTCTATCTGCTCATCGTCCCAGCCTTTGTCCATCAGTTCATTCACCCTGGCGGCTGGAGCAACAAATATTTTGCCCTTTGCAAACATGTCTATCATGCGCCCGGTAGAGACGCGTAGCTTATCAAGCGAAATTTTAAACGCATAAAAAGAACTTTCCAGTCTTTTTACCATTTGCGTCATTATGATCTGCGCCAGTGCCCTTGATATGGTCTCTGCCTGAGTATAATATTTCTCCTGTTCTTCTTCCTTTAGGTAGGCAATAGCCTGATATCGATAGTAGCTGATCTGGTTTACCAGCCGCTCTATGGTATTAAAAAACAGCACTTGCAAGTCACTGTCCATTGCATATTCCACAGCTTTAGGGTCTGCAATTTCAGGAAAGCGTATGCCCTGTTGATCCAGGTCGTTCTTATAGTCTTTATAAGATTCCACGTCTTTCCGGGTACGCCTTACCGTTATAGGTTGCAACACTTTATTGCGTATCTGGCTATAGATACGTCTTAACCCTTCCATATTGGGTCTGCCATCAATACGGGATGCTGCCAACAGTTCTTTGTATTGCCGTATGAGTGGTGCAAAAAATGCCTGCAGATTGGTAATGCTCAGTGTTGATTTACGAGCATCGGTAAATAATTGTAACTGGTAATAAATATCCTCCGGCCTATTATTGAGGGGCGTTGCAGATATCAGCACTACTTTTTTTCTGAATCCCTTTACGTTGCCTTCAACAGCCCTTGGGGTTTTACAAATAACCTGTAGGTTATTGAACATTTGCGACTTATGGTTTCTGAACTTGTGCGACTCATCCACGAGCACCATATCATAGTCTTCTTTAGGCCAGTAATCATTATCTCGGGTATCTAATATTTTATGAAGGCTACCATTGCTGATGAATTTTGCATGTTTATCAAGCCCGAATTTCCTGAATGTATCTTTCCAGTTTTTTTCCAGGTGTGGCGGGTAAACAACAAGTATTTTACTATTCATGGTCCCATTGGCAATCAGGAAACGCTTGGCAACCATTGTAGCAATGACAGTCTTACCCAAGCCGACCACATCTGCCAGCATAAAGCCGTTATGCTCCATGAGCATCTGGTATCCCTGGTTCACAGCATCTACCTGGTAGCTTAACTTCTTGAAACTACGAGGCAAGTCTCCTACAGAATCAGGATCATAGTCTATGTTCTTTCCAAAGTACTCTATCAGCAGTTTTATGTAGATCTCAAATGGTGTGAATAACTGACCGATGTGGGTATTCTTTTTCGCTCGTTCTATCTCGGCAGGTAGTATTTCCTCCCCCTCAGCCCACAATCTTTGAAATTCTTCTTCAGCGTATTTTATCTCATCATAATCCCTTAGTGATACATTAAATTCATAGTTGCCGTCTTCGCTAGTGCCTAATCCGGCATCTGTCAGGTTTGACGAACCCGTTATTACCTCGCCACCACTATACTCGTTGAAGTTTTGAGGAAGGAAAATATAAACCTTGGCATGTAATTTTTTGGTTTTGTGTACCCTGATCTGCACTTTGCCGTCTATGATATCCTGCATAAACTCAAGAATACCATCTTCCACACCTTTTGAATATTCAGCATCCAATATGTCCTGCCTTAGCCATCTTACAAACTCGTCTTTGCTCTTATCAGGGTCGCCAAAAAACATCAACCCTTTCTTTTTTGCCTCTGAGCTTATTTTATCAACATTGATTCCTACCAGTATTTTCACTTCCGGAACCTTCAACAAATGTTCCCTTATAGCAAAATAACCGGACGCACGAAAGTACCCCACAATGGCATGGAAAGCATGTATGTTGGCTATATGCTCGAACGCCCCTTTGAACTTTTGTAAAAGGGACTTTCCGGTATGATTGGTAAAAAACCTGGTGCTCATAATTATTCAACCTACAAAGTATAAAAAAGAGTTCAGCAAAAGTATATCCGATACCGGCATTGACAATACAAACAGGGTTATTCTTAATAAAAAACTGCCCCTTAACCCGGACATGATTAGGCAACATTAATTATTTCGATTGTTTTTTGAACATTTTTAAAGATTTTCAAACATTTTCAAATGGTTTTCAAATATTTTTCAAATCCCCCGCAAATGAATTTTGAATGGTTTTTAGTCTAATTTTGCCTGAATGCGGAAATTGCCGGTCATATTCTTTATGCTATTTTACTGCACTGGAACGCTCTTGTTTCCCATGGGCGACTTCTCCTGTGCAAAGAATATTTGCGGAGTATACGACCAATGCCGCAGTGAAGATCCCGATATCAACCTGCCTGATTTTGTCTTTGAGCATCTTCTGAACCTCGGGAGCATATTAGAGCATTTCGAGCACGATGCTGATGGAGAAGAGAACGAGCGGCCTCATGAGCCTTTCCAGCAGTTGCAATCCATTTCCCAAACGCTTGTCATCATAAGTCAGCCGCTACAATTTGAAGCTGAAAGCATTACATTTTCTCCAAGGGAGAAAGAAACTTATTCGGCATATGCCGACTATTTCATTCCTTCCGATTTCCTTACTAAGGTCTTTCATCCTCCATCTGCTTAGGTGATTATTGAATTCAAGCGTTGCTCATCCTGTGAGCATTGCAATTTTATATCATAAATTAAACAGACAAAATGAAATCACTAATCATATTGTTGTTTGCTGCCCTGTGCAGTAAGACAACCGTTGCCCAAAAAGGGGCAGACATTCCCGCACCTGCAAAGGCTGCCTTTGCCAAATCATATGGAGGGGCATCAAAAGCAAAGTGGGACAAGGAGAACGACCAGTATGAGGTCAGTTTCCAATACAAGAGCCAGAAAATGTCAGTTCTCTATACTGCAAGTGGCAGCATTGTAGAGACAGAAACGAAGATAGCCGTTGACGCTCTTCCGCAGGCTGCTCAGCAATACGCCTCCGCCAAGGGAAAGATCAAGGATGCTGCGCGAATCGTCCTGGCCGATGGCAGCATACAATATGAAGCAGAGGTCAAAGGCACCGATCTCCTTTTCAATGACAAGGGAGTTTTTCTCACCGAAAGAAAGGAAAAAGATTAGCCTTTCCTTTTTAGATACATACAGGGTAGCATTTGCAGCCCTGTATGTTTTCTATTGCCTAATTCAATTCAATAACCAAATTAAAAAACAACAATGAAGTTATATCTCATCATGCTGTGTACGATATGCAGTTTGGCAGTCTATGCACAAGAGAAAATTACAATACAGATAACAGACCGGCAGACAAAGCAGGCATTGCCATTTGTGACAATTATAAACGGCAGCAATACCTTTCTTGCCACATCTGACAGTCTCGGGCAAGCCTCCGTTTCATTGCCGGATGGCATGAATAAGCTCTCATTCATAATGACAGGATATATTAGATTGGACACTGCCATTACACTACCGGGAATTACCCTTCTATCAGTTTCTCTTGAACCAGATGCAGAGGCACTGGATGAGGTCGTAATCGTAACCTCCACCCGGAACAACCAGAACATCGAGAACAGCCCGCTCAAAGTCGAAGTGCTTGGCGCTACTGAGTTAGGCGAAGAAGCAGGGATAAAGCCGGGCAATATCGCCAGTATCCTGGGGGATGTGAGTGGAGTGCAGATACAGCAGTCCTCGGCCACCTCCGGCAACAGCAATGTACGCATTCAGGGGCTTGATGGCCGGTACACGCAGATACTGCGCGACGGTATGCCGCTCTATGACGGTTTCTCGGGTGGCTTCGGTATACTGACCGTGCCACCTTTAGACTTGAAGCAGATCGAGCTAATAAAAGGGTCTGCCAGTACGCTCTATGGCGGAGGGGCTATAGGCGGCCTTGTTAACCTTGTTTCGAAGCGGCCTACCTTTAAGCAGAGCGTAGATGCGATCATCAATTATACAACGCTCAAGGAATATAACACCAACCTGTACTTAGCCAAAAGGAACAATAAGATCGGTTATACTATGTTCACTGGCTATACGGGTCAAAAGGCCGTAGATGTAAACAATGACGGTCTAAGTGATGTGCCGAATATGGGGAGCCTGCTCATTCATCCGCGAATGTTTTATTATCCGTCTGACAAAACAGTCATATCCCTTGGCTACAGCGGCTCATTCGATGACCGCAAGGGCGGAGACATGCGGGTACTACAAAACGATGGGGATAGTCTGCATAAGTATTATGAACAGAACACCAGCCAGCGACATACAGGAGAATATCTGGTTGAGCAGTATATGGGCAATGAAATAAAGTTAACCGTAAAGGGCAACCTAAGCAATTTCAATCGTATTGTAAATTCCAGTTCCTATAGTTTGGAAGGCAACCAGACAAGCTACTTCAATGAAGCTTCGGTCTTAGTGCCGATGGGCCGTAATGATCTGGTAACGGGCATTACGGTTGTCGGAGATGACTATATAGCAACTAAGCCAGATACAGCCTTGTTAAAATCCTACTCCAACTTTACGATTGGTGCATTCGGGCAATACAGCCTACATATCAGGGAGCGGACCACCGTAGAAGCGGGCTTGCGTACCGATTGGCATCGTACATATGGCCTGTTCGCCCTGCCTCGTGTAGCTGTATTTCACAGGTTTAGCGAACACTGGGCGGCTCGGGCAGGCTTTGGCATGGGGTACAAAGTGCCGAATCCACTTGTGCAGCAGAACATTGACTACAATCCGATGTACCTACTACCGGTGACCACTTCGGTGAAACGAGAAATGGCATATGGCTACAATGCCGAGGCGAACTACAAAAAAGAATGGGACAATGGGATTTCGCTTTTCGTCAATCAGGCATTCTTCCTCACTCAGGTTGAGCGGCCTATTATATTCCAACAAGCAGCGAATGCCACAATATCCCTTATTAACGCCTCATCACCTGTTGTCAGCAAAGGGTCTGATACATATGTAAAGCTGGAACTGCACCATTGGGAGCTATATCTCGGGTATACGCTTACAGATGCGAGGAACACCTATTTGCCAGCCAATACATTTGTCCCCCTTACCCCGAGGCACAGAGGTGCGTTTGTTGTCGTAAAGGAGATAGAGAAGAAATGGCGGTTCGGATTAGAGGGTTCGTATTTCGGAAACCAGTACCGCTACGATGCCACAACCACACCGGGGTATTTTTTCATTGCAGCAATGGTGCAGCGAAATATCGGCAAACACATTGCTGTTGTGCTGAACGGAGAAAACCTGCTGGACTACCGAATGAGCAGAGTGGAAAGTTTGTATAACGGCTCAATCACAAACCCTGCGTTCAAGCCGCTGTGGGCACCTATTGACGGGAGGGTTATTAATATATCACTTCGCTGGAAACTATAAAATACAAGAAAATATAGTCTCGCACCTATACCCTTTCATTTCCCTTAATTTTATTTCACTTTGGTTAATTGCAACATGGGGGAAACGAACCAGGAACATGATAAGTTCTAAATAACGAAAACATCAAAAGTGTTCGTTTATACAATCAATAAATCTTGCTCCGCATTTTCGGCAATAACTCACCTTGTTCATTGATCCATTCTGGCAGGCAGTAATAATTTCCCCGGACACCGTGTAGTTTATAAGTTAATAGCCGCCGGAATTTCATTGCCGCATTAAGGGATGGTGAAATAAACTTTTCTTTACTTTCTTTTTCATGAAGCACAGATTCCCTCTGCAATAGCAGCGCAATAATCTCGGCTGAGCGAAGTGGTTTGTTTGCTTTGGCAACTATAAAAACGATTTTACTGACCCATGTTCTGCTTTTGTTGTATTCATCTTTCGGGTTTACATAGTTGTCCAGTAACAAACGCAGTTTTATGTTTTCGTTTTCCTGCTTGTGCAACTGATTTTTTGTTTCACTAAGCTCTTTTTGTGTTTCGGCAAGCTTCTTTTTCAGCCTTTCAAGCTTTATTTCCATGAATGACGGTGGATTCTGACTGTTTTTCTCCATAAGGGTAAAGGGTTTTTGAACGCCCGCAAACATTTTCAAACCAAATCTAACATTAATCTAAATTATTTGCATGATTTTGCCCATGAAATCTCACTTTAATCTAAATACTCTTGCAAATGTCTGTTTTAAAAAATATTTTAATGCGTTTCTGCGAAATATATCATTAATGTACAACAATATGAACAATAATTATTAAATTTGCTTGTTTTATTGTACATTATGAGCAAACGAACAACAATACTCATGCCATCTTCCGACAGGGTCTTAAAAGAGCTTGGGGAAAATATCAAATTGGCGCGGCTTCGTAGAAAACTCAGTGCTGAGCAGGTGGCAGAACGGGCAAATATTAGCCGAGGTACTTTAGGGCAGCTAGAAAAGGGTGCTCCAAGTGTGGCGATGGGAATGTATTGCCAGGTTTTATTTGTGCTTGGGCTTGAAAAAGACCTGCTCAAGGTAGCAGCAGATGATGTTTTGGGTAGGAAATTACAGGATGCTGAAATGATGGTAAAAGAAAGGGCATCCAAAAAGAAATCAGCATAAATGAGCAGTAAAAAGGAAATATCGGTTTTTGCGCATTGGGAGGGATTTAATGATCCTATTCTCATGGGTACTCTTACTGCTACACCGGCAAGGGGAAAAGAGGTTTTTGCGTTCGAATATGCTAAAAGCTGGTTGCAATCCGGACATACAAACATGATTGACCCAGACTTGCAACTTTATTCCGGGCGTTATTTTCCAAGAGAAGAACGACAAAATTTCGGCGTGTTTCTCGACTCATGCCCTGATCGTTGGGGGCGAATCCTAATGGAAAGAAGAGAGGCGGTAGTCGCCAGACAAGAAAAGCGTGCCCCCCGAAATCTACTTGAATCAGATTACTTGCTCGGCGTTTATGACGGCCACAGGATGGGAGCGCTGCGTTTCAAATTAAGCGAAGACGGCAATTTCCTGAATGACGATAAAAATATGGCTGCACCACCGTGGACATCGTTACGGGAATTGGAACATGCTAGCATGAAGTTTGAAGAGGATAATATAGATGATGAAGACTACTTGAAATGGATTAACCTGCTTATGGCACCAGGCTCTTCGCTTGGTGGTGCTCGTCCTAAAGCAAGCGTACTGGATGCAAAGAACTGCTTGTGGATTGCGAAATTCCCAAGTATTAAAGACACAAAGAATGTGGGTGCGTGGGAAATGGTAGTTAATAAGCTAGCGTTAAAGGCAGGGATTAATGTTGCGGAAGGACAATTAAAACAGTTCAATAGCAACAACCATACATTTCTTGCCAAGCGGTTCGACCGTAGTATAAATGGCACCCGTATTCATTTTGCATCGGCAATGACCATGCTTGGTTATACCGATGGCGCAGGTCACGATACAGGGGTCAGCTATTTGGAAATTGTTGAATTCTTAATTAGGCATGGCGCAGAGGTAAATACTGACCTGGAAGAGTTATGGCGAAGGATCGTATTTTCTATTTGTGTAAAAAATACTGATGACCATTTACGGAATCATGGCTTCCTGCTTTCCGAAAAAGGCTGGAGATTATCACCGGCTTATGATATTAATCCTAATGAGTTTGGTGCAGGTCTGAGTTTGAATATTTCAGAAAAGGACAATTCACTCGATCTGGAATTGGCTTTAAGTGTATCTGAATATTTCCGGATACCAGGAACGAAAGCGAAGAAGATAATTGAGCTGGTAAAGAGTGTGGTAACTGAATGGCGTGGTATTGCCAAGGATGTCGGTCTGTCAAAATCACAACAAGACCGAATGGTAAGGGCATTTGAATAGGATATGGATTTGCATAGTTACTTCTTGTATCTCAACCCAAAATTTGCCACTTTTTCCAAAAAAGTGGCAAATTTTTGATTTGAGTAAAATGAACCTATTAGGGGCAAAAACTGCCATCATTACATGACAAAACAAGACCTGCAAAACGCCTATTTGACAATCGGAAAATAAATATGTAACGCACTATTTGAAATCCATTTGCGGGGGATTTGCGGCGATTTAGAGGAGAATTAGATTTCGCATAAACCAGAAAATTTATCAAAAGTATTCGCTTTTTTGGTGTGCCAATTGTAGTACAATATGGTAAATCATTTTGGCATGAAAAGAAAACTGCTTGGCGTAAATTCGTATGACCGGACACATGACATTACCCCGGAAGAGGTAAGGCAATTTGCAAGATTTAAAGACTATACTGATGAGCAAGTCAATGAACTGATAGACACTATTAAGAAGTACACTCGATTTATTTATAATGTGGTTTCTAAACGTCAAAAGTTTGGCAAGAAAATTGCACTACATATTGATAACCAACTAACTACAGCAGCATGAGCGACATTTCACTATTCAAAACCTTTGCTAAAGGCTCACATAAGGCAAAAGCCAAAGGAAGTAACTGCGTTATCTATACCCGTGTTTCAACAAAAGAGCAGGCTGACAACAATTTAAGCCTTGAAACTCAGAAGAAGGCTTGTGAAATGTTTGCTAAAAAGGGTAGCCTCGAAATAATGGGCTACTTCGGCGGCACGTTTGAGAGCGCGAAGACGGATGAAAGAAAGCAGTTTAATAACATGCTGTCCTTTTTGAAAAAGAGCCGGGAGAAAATATCGCACATCATAGTTTACAGCGTTGATCGGTTCAGTCGTTCCGGTGCTAATGCTATCTACATAGCTGAGCAACTGAAGAAGCAGGGTATAGTGGTTTGTTCCGTAACACAACCTACAGATGCATCAACGGCAAGCGGAAGTCTGCAACAAAATATACAGTTCATATTTAGCGAGTACGAGAACCAACAGCGCAGGGAGAAATGTATGGCCGGTGTAAAGGAAATGCTGCTGCGTGGTGAATGGCCTACTGCACCGCCTATTGGTTATGACATTGTCAAATCCAATGGCAAGCGGTCTATTGTGCTCAATAAGGATGGTAGGCTGCTCAAAAAGGCGTTCCACTGGAAAGTCAATGAAAAGGTATCCAGCGAGGAGATTATCAGGAGGCTTGCTGCACAAGGGCTGAAAATAACTAATCAGAGAATTTCAGCCTTTTTCCGCAATCCTTTTTATTGCGGTCTTATGGTTCATACCGCACTGGAAGGACAGGTAATAGAGGGTAATCATGAGAAAATGATCTCTAAAGAGCTGTTCCTCGAAGCGAATGACGTTCTATCTGAAAATAACCAAGGTTATCGCATCAATCCTGAGAATGACGAAATACCATTGAAACGTTTTTATAAATGCGATGAGTGTGGGCAGTTTCTTAGGGCATATAAGGCTTACAAGAATCAGAAGTACTACTACAAATGCAACACGAAGGGTTGCAACTGCAATATGAGGGCGGATACTCTTCATGAACGTTTCGCTCAAACGTTATCAGATTACACCCTCGAATTTGATGAGGCAATGCAGTATCTCATAAAGGAGCAAATGATCGTGGAATACAATAAGTCAAATGAGCAGAAAGAAGAGAACATTCAGAATATCGAAAAGCAATTAGTGGAGGTAGATAAGAAGTTGGAACGCCTTGAAGAACGATATGTTTTGGAGGAAATAACCAAGGATATGTTCGACAAATTCAAGGCGAAATTCATTGACGAAAAGAAGGATATTGAAAAGGAACGTGCAAAATTTGGGAATAGGGTGTCGAACCTTGATTTATACATAGATACAGCCTTTAGAACATCCTCGAAACTCGCTACAGCATGGGATTCCGCCGATTATAATGATAAGCAAAGTCTTCAGCATTTAGCTTTTCCTGACGGAATATACTATAATCGCAAAAATGACGAGTGTCGAACCCCGAAAGTAAATGAAGCATTCCGCTACTTTGCAGGCATGGCAATGGTTTCAGGGGGAAAAGAAAAGAGGGAACTGCAATTTGAATTGCATGTTCCCTCTTCTGTAGCGAGGACAGGGATCGAACCTATGACCTTCGGGTTATGAGCCCGACGAGCTACCGCTGCTCTACCTCGCGCTATTGTGATGCAAAGTAAGGCGTAAAAAACCTACCAAACAAAGGTTATTTAATTGCAGTTGTTTTTTGTACTGCTTAAACTGAATACTACATTATTCTGTTGCCCTTGATAATGCGTAAAATGACAGCAATAATAGCTATAACGAGCAATATGTGTATGAGCCCGCCAGTTTGATAGCCCAAAAAACCTATAGCCCAACCTATAATGAGTATAACGGCAATAATGTATAGTAGATTTCCCATGATTGAAGTAAAATTTATTGATAATGAGGAATGATGAATGTACTATAAGTGAAAGCCTAAGCCAATTGTGGAAACGCCGGTAGAAAGATCGAGAAAAAGACCAGTTTTGCGGGTGATGTGGTATTCTGTTCCTACGTGCAAATCGAGATACAATTGTCCGGTGCTTCTGCGCACTACCGTCTGTCCGTAATAACCATTTTCCCAGGTAGTTTTTCGGAATACAAAACCTAGTGATCCAGCTGCGTAAAAATCCCACTTGCTACCTGCACTTAGCAAATTATCGAAATAATAAGTACCCTTAACACCTACTGGCACTATTGTTTCGCGGTAGTAGTAATTCTTGTACGGATTGGAGGGGTTGCCCCAATAACTGTAGTTGCGATAGGTAGAGTAATTAAGGAAAGGTGCAAGTGTAAAATAACGTGCTACATCGAACTCAAAATCGGCATGTATTACAGGAGATGAATTGCCATAATAACCTGAATATCCTAGACCCAGACCGATGTTGAGTGTATTACCGTATTTCTCTGCTTTCTTTTGTGCTGAAGCGCTGAGTACTGAAATTAAAATTATTGCCACTAAGGCTAAACTGCGTGTTTTCATTAAAACGAATAAAAAATTGAAAGAAACCTTTTGAAAAGAAAGGGAATAGATAATTAAACACTATTCCCTTTCACAAAATATAAACTCATTAGAACCTAAAGCCTACAGTGGCTTGTAACCAGGTGTTTTTGTAACGAGGAGTAGTAGATGTGCCATTACCATTGTTGTTGGTAATATCCCAGCCTGCACGAAGGCCTATAACCGAGTGACGAACATAAATATCTACACCACCAGCAAGTGATAACGTATTTTTACGCAAATTGTCGTTTTCAAACTCCTGCATCTGAGCTGTACTCATAGTGGAGGAAACGAACTCATCTTTCTGACTAACTAAGTAAGAATATTGAGGACCCGCCAGAATGGTGAACATTTTACTAGGTTTGATGGCAACAAATACTGGGACGTCGATGTAACTAGTAGTACGAGTAAACTCATAGCTGCTACCCAGTATGCGTCCAACAGCTTTAAAGCCTTTTTGTGAGTACAGAATCTCTGGCTGTATACCCAAGAAACTACCTATAGGCACGGCTAAAAACACTCCACCTACAAAGCCAAATTTGGGATCAGCACTAAAATCTTCGCCCTCGGAATCATAAACATTTGAGTAGTTTACACCAGCCTTAACACCAAACATCATACGATCTCTGAAGTCATCATCTCTTTCTACCACTACTACCTTTTGAGGTTCTTCTTGTGCATAACTTACAACATTGAGTGACAATGCTGCAGTGATGGCTAATATTAATTTTTTCATGTTTATTATATTGTACACTGCTTATACTTACACCTATCGATAGTAACCGGAGATGTTATTTTGAATTCTTAACGGTAATATCCTTGAAAGCTTCACCAATGCCGTCCATATCGTGATTGAACTCGATTTTGAAGGCTTCCCAATTTTCTTTGCCATCAGCTTTGTAAGATGCCATGCGTGTTTTTAACTCAGCATTTTTCTTTTCAAGCTCTGCTATTTTGCTCCAGTACTCAGACTTTACAGATGCTTGTTTGCTACCTACATTTGCTTTGAGTGAAGTGATGGTATTTTCGTTGGCTAGAATTTTATTATTGGTCTCGTTCCGGTAATTTTCGATATCAGCAATATAGTGGTCTGTTGCTTTGTCCAGGTTGTCGTTAGCTACCGCTACTTTTTCTTGTGCATCTACTACGTTATCTTTAGGAGTATCGCAAGAAGTTACTGTTGTTCCGGCGAAGAAGATAGCCATAGCCGCTATTAAAATTGATTTGCTCATAATTTTGGTTTGATTGTTTAGGATGTTATGTGAGAATAATAATTGTTTACAGTTCAGAAATGATCTTACTTATTTCCTCTTTAGTTTTGCCTAGCTTCACTTGCAGTCTGCCTATCAATTCATCCTGTTTACCCTCTATTAAAAGAAGGTCGTTGTCTGTAAGCATTGCAAACTTCTGCTTCAATTTTCCTTTTGCTTCATTCCAATTCCCTTTGAATTCTGTCATGTTTTTCATTTTATTTTTTATTGACACTGTAGAGCATCAGCGAAATTGCTGAAGCTAATATGTTAGATACTATAGAAGTATAATAAGCAGGATGAGAATAAGAATGAGAACACCAGCAGAGATGTATACGCCACCACCTATATCACTTAGCTGTTGCTTAATGCTGCGCACTTCATTTCTAAGACCTTTTTTCTCTTTGCTGGTTAGCTCATTAATATCCATTTCATTAATGGCACTCAGTCGCAGTATCAGCGCATTAGCAGAGGTAGCCTCACTGGTAGTGGCTAAGGCCGTAGTAGTATTTGCAGCAAAAGAAGTAGCCGGTATAAAGGCAAATGACATACCTGTCATCATTATAAGAACCATTATTTTTTTCATTGTTAGTGTGTTATTTGTGAATGAATTTCCACTACACAAAGGTGAACTATTGTGCCTCCTGAAGTGTTACATTGTAGTCCTTATAAGTTACATCATTCACACTAACCTACTGTGTATAAACCCATGGGAATGAACAGTAAAAAAGAGTAGTTAAACATGCATGTCATTATGCAAAATGGGCATAAAAAAAGTGGAGTATAACTACCCCACTTTTAATAATGTTTCTCAAATTTTTAATCCTGTTTTTTTTCTACTGCTTCGGCATTAATGGCGCGCTGATCAGCATTTACTCTTCTTTGCTTTTTATGCATTTTGCGTCTTTTTTTATCGATCTTATCCGCCTTTCTGATCACTTTTGCTTCTTTACGTGCCATTCTGTTTTTGGCATTAGTTGCATGACGTTCTTTGTTATCAGCTTTGCGTTGCGCTCTTTCTTCTTTTTTTGTTGGCACCTCTTTTTGCGCATAGGTTGCCGTAGTGTTTACACCCACTAGTAGTAGGGTCATGATTATGAAATTTTTCAAGTCCTTGGGATTTTATTGTTAATTAATAAACTGCTTGTAACTAGCAAGTATTGCAATATTGTATAAAAGTGGGCTCAATTGTACGAGACACAACTGAGCCCTTAAGATTAATCTGCTCTCATCAATCTCATGACTGCTCGCCTATTTTGCTCCTTACCTTCGTAAGTATCATTTGTAGCGGCAGGTACTCTGCTTCCATGGCCTACAGTTTTAAGACGTGTTGTATTTACGCCTCTTGATTTTAGTTCGTCTCTTACAGCATTGGCACGCTCTAGTGACAATACTCTGTTAACAGACTCAGGTCCGCTAGCATCAGCATGACCGTCAATAATAATTGTAGACCGTTTATGAATGTTTAACTCATTTACTGCATCTTCAACCACAGGCATAGATATTGAATGAATCTTAGCCTTATTTACCTCAAACAATATAGGCATAGTCATGTTGACCATATGGGTACCGGTGCCATTATTATTGTTATTTTTATTTGGGTCATTCTCCACTAAAGGACAACCTTTATTAGATATCAAACCAGCATCTTCAGGACACTTATCTTTATGATCGGGGACACCATCTTTGTCGGTATCTGGACAACCCTGAAAAACCTTCAAACCATACTCATCTGGGCAAAGATCATTCTTATCTGCAACACCATCAGAATCTCTGTCTGGGCAGCCAGAAAGTGCTTTGGGGCCTGCTTGAAAAGGACACTCATCTAGCTTGTCTTGTGTGCTATCGTTATCAGTGTCTGGACAACCATTATACTGTGGCAGCCCCCATACTGTGGGGCAAGAATCTTTGGTATCAGGTATACCATCTTTATCTGTATCTGGACAACCATAAAACTCTTTAAAACCAAAAACATCGGGACAATTATCCCTACGATCTGATATACCATCGTGATCTCTATCTTTGCTACCCAATAGGAAACGAGCCCCAACATTGACCCCATACTGAGAGTTGTCTACAGAGGTAACATTATTAAGTACAGAACTATAGGAGCCATTACCATCAGTGAGCCTGTAACCTGGTTGTGCATCGTTTTTGAACGTCTGCATGATGTAGTAACCACCCAGATTAAGGGCTACATTGTCGGAAAGATAAAAGCTAACAGATGGCTGAATGATGAACCCTATAGAGCCTGGCTTGTAAGAAGTAGAGCCAGAGCGATTGTTGGTGGTCAATTTTTCGCCTACATTGATACCCATAGAACGCTTTATACGAGCGTATTCAGCCCAGTCGCCGTTAGGGTTGTTTTTCAGGAATTCAGTTTTTGTAATCAGCCAGTTGCTATTGGCTGGAGTAACACCGTCATCATAAACAGAAGTAGTTCCACCATCTATTGTTTGTACAAATTTGTACACTGCCTCCTGATCGAATGTCGCCTGAGTAGTGTATTCGTTTTTTGCCTGAACATTGAAAAGCGCACCAGCATCCATAGCAAAACCCCAATTTTTAGAGAAGCGAACCTTGTACTTCAGTACCAGTGGAATATTAATCATGGTAGTAGAGATATCTTCTCTGACATCATTGCCTATGATTATGTTTCTGTAAGTGTTGCCTGCAAGATCAGTAGCTCTGGTATCTATGTGAAAATCATTCAGCGTAGCCTCACCGTTTTGAGCTGCATAATGCAACCCTGTACCGATACCGAAGTGACGTTTTTTACCGAAGAAGAAACCTAGTTGTAGATTTGCACCAAGAGAGTATCCATTTTTGTATTTCAGCTCACCTGTATTGGCATTGACTGCGCCAGGATAATTAACTAAACTATTTGCTACTGTAAAAGTTTTATCGGCAAGACCGCCCATTAGGTTGGCATCAAGTACCCACCTAGGTGATAAACTATCTGCTTGTCTGTGTGTGTGTGCCCGCTGTGCTATCGCTGGCAAAGAACAGCCAGCAGATAGCATGAGGAGAATTATATTTTTCATTTTTTTTGTTTAAGTAAACTGAACTTTAGTTTTTTGTAATTCTTGAAGCTGATATTCTTACACCGTTGTGGAAGCAAGCAACCAGATATGCACCCGCCGGCATGGTAGCAACATCAACTGTGGCTTTGCCAGCAATGGCAGTAGTAGCTGCAATTTTCTGACCTAGTATGTTGCTTATTTCTACTACTATTTCGCCTGGGGCAACATTGCTGATGGAGATATTAACGATACTAGATGCTGGATTAGGGAATACGGTAACAGTAACCGCTTCTTCGTTTATAGTTTGTACTGTAACCGGTGCTCTGTAATACGTTTTCTGCATACATCCATTTCTGGTAGTCATCACCCAATAATACTTGTTTGACAGATCAGGATTTGTATTTACATAGTCCTGATTGATTTCGCCTTTCAGTAGTACAGAATCGAGTGTAAAGGCATCATCATAACCCCATTGGTAAGTGCTGTTATCGGCTGGTGTGCACACGAAGTGCATGTTGAAATACGACACATAATCGGTATGTGCAGGACTAGCACCTACATTGACCGCTGTGGTAGCCGCACTGCTACAACCTGTAGTAGAAATAGTAGCTGTAAGCGTAACAAAGGCTGTATCTATAACATTGAAATTGACCAATGCATAATTGCTGAATGCACCTTGTGCCCATACACCTGCATTAACAGCAGTCCAGTTGTACTCTGTGCCTGTAGCTACTAGCACTGACGTACCGAAGTTTTGGAACATAGTACCTACACACAATGCAGCAGGAGACTGAGTAGTGATAACCGGCGTCAAAGGCAATACATTGACAGTGATAATCTTGATAACTGAAGCCGAACCACAAACATTACTTACAGAGTAGATAATGGTATCGATACCCGGCAGAACACCTATCACCATACCACCGCTCACATTTGCAGTGCTGTTGCTGCTGCTCCATGTACCAGTAGAAGCGGTGTTGGTAAGGATTATAACACCACCCACACACACTGCAGAAGGACCAGAGATAACACCTGCATTAGGCAGAGGATTGACAGCAACCAAATGCGTATCGAAGTCTGTGCCACAAGAATTGGTAACTGAATAGGTAATAACAGATGAACCCGCAGTAATACCCGTAACAACGCCTGAAGAAGTAACAGTAGCATTAGCACTGCTGCTGCTCCATACACCACCAAACTCTGTACTGGCAAGTGTGATAGCAGCACCTACACATACACTGGTAGCACCTGAAATAGTACCTGCAACTGGCAAAGGATTGACGGTTACAACTCTAGAATCTGAAGCCGCACCACAACTATTAGTAACAGTGTATATAATAGTAGATGTACCAGCTACGAGACCAACTACGAGACCGGTAGCAGAGCCTACGCTTGCTACTGTAGGATTGGCAGATGACCAAACACCACCAGAAACAGTACTACTGAAGTTGATAGTACCAGTAGCACATATGATAGCTATACCGGTAACAGTGCCAGCATCGGGCAACGTACTAACCGTAACCACCGTAGTGGCAGCAGCAGTACCACAGCTATTGATAACTGTATAAGAGAGAACTGAAGTACCAGGAGCTACACCAGAAACAATACCAGAGGCACTACCAACGGTAGCAACAGCAGTATTGGTAGATGACCATGTGCCACCGCTTACTGCATTGCTGAGCGTAGTAGTAGCCGAAGGACAAACGGTAGCAGTACCTGTGTTACTACCAGCATCTGGTAGCGGACTAACAGTAACTACAATTGTGGCAGCAGCAGTACCACAGCTATTGGTAACAGTATAAGACATAAGAGAGGTACCAGCTGCAACACCAGATACGATACCCGATGTAGCACCGATAGTAGCTACAGAAGTAGTGACAGATGACCAAACACCACTACTCACAACATTGCTGAGGGTGGTAGTAGCCGCGGGGCAAAGGGTGGTAATACCTGTGATGGTACCCGCATTTGGCACTACATCTACGTTCACTACTACAGTAGTAGTAGCTGCACCGCAACTGTTGCTCACTGTGTAAGATATAGTAGATGTACCAAGTATCAACCCAGTGACAACACCTGATACAGAACCTACTGTAGCCACTGTAGTATTTGAAGATGTCCATTCTCCGCCAGCTACTGTACTACTAAGAGTAGATGTAGAAGCAGGGCAAATAGATGCAAGACCAGTAATAGTACCTGCAACAGGTACTGGATTGACGGTAAGCACCGCACCCACTGCTGCTGATCCACAACTATTGGTAACAGTGTAAGAAATAGCAACTGTACCTGTTGTAACACCAGTAGCTATGCCAGATGAAGAACCGATAGAAGCTACAGAGATATTTGAAGATGTCCACACACCACCTGTAGTGCTATTGCCAAGAGTAGTAGTGGCCGATGTACACACAACTAACACACCTGTGATAGGACCTGCAACAGGCAATGGTGAAACGGTAACAACTACCGAAGAAACAACAGTGCCGCAACTATTAGTAGCTGTATAAGAAATAGTAGACGTACCAGCCGTAATACCTGATACTACACCAGATGTGCCAACTGTAGCAACAGCAGTATTGGTAGATGACCAAACACCACCAGTAGCAGTGCTGCTAAGGGTTGTAGTACTACCAGAACAAATTAGGGCAGTACCACTG
Source organism: Sphingobacteriales bacterium (assembly GCA_027484425.1). Taxonomy (GTDB): domain Bacteria; phylum Bacteroidota; class Bacteroidia; order Chitinophagales; family Chitinophagaceae; genus Nemorincola. The sequence continues at coordinate 21,909 of JAIXSZ010000064.1, forward strand.
ACAGTGCCTGCATTAGGTAAAGGATTGACTGTAACTACCTGAGTAGCAGCAGCAGTGCCACAACTGTTGGTGACAGTGTAAGAGATCGTAGATGTACCTGGAGCAACACCTGATACAATACCAGAAAGAGAACCAACTGTAGCTACACCTGTAGTAACCGAAGACCACACACCACCAGTAACGGTATTGGTAAGTGTAGTAGTAGCACTAACGCATACTGTAGCAGTACCTGTGATAGTACCTGTAACAGGCACTGTATTGACAGTAACTATGATAGTAGCTGATGCCGTACCACAACTACCGGTAACAGTATAAGAAATAGTAGATGTACCTAACACCAGACCAGTAACAATACCTGAAGAACTACCAATGGTAGCGACTGTAAGATTGGTAGATGTCCAAACACCACCAGCTACTGTGCTGCTAAGTGTAGATGAAGTAGCGGGACAAACCGAAGCCACACCCGAAAGTGTACCAGCAGATGTAAGTGAACTGACAGTAACAGCTACTGTAGCAGTGGCAGCACCACAACTATTGGTAACGGTATAAGATATAGTAGTAGTGCCCGCTATAACACCTGTAACAACACCAGACAAACTATCAACTGAAGCGATAGTAGTAGATGATGATGCCCACCGACCACCAGAAACTGTGCTAGTAAGCGTAGTAGTAGATGCTGGACAAACTGTAGCTGTGCCGCTGATAATACCAGCTGAAGGCAATGCGCTGACAGTAACTACTGAAGTAGCTGCAGCAACGCCACAACTATTGGTAACAGTATATGATATAACGGTAGTGCCAGAGATAAGAGCTGTGACTAAACCAGTAACTGAATCGATAGAGGCAACTGATGTATTGCTAGAAAACCAGAAACCACCCGTGGTATCGGAATAAATAGTAGCGGTATCTGTAGGGCAAAGTGGACTAATGCCCGTTATAATACCTGCAAAAGGAGTAGGACTAACATTGATAGTCATAAATGAGCTGCAAGCACCGGTAGTAGTATAAGAGATAGTAGCTTGACCAGCGGCTATACCTGTAACTACACCAGATGTGGTATCTACAGAGGCAATGGCAGTATCACTGCTAGTCCAGGTACCACCAGTAGTGATATTAGATAGCATTACGGTATCGCCTGTACACACAGTATCAGAACCTGTTATTGAGGCAGGAGCCGCATTTACAAGCACGGTATCAGTAGCCTCGCAATACAAGCCTGAGCGGAATGAAATAATAACAGTACCCGCAGATACCCCAGTTACTAAGCCTGAAGTAGTATCTACTGTTGCTACAGCAGTATCTGTGCTGTACCACATTCCTCCAGTATCCACGTTTGACAACAAAGTAGTGCCACCTACACACACATGCATAGTACCTGTAATTTCAGATGCCTGACATGGACCCGGATTTGGTTCTATATAGCTACCATTAATAGCTACTGCACCATTGATGGTGAGTGCTCTACCATTAAGTGTATCGCCAGTGTTTAATGTAATGGCTCCTGCACCTACTATGTTACCATTGAAAAACGAATTAGCAAAAATATTTACAGCACCATCAATTTTCCAATATACGTTTTCAGCTTTTGCTCCGTTAATCAATACTATTCTGGAAAGCGTGCTGGTAATAAAAGCACCGCTCATTTTAATAATAAAAACTGCGTTAGGGTTGCCTTGCGCATTCAGAAAAACTGACCCAGTCAGTGTGGTAGGTGCTCCTGCCAAATTGTATACATGTGGTGTCAACACCAGATCATTACCAAAAAGTGCGGGGTACAACAAATTGATATCAGTAGTAGTAGCATTCAGAAAATTATATGCTATTGTAAGGTCTGCTGCTGCAGCACCAGTAGCTGCATCGGGTGCAGGATGTATGGTACCCGTAACATTAAGAGGATCGAAACCGGTAGCTCCAGCAGAGTTAGACCCTACATCGCCATTGACATAAGTGATAGGAGTAGCTGTAACAGAACCTATGCCTGCAAAAACACCAAAAATAGCTGCTGCACCAAGTGGTGGAGCAGCAGAACCTGTAAGCACCGGACTACCACAACCTATAGGTGTGTAGGCAAGAATGCCATTGGTAGTGATGGCACCATTGATAGACAGTGCTCTACCTTCCAGCGTATCGCCTACGCCTATACTTATAGCATCGTTGTGCGCTACTATAGTACCACGCATAGTGGTGCCACTAGCCAGACTTACCATACCTTCTACTTTCCAAAAGACATTACAAGCCAGTGCACCATTCAGTAAATGTACTTTTGTACCAGACCCTGTAGCAAAAGCACCTTCTATTTGAAATATAAAGATTGCATTGGGGTCTCCACCAGCATCGAGGTTAAGGATACCATTCATTGTAGCCGCAGAGGGTATAGAATAAACACCTGGAACCAGTGTAGCACCACCACCCAACAAAGAGGAAGGAAAAAATGTAGGAATGGCACCATCTAGTTCCAGATAGGCAATTCCAAGGTCGGTTGCGGCGGCGGCACTTTCTATACCTCCGTCTAGCATTCTGCCATCAACATTACCAAATCCGGTGCTGGACCCACTGTTGGAGCCTACATTGCCGGTAAGGTGTGTGAGGTATGGAATGCCTGAATTTGTTACTGCACCAACAGTGGTAAACAGAACGAAATTAGCCGCTGTACCCAGATTCGGGGCTTGCCCGAACACTACTTTTGGCATAAATAACAGAGCTGCTGCTGTTAGTGCGTAGAATAAAATGTTTTTCAAATAATTGCTTGTTACTCGTGAAAGAATCTTCACTTTGCAAAGGTTAAAAAGCCATCATTCATAAGCATTACACATGTGTGTATAAGAATTACAGAAATCACACTAATAGGCTAAAGCATATTTATAACACCCTCAGCATAGGGCATATAATAGAAGACAAGAAAAAAAGGATTTACGATATTATGTACATCAATTAGCACAATGGATACTCTATGCCATTATTTGAGTAGCCATTTATATAGCATCTATACCCATACGCTTTTTGTCTTTCAGATTTTTGAAGAAAGTAGGTGTGAGACCAGTAACCTTCTTAAATTGGTTTGACAAATGGGCTACACTGCTGTAATTCAACTTGTAAGATATTTCTGTTAGGTTTAGCTCACCATATAGCAGCAACTCTTTAACTAGCTCTATTTTGTTTACGATTATGTATTGCTGTATTGTAGTGCCTTGTATTTCAGAAAAAATATTGGCAAGATAGGTATAGTCGTACCCCAGCTTTTCGCTAATGTAGGTAGAGTAGTTCACCTCCGGTAAGTCATCGGAGTAATGAATCATTTCTATGATTAGGTTTTTGATTTTTTCTATTAGTATACTTTTTTTATCATCAAGCAGCTCTAGCCCAGACTGGGCAAGGTTTTTTCTCAGTACTTCGCGCATTTGGTCAGTTAACTCTTCCATTATTTCTACTGTACCTAGCTCTACTACTATATAGTGTAAATTCAGCTTTTTAAGCTCTTCTTTTACCATCATCTTGCAACGAAGGCTCACCATGTATTTTATGTATAGTATCATTTTGTTTTGGGAGTATTGCAAACCTGCGCTATTGACACAAGCCTCAAATACACAAACCGTTTTTATGCTGCGGCTACCAGCGTTTGATATAATTAATTGTTTAAAGAGGAGGGGAAAAATTTGCGTACGATACTTAATGCAGCAACGCTACAGCAGATTGTACAAAGTATTTATTATGGAGGCAAGCCTTATGAGCACATTGGCTCATTCATAGGGCTTGATGATTATAAGTAATGAATATTTTTCAGAGGCACCTTGCAAACTGACAATACTGAATGTTTACTAGTAATAAACACTAATTCTGCTTTCCATTACTGTTGGTATTAATGTAAGTTACACTTATTTATTGACTTTATTTCTTATTATTATTTTGCATCAACAATAAAATAGAATTAGATATGTACATAACTTGAAGTCAACCATATACATCCTACTTCTTTTTTGCTACGCTATGTTTTGCTACCCTACACACATACATTCAACGACATATAATCGCATCACATTCTTGCCATATACCAGTTGAGTTCTTTTTCCATTTTTCTATATTTAAATATGGTAGTAATGATTTTCTGCAATCTTGTGAAAGCGGTTTCACTCTTCACTACATAGTCGTAAGCCTTATGGTGCATACAGTCTACGGCTACATCTATTTTATCCTGTGCCGACAGCATTATTACTGCGATATCGGGGTTATACAATTTGATCTTGTCTAGTGTCTTTATTCCGTTTAGTGCCTTTTTATCTATACCATCTAGCAAGTAATCTAGGATAATAATATCGGGGTTGTGCGAAATGCTGTCCATACACAACTCACCGGTGGCGAAGGTTTCTACAAAAAAATCTGCATATTGTTGAAATTCAAATTCTAATGATTTCAAATAGAGCGCATCGTCGTCTACCAGAAACAAACTAATTTTTTTACTGTTCACTTTTTACTTTGTTTAATTGTGTTATACTCTTCCTCTAGTTCTTTGCACGCTTGCACACAAATAAGCTCTAACTGAGCTATTAAGTTGCTCATAACTTCTGTTTCTTGCTGTGATTTGGCATATTCCTGTACTTTCTTAGCTATGTTCTCTGAATCTTCGCCTATGCCCATTATTGAGAAAGACGGTATTATTTTGTGGGCTGCTGCGTGTAGTGCCTGCCAGTCTTTGTTGGCAAGGCTCTCCTTCATACTTATTATCAGTGGAGGTGTTTGTTGTAAGTAAACAGATATCATTTCCATCATCATTTCCGGATTCGATTTAGTGCGATTAGCTAAATATTCCAGATTAACGTACTTCCCTGCCCGTTTTATAGCTATAGCAGTCATATTATTCTTTACTTTTTTTACCAGACTTACAATTTTTTTGTAGAGAAGTTTTTCGTCTATGGGTTTAGCCAGATAGTCGTTCATACCTACTGCTTTACATTTGTCTATGTCTACCGTGGTAACATCGGCAGTAAGGGCAATGATAGGTATAGAAGAGTTTAATGTATTACGAATATATTCAGTAGTTTCAAATCCGTTCATAACAGGCATTTGCAGGTCCATTAGGACAATGTCATATACTCTAGCTTCTAGTAATTCTATAGCTATTTTTCCATTAGCAGCAATATCCCGTTCAAAGCCAAAATCATCCAGAACGGTTTTCATCAATAATTGGTTGAGTGGCATATCTTCTACCACTAGCACTTTCAAAGGTTTCACTTCTACATCTACGTCTTGCCAGTCGCTTTCAGGCTGTACTTTGGCATCAGTTTTATCAAAACTCAACAAAAAACTAAAAGTTGAACCTTCGCCTACTTTGCTGCTTACAGTGATAACACCCCCTTGAGGTTCTACTAATTGCTTTACGATAGCCAATCCCAGCCCTGTGCCACCGTATATGCGCGATGTGCCGCTGGTAGCTTGTTGAAAGTTTTCGAAAATACTATCAGTCCTCGACTCATCTATACCTATACCAGTATCTGATATCGCAAATAATATTCCTACCTTTTTATCATCTTCACTAACCTTTTGCACGCTTACAGTAATTGCCCCCTCAGATGTAAACTTAACAGCATTACTTACCAAATTCATTATTATTTGGTGTAGTCTTACAGGGTCACCTACAAGCACATCTGGTATTGACGAATCGTAAGACGTTATCAACTTCAGATTTTTTTCATTAATTTTTGTTTCGAACAAGTGTAGCATTGCAGACATAGACGTTTCCATCTTGAATGGAATTTTCTCAAAGGTCATCTTGCCTGCATCTACTTTTGCAAGGTCTAATATGTCGTTTATAAGCACTATTAATGCGTCGCCACTAGTTTTTATTGCGGAAAGATACTCTTGCTGCTTATCGGAGAGGTTGGTTTTCAATAGCACCTTGGTAAAGCCAATAATCGCATTCATAGGCGTACGTATTTCATGACTCATATTTGACAGAAACTGCTGCTTAGATTTGACTGCATTTTCTGCTACACCCCTAGCTATGTCGGCTTTATTTTTTGCATCCTCAGCTATTTGAGTTGCTATCTCTGCAAAAACCTTTGCCTCTAACATTTCTGTTTCTATTCGCTTCTGATCAGTAATATCTCTTGCCACAACTACAACTCCCAGCACATTGCCATTTTCATCTTTATAAACAGACCCGTTGAATAGCACGTCTGTGAGTTTATGGTCTTTGATAGTAAGTGGATAATCTACCACATACCCCTTAGCAAATACTTCTTCATATACTTTTCTAGCTTCGTTTGGCTCAGTGAAATAATCGAAAAAATCAGTACCCGTTAGTTCCGCTCTTGTCTTGCCAGTTATGGTTGCCATAGCCTGATTCATATCAGTTATCTTTCCTCCTATACTAATTGTAATTAGGGGATCAAGGCTAGCTTCGATCAAACTTCTTGCATATCTTGATTCCTGATTATTGATTTCGATCACAGTTATGTTTTAAAAAGTAGACTATTGTGTAGATTCAAAGTTGAAGTTATTATACTTGTTTTTATTACACAGTAAACTAATTAAGTTACACAAAGCACACATTGTTAGTTAAAATATTGCATATTATCGCTAACATACATTTACATAATAAAATGTAATGATCAAAAAGAGTAATTGTTTAACTACCACAACTATTTACCTTTACACCCAGTCATGATCATTACCCTTACAACCGACCTTGGTACAAAAGATAGTACTGCTGCTTTGCTAGGTGGTATGCTAACACGTTGGGTGCCCGATAGTAGGGCTGTGAGTCTATCGCATCATGTATTGCCGCATGCCTGGCGTGAGGCTGCCTATATTTGGGCTTCATCTGCACATGCATTTCCGGCTGGCACAGTACATATATCCACTGTTGCACCATTTCCGTTATTTATGTCAAGTTCACCACCGGGAGAAAAGCGAAAACAAACTATTACCAGTCTACCAGCATTACCGATTATAGCCGCCACCGCATACGGACAATACTTTATAGCGCACGACAACGGACTACTACCCGCTGCACTAGGTGAAGATATGGCAGATACTGCCCGATTATTACATAGGTTTACAGAGAAGTATAGCTTAGAGGGCTGGGTAGGAAATATTTCAAAAATAATGAGACAGATTCCGGCTTTTTTTTCTGAGCAAACTGAGGCATATAGCCCACTTTTGCTACCATTACCCGCGCCACAAATCACCCCCATAGGATTAGTGTGTCACATCCGCTGCATTGACCGCTATCACAATATAGTTATCAACCTTACTCGTCAGGATTTTGACTCACTAATAGACTCACGACAATTTAGTATACGCACTTTCAAGGGAGATAGCATTACCACTATAAGCACCCACTATAACGATGTACCTAGGGGTATGCCGCTCTGCCGATTTACTGCTGCTGGCTATTTAGAATTGGCAGTGAATCATGGTGAGGCAACTTCCTACTGGGGAATAGACCCTAATGACAAATCATCGCATGATTATCACACGATACGAATATCAGTGCTGACATAGCTAAGCCATCAATATAGTTCTCCTTTACTGTTCTGTTTGTTTGTTTCTTTCTAGCACACTTATGCGTTGTGCGAGATTATCCAGATTTCTAAAGTGGATGTATGCTTTACGATATCTGTTGGCATCAAATGCTGGTGAACCCATGTAAACCTCGCCTGTCTTGGTGATGCTCTTCGAAATGCCAGACTGAGCAGTAATAATAGTATTATCTGCTATCTGCAAATGCCCTACTATCCCCACCTGCCCACTGAACATACAATTTTTACCAATCTTGGTAGACCCCGCTATTACATTGCACGCTGCCAAATAGCTATTTTCGCCTACTTCAACGTTATGTGCTATGTGTATTAGGTTATCAAATTTCACCCCTTTACGCAAAATAGTAGATCCTAGTGTAGCACGATCAATAGCACAGTTAGCACCTATTTCCACATCATCTTCTATCACCACATTGCCTATCTGTGGCACTTTACGCTGCCCTTCGGCGTTCTGCGGCTCAAATCTGAAACCATCACTACCTATCACTGTACCTGAATGAATAATGCAGCTAGTACCCACCACACAATCTGAGTATATTTTCACGCCTGCAAACAAAGTGGTGTTATCCCCTATCACCACGTTATCGCCTATGTATACCTGGGGGTATATTTTTACGTTGTTGCCTACACGAGCATTATCGCTCACCACTGCAAATTCGCCTACATATACGTTTTCACCTACTGTTGCAGTTTCAGATACGTATGATTGTTTAGATATTCCAGTTTTGTTCAGCTTCACTTGGTTATACATCTCAAGCAGTTTAGCAAAAGCTGCTGCTGCACTCTCTACTCGTATTAGGGTTGCGGTTATTGGAGCGGTTGCTACAAAGTCGTTGTTTACTATAACCAGTGTAGCCTTAGTGTTGTATATGTATTGAGTATAGGCTGGATTGGCAAGAAATGAAATAGACCCAGGCTTACCTTCTTCTATCTTTGAAAGTGTACTTACACTCACTTCCGAATTTCCTTCTATGGTACCATTAAGAATGCCTGCTATTTGTTGTGCGCTGAATTGCATGTCGTTAGTTTGGATACAAAATAGACAAAATCATGCAAATAGCAACCTTTATTGCAGTCAAAAACTATTACAAAATGATGCAAGAATGAAACTAATTTCATTTAGGGATAAGCAATCACTGCTTGCCCTACTTTACCTCTTCTTTGGGTATAGCACCATAATCTGTAAGTACTTCTTTTAGCACTTGTATTCTGGTTTCAAACCAATCTTTGCTTGTATCTTCAACTGGCATTTCAAAATTTTGGGCAAAGAAGTACGGATAATTGCGCTCGTCTGTTTTGTTCATTGAGCCTTTAGGTTCCTTCACCTTTTGTATACGCTCTACAAAACCTGTAACCCAGTAAATGTATTTATCTCCTTTTATGCGCCCTGTTCCAGTTTTGTAGTACAATTTGTAGTTGGGCTTTTCCTCGCGCAGCATCATGTTTTTTACTATTCTCTGGCTGCGCTCTGACATGGGCAGCTCTGCAAAATAAAGTCTCTTTACAAAACCTGCTTGTTCATCTGCTGATATCTGTAAGGAGTCATTAATCCAAAATTTGTCTATGCCTCCTGCAATGCTCATGTTGCCATACTTTACAGTATCTAAGTAATGTTGCATTCTTACTGCCCCTACCCTCCTGGCTATCTCTTGATAATACCATAAACAGCTTTCTTTGAAAGCATCATTCATAGTTAAGTCTTTCTCACATGCTTCGGGCCAAGCATCGCTACTATCCCATTTTATCATTAGACGCTCGTCAGGAGCAATAGCTGTTTCAAGAGCCACCAGCGAATTGAATATCTTAAATGTAGAAGCAGGTGTGTAGCGTGTTATACAACGATCTTTGTTATAATAATGTATCGCTTCATGGTTATTATCTCTCAGTATTATACAGGCGTTTTTTATGCCATACCGCTCATATTTTTTCCCCCAATCTTCATGTTCAGTTATTCTTGTTTCGGCACAAGAAGACATGAATACCACTGCCAATAACCCTAACAAAATACGTACTTGCATAAATCTTTATTTTTTTATCTCTACAAAATCACTTGCACAATTATATTTCTACAAATCAAATTAAAATTCAATCAACTCAAGCATCATTAAGCTACAGTTTTCTTCTCACTAGTACGTTTTACCTGCAAATTTCTCTCGGCCTGAGCAGCTTTCGCAGCTTTAACGAATGCTACAAACAATGGATGCGGGTTCTCTACCGTACTCTTATATTCGGGGTGGTATTGAACTCCTACAAAGAACGGGTGATCTTTGATTTCCACCACCTCTACCAGATTGGTTTTAAGATTTTTACCAACAGGTATCATTCCTGCATTTTCGTATAGGTCGAGGTATTCATTATTAAACTCATATCTATGTCGGTGACGCTCTGTAATAGTAGCCGAGCCATACATAGCAGCTACCAATGAATCTGGCCTTAGCTCACACTCATAGCTACCTAAACGCATGGTACCACCCATTTGTGTAATAGCTTTTTGCTCTTCCATCATGCAAATCACCCCTTGGTCGGTATCAGGATCCATTTCGGTAGAATGAGCTTTGGACATACCTAGTACATTTCTGGCAAACTCTACACACGCCATTTGCATACCTAAACATATTCCGAAAAAAGGTATCTTTTGCTCACGTGCATATCTTATAGCATCTACCTTACCCTCTATACCCCTGCTCCCAAAGCCTGGTGCAACTAATATTGCATCCAGATTTTGTAATTTTTCTTTTACTGTATCTTTTGTCAGGTATTCAGAATGTATGTTGCGTACTTCAACCTTACATTCGTTCATAGCACCTGCATGTATCAATGCCTCCAGTATAGATTTGTAAGCATCTTGCAATTCTACATACTTTCCAATCAGCCCGATCGTAACTTTGCTTGTAGGATACCTTAGTTTATTTAGAAATTCTTTCCAGCGTGTAAGTTCTGGCTCATTGCCCAGTGGCATATTCAGTTTTTCCAGACAAATTAAATCTAGTTTCTCGCGCATCATCTCCAGAGGCACACTATATATAGTATCAGCATCCAGCGCTTCTATAACTGCATCTTGTGTTACATTGCAAAACAAAGCAATTTTCCTTTTCAGGTCTTTGTACAATGGCTCTTCTGTGCGACATACTAGGACATCAGGCAGCAAACCATGCTCGCTCATCATCTTCACAGAGTGCTGAGTAGGTTTAGTTTTTAGCTCTTTAGCTGCCTTCAAGTAAGGGATAAGTGTGAGATGCACAACCAGACAATTTTCGTTGCCCATTTCCCATTTCAGCTGGCGCACCGCCTCTATATATGGCAATGACTCAATATCTCCCACTGTGCCGCCTAGCTCAGTGATAACAATATCGTACTTATTATTTTCGCCCAGCAACAGCATGCGGCGTTTTATTTCATCTGTTATGTGTGGAATTACCTGTACAGTTTTACCCAGATATGCCCCCTCACGTTCGCGATTAATTACATGTTGATATATCCTACCAGTTGTTACATTATTGGCTTGCGATGTATAAGTGTTTAAATAACGCTCATAATGGCCCAAATCCAAATCAGTTTCGGCACCATCTTCTGTCACATAACACTCGCCATGCTCATACGGATTTAGCGTACCAGGGTCTACATTAATATAAGGGTCAAACTTCTGAATGGTGGTGGTAAAGCCTCTTGCCTGTAGTAATTTGGCCAGTGATGCTGCAATAATTCCTTTACCTAATGAAGAAGTAACTCCACCGGTTACAAATATATACTTTGTCATAACGCTCCTGTTTTGTAAAGACCGGTGCGCAGCTATGATATTACAATAAAATAGGGGAAGTAGCTGTAGCGGTCACACAAAGGTACATTGGATTAACCAATTATTCAAAAGTAGTGTCCACCAATCTCGGTCCTTTCGAATGAAGTTGGAGTATGTTTATCAACGAAAAATATATCAGGAACCATACCTCGTCTACAAAAAGCCTATTCTTTCATTCTTTCTATAATACCCGTTATTTGTTTTTCTGTCACCTGACCTTCTATAAATATCTTATCCCCAGTGGCTGGTCTTACTACCACTGTAGCTGGTATAGAGCCCTCCCATGTATTATCTACCTTGGGCACAAAAATGTTTGGATTAGAGTCTGATAGCCATATTACATCAGGAAGTACGTTTTTTCGTTGCAAAAAAGTATTCAACTTTAATGGGTAATCTTGTTTGAAGTCTAGGCTCACCAGAAGCACCTTTATCGGCTTATCAGCATAGCGCTTCTGTAGTTTGTTGAAAACTGGCAACTCCTCTACACAAGGAGCACACCATGTAGCCCAAAAATTAATAATGTAAATTGTATCTTTTGATGAACTGCGTTTTATAACATCATCAATACTCATTGCAGGTATATGCTGCGAAAAAGCATAAAATGACAGCATCGACACAAAAACAGTACCCAAAAAACGTTTCATAATGGTGCAGTTAAACGACAGTATCCTATACAAATATACATCTCTATTGTGCTATTTAGCTGCCACATCGTGTAAGTATAGTGTTAATAGTTTCACCCCAAAAACCACCTTTTGGAAAAACAACATAACATTTTATAAAGCCTAATTTGCAGTACCATTGGCCATACTTTTTTTTGAAAATGAAACATATTATTTCCCTCCTCTTTGCGTCACTTCTTTTGTCAATAAATGTAGACGCTCAACAAACCGAAACTTTAGAAATTGGCCATGTACTTACCATACATTCTACGATTCTGCAAGAGGCAAGAATAATAAATGTTTACTTACCAGAATCTTACAAAGAAGACACCGCTAAATATCCAGTCATTTATTTGCTTGATGGCTCAACAACTGAGGATTTTATACACATTGTAGGTTTGGTGCAGTTTTTGACTATGATAGAGGCAATGGCACCCACCATAGTAGTGGGCATTGGTAATATTGACCGTAAAAGAGACTTTACCTTTCCTACCTCTATAACCAAAGACAAGCTAGACGTCCCCACCTCTGGCGGGTCTGCTTCCTTTATTCACTTTATGCAAGCAGAGCTTATTCCTTTCATTAACAATCAGTACAGAACCAATACCAATACTACTCTCCTAGGCCAATCGCTGGGAGGATTACTGGCAACTGAGATACTACTGAAGCACGATTTATTATTCAAAAACTATATCATAGTAAGCCCTAGCTTGTGGTGGGACAATGAATCGTTACTATCACCATTAGGTAAAAACCTAAAGAATACAACGCAGTATCAGCACATGGTGTATCTGGCCGTGGGTGGAAAAGAAGACAAAGTAATGCGACAAGATGCTGAGAAAATGAAAGACATCATAAAAAAAGCAGCCCTAAAGAACTTCGCATTTAAGTTTGAAACGTTGCCCGAAGAAAGTCACCTCACCATTCTGCACAATGCTGCATACAAGGCGCTAATGTGGCTCAATGGCATTAAATAAAACCAGTAAATAAATCAGAAAAAAGAAAGCCCATATACTGCACAAGTATATGGGCTTTTATCAATAGCAAATCAGTAAAAGACTACAGACCAGCGTATGTCACACTAAACATGCCTGCGTAGTTATCTGCTAGTTTTTTAGCATCTGCGCCCGGCATGTGTATGGTGTTGGTGGTAGCAAAGTTGATCATATTTGGCGATTGAAACAACTTAAGCACATTAGCCTGTAGGTGTATGTGAGGCGTTTTGTTTTTGTTGACTTCAATCTCTGTTGGGAAATTGAGTGTTACTGTACGCAAAACACTATTAGCACCTGTAAAACCTCCTGCGTGCATCATCAATTTACCACTAGTTGTTGGTGCCTTGGGCGAATTACCTTCAAACTTCAACATAATGTAGCCAGTGTTCCAAGACCAGAAGTTACCCAAGGCCGGATCGAGAGCGCCAGTCTGCGCTCCTGATACATTGCGCAGACTATCAACCCCGATAGTGAAAGTTACAGACTTATACTTACCACCAGGCACTATAGCCATATTAAAAGTCATTTCTGATGGTGTTGCAGAATGCTCTATGAGGTGATAGCTCTCAGGTTCGGTGTAGTTTGCTGTTCCAGTGCTTCCATTTAGGACTACATTTGATATGTAGTAGTTTAGCTTACTTACCGTAAACGAATCGCCATTGGCATTTTGATACCATTGTGTGTTAAGTTGTAAATTCCCCTCTCCTACTACATTGAAAAACTCCATATACACCTGTCCATTTTCTACCGTGGGTGTAGGATTTTCTTTTTTTGTGCATGATGACACACCTGTAATTACTGTTGCCGATATAATGGCTATTTTGATTAAATGTTTCATTCTTTTAGTTGTTGTTGATGTTCAATTATACACTACTTTCATTTCCTTACTCTGCACAATCTGCGCGAGTGTCCATACAAATTGATAGACAGTAAAATTATACTTACAGATAGGATAGCAGTAGATATTTGTAATACTAGTATTTGATTTTGGGCAAACAGCTGCACTAGCCACAATAACGTAACTGATAAAAAAGTAGCTATCGAAATGTAGTACAGGGGATGCTTAACTTTATGATTCATGTATTATCCTTATTTAGTGATTAATTTTAATGAAATGGTGCATTTAGCACTACTTCCTGAATAGAAAAAAGCACACAACGACGCGCAGCACACAATGTGTACTTAAAAAATGTGATTGAAAAAGATACTTTAAATAGACGGTGGATGGAAAATAAAAGATTCAAATACAAAACTGTAACTGTCTGAATAAACAACCAAACATATATTACTACAAAAATGAAATAATCTCGGTATGCTGAAGGAATCAGGTAACACACATTCTAGCAAGTCATTACGGTCACTACTTGTGCTTGACTTGTTTGAATCTGAGTTAACATCTGCTTTGTTCAATTGTTTTTTTAGATAGCACTTACCGTTGCATTTGAGTTGTGGCTTATTTCGGTTTTCGCACAACTTATTAGCTACATACTCCTTATTCAGTTCATACCATGTCAAAATACCCAACTTAACCAAACTTTGGAAAGAAAGGCTTATCATAAGCAATATGGAGATGACCCTAAACAAGATTCCACAAAGTTAAGCACAGATCAGTAATGGTTAGCGGAACAAATGTCACACAATTGCCTAACTTTTATCACCTGAAAAATACCTTTAACACAGAAATCTTACCATTTACGCTTCTTTGGAACTATTTTTGCTTATACTACGGTAATCAACACAACTGCCTGAAACGTTTTCTCAAAATATCTGGTTATATACTTCTTACAATACTAGCGCTGCTGTTGGCTCTGGTGGCTGCTATCAATTATTCTCCTATACAGTCTTACATTGTTAGTAAGGCAGCATCCATTCTATCAGACAAGCTAGAAACAAAAGTAGAAGTAGACCACGTACGCATTGGTCTGCTCAATAGCCTGCTGGTGCAGGGAGTATATGTAGAAGATAAGTCAAAAGATACCCTTTTATACGCAGGTGAATTAGAAATTAGAATCACCGACTGGTTCATATTCAAAGATAAACCAGTGCTGAAATATGTAGGCTTGCACAATTCTTTTATACATCTATACCGTACAGATACTTCTAAAGTTTGGAATTATGGTTTTATTGCTGACGCCTTCAACAGCCCCAAAAAGAAAAAGAAAAAAGCATCCCAACCAGTAGATTTCGACCTAAAAAAGGTAGAACTGGAAAATGTTCGCATTTACATGGACGATAAATGGGTGGGCGAAGACCTAGACTTTAACATCGGATATCTTTTGGTGAATGGCGATGCAATAGACGTAAAAAAGAAACTTATAAATATTGATAATATAGAGATAAAAAAAGGAGGCTTATTTGTTCACGAGTACACTGGTGGAAGGCCGAAGCATCTAAAACCAAAACATATAGATACCTTCGACACTACCCCCTTCAACCCCGAGATGTGGCAAGTAACACTGAGCAATCTGGACATGATAGATTGCTTTTTCAAATTAAAAGCGAATGACAAAATACCTATTTCAGGTTTATTTGACGAAAACCACCTGGACATTAAATCCATCACCGCCTCTGTATCTGATTTGGGCATTATAAGCGACACCATTAAAGGGAATATTGAGCATCTGTCGGCTATTGAGAGATGTGGACTGATACTCAGAAGAATGCAATGTAAAGCTACTGTCTCGCCAGTAGCATCCATATGCAAAGACCTATATCTGGAAACTAACAATAGTAAACTGAAAGATTACTATGCAATGCATTACAAACATTTCCCCAACTTTCTTGACTATATAGATAGTGTAGAAATGGTGGCAAACCTCAAAGAATCTGAAATTGATAAAAGAGATATTCAGTTTTTTGCTCCAGAACTAGAGATATTACCCGATATGCTTATAAAGGCTAGTGGAAAAGGGAAAGGAACGGTGTCAAACTTATTGGTAGAAAACCTCAAGCTAGCTGATGGTCATATCGCGCTCAAAGGCAATCTCTCTATGAAAGGACTTCCAGACATATACACCACACTAATAACATTCACTGATGCAGAGATACTTACCACGGGCAAAGGAATATTGCACTATTCACCTTCTCTTCGTCATTCACCGAATCTTGCCATAGATAGCATTTCTAAAATTTACTTTGCTGGAGTTTACGAGGGGTATATAGAAAATTTCAGAGTGCAGGGAACTTTTGCTTCAAATACTGGAAAACTAACTACTGATGTAAAAATGTACATTCCAGGATTTGATAGCGACTCTGCTACTTACTCTGGGCAAATAAGTACCGAACAGCTGCAACTAGGCAAACTGGTACGACAACCTTTATTAGGGAAAATAACCCTAAATGAAAAAATATCTGGCTTCTCATTCAACCCCGAATTCATGCAAATGCAAGTTGAAGGAAGCATAAAAGAGTTTGAAGTAAATGGCTACAATTACCATAATATTTTGACTCAAGGAACACTCGCAAGAAAACAATTTGATGGCAAGGTGCTGGTTGATGACCCTAACCTGGCGTTAGACTTTGACGGCAGCCTTAATTATGAAGATAGACTAATGAAGATTAATGCCGAGGCACACTTACTAGGCAGCAACTTCAGGGCTATGAACATTACAAAGGATAATATCACAGCTTCTGCCGACTTTGACCTAAACTGGACAGGTAGTAACATTGACAACTTTTCTGGCTACGCCAAACTTTTTAACATTGACCTACACCGCAACGCTCGTTTATTGGCTATCGATTCTGTGTATCTACGTTCATCTGGTGACAGCATGCATAGAAACCTATCTGTTAACAGCGATGCTTTTACTGCCAATATAAATGGAAATTATAGAATCAGCAGTTTGCCAGCATCAATCCAGTATTACCTGTCTCGCTATATCCCTAATTATATCAAAGCTCCTGAAAAATACGCCCCCTATCAGGAATTAAACTTTGAAATTACCACTAACAAAATAGATAGCATTTTTGCTGTCACTATCCCGATATTAAGAGGGTTTGATCATGCTACTGTTTCTGGTTCACTCAATACTAGCGCTAAAAAACTTTCATTGAATGCAGATATACCCTACGGAAGTATAGGTAATGTTCACCTGCGCAAAATGTCGATAACTGGCGAAGGTGACCTCAATGCATTGGCACTCAATACTACTGTTAGTAACATTACTATTGGCGACAGTGTAATGAATGGCGCTCTGAGCCTTACTACTTCGGTAGGCAACGACTCAGTATTTTTTTCGTTAGCTACCATATCTCCCGACAAGAGTAGCTCTATATCTATGAATGGTCGGATAACAGCCTACAGCGACACATTGGAACTCAATGTATTCCCGTCTCAGTTTTTCATGAATAAAGTGAAATGGAATATAGCAGGTGGAAGTCAGGTAATATACAGCGATAATTTCCTGTTTGTTAAAGGCGTTTCATTAACATCGGATTTGCAACGAATATCCGTTAATACTAGAGCTGGTAAAGGACAGCCGCTTGTAGTAAATATGGACAATATTGATGTGGCACAACTTGGAAATCTGGCTACACTGCATGAATATGAGCCAGACGGTAGAATAAATGGAGTGATTAAGGTTGAAGACATGTTTAACGACCTTGTCGTAAATGCCAATGTTAGGGCTACTGATGTAAAACTAGGTAATGACACCATCGGCACCATTAATATTGCTGGCGAGTATAGTGCATCCAGAAATGAAATTAGAATAGACCCTCAGACTGGTATCTATCGCGACAATGCTTCCGTAGTTGCATTTGGCACTTTTGCCATAGACAGCACCTCAGATAATAACAAAATAGATGGATCTGTAAGATTTAATGATGCTAGAGTAGCTTGGGCTGGTCCTTTTCTTACAGGGCTTATGAGCAATCTTTCAGGCACCGTAAATGGTAGTGTAGATATATGGGGCAGCCCTAACAAACCAGTTATTGACGGCAAACTATCGCTCAAAAATGCTGCATTAAGATTTGATTATCTGGGTTGTAAATATTCCATCCCCACAGCCTCTGTAGGTATTACTAATACCCGTATCAATCTGGGACAAGTGCAAGTGTATGACAGCTACAACAACACCGCTTTTCTCTCAGGATATTTCTCCCATGATTTATTTGATAACATGCGCATGCGCCTAAAGGTAACTACTCCTAAGTTTGAGGTAATGAATCTCACCCACAAAGATAATGACCTGTTCTATGGCAAACTGATTGCAAGCATGGACTCATTTACCATCAGAGGACCTTTCAACAATATCAGACTTAATTTATTTAATGGCACTCCAGCAGCTAAGTCTACAATATATATACCAGCCAGCACTGGTGGGTATGTAGGCGCATATTCGTACGTTTCCTTTGTTACTTATGGGTCTGACCAAGATAAAATTGTAAAGAAACGACAAGATAAAATATCCATCAACCTAGATGCTAACCTGAACACACTTGCTGAAATTCACATTGTTCTAGATCCAGCTACCGAAGATGAAATTGTAACTACAGGTACTGGAAATATACAGATAGATATTCCACCAGATAATGACATGCGCATGTCTGGTATTTACAATATTTACAATGGCACCTATACACTTACATTTCAGCAGTTACTTATACAAAGAATATTCCGCTTAAACTCAGGAAGTACTATTAGCTTTAATGGGCCATTTTCTGAAACCAATTTGGCGGTAGATGCTGTTTATTCTGTCAAGGCAAGAATGTACGACCTACTTACTGAAAACGACAGATTACTCATTCGGGGTCCTGAGCTTATCGATGCGCAGTCGCCACAATGGGTTAACGTAATGTTACACATGAATGGACCTATCTATAGTTCTAAACTTACATTCGATTTAGACCTCGACAATAATCATTCTCAGGGCACACTCGCTTACCGAAAGCTGCAATTGATAAACAATGATGACCGTCAAAAGTTTGATCAGGTAGCATCATTACTGCTGGTAGGGGCATTTATCATTCCCGAAACATCACTCGGTGCTTCGGCTCTATCTGGCACGGTGAACAATATTAGCCAAATAATTTCCAGTACTGCTTCTACAGGGCTTACCAATATTGTCAATAAACTATTAGGAAACAGAAATCTGAATGTTGCTGTAAAATATACTAACTACAACTATAATGACCAGGCTACAGTAGGGAATGTAAACAGAAACCAACTGAAATTAGGCCTTACAAAAAACTACCTAAATAATCGCCTATTGGTATCTGTGGGCAGTACATCTGACTGGGGGCGACCAGCTAGCAGTAGCAACACAACCAACTTTAATATAGCGGGCGATTTTCGCTTTCAGTACGTGCTTTCAGAGCATAGCGGACTAAGGCTTAATGCCTTCCAAACCAGCGACTATGACCTTACCCGCGATCAAAATATACTTCGTAGAGGGGTGGGTATTAGTTGGCGCAGATCATTCGACAATTTGGGCGAGTTTTTTAGGGGTAGCAAATACGTGCAGAAACAAAAGGTGTTGCAAGAACAGGAAATGGAATTACCCTCCAAAGACTCATTGAATAAGTACGTAGAATAGAAAAAACCTACAAATTCTTCATTTCGTTTTTGTAATACTTCACCAATCCTTCCATAGGACTTTTTTCTATTTTACCTAGCTCTAATTCATATTGGTCGCACAAGTTACTTATCACATCCTTGAACGCAAATGCTATTGAACCAGTAAAATAAAGAGGCCTTTTCCAGCTTTGGCGATATTTCAGAATGCTATTCCTAAAAAAATCGTTGATGCAATCTTCTATAATATTCTCGGCCATATAGTGTCCACGCATGTCCACTAGCATGGGCGCAAACGAAGCCAAATATCTATTTGGGTAAGGGTCACTATATAACTTACTTATTATCGCGTTAATATCTTTCCCATAACGCATCTCAAAGCCTGTTTTCAATTCTGCATCGAATGTATTGTACGCATAATATTGCAATATTCTTCGCCCCATATAATTACCACTCCCCTCATCTCCTGCTAGATATCCTAAGGATGGTTGTTGTATTTTTATATTTTTCCCGTCATAATAGCATGAGGAACTTCCAGTACCTAATATACACACCATTCCCTTTTCATCGCCACACAGCGCACGAGCAGCTGCCATTAGGTCACTTTGCACACTTACCTTAGCAGCTCCAAAATGCTCCTTTAAAATACCAGCCAATAACTTTTGCTTATCTAAAGATGATGCTCCTGCACCATAATAGCTTATCACGTCAGGAATATGTTTTTTGCCCGCCCAAGATATTTCTTCTTTAAGCATATCAGCTATAGATGCACCAGTTTGCAGATAAGGGTTAATACCCTTTGTGCTGTAATAAACAGGCTTGCTGCCATCGCGCAAAAGGCACCAATCTGTTTTTGTTGATCCGCTATCTGCTACGAGGTAAATTGCCATAAAAAGTATTTGTATACAAATATGCAATTTAAGTTAGGATATTCCTAACAGATAATGAAAATTAACAACAAGAATTGCTGACCACCAATTTTAGCTAAGCATCCACAATAAATGACTGCATTACAAATCTATTTCTACTACAAAATCGTAGATACTTATATGCATCTCAAACAATATATACTTACTGTTTTGGTTTTTCTTTTGACCAATATCAATGAGCTCCTAGCACAGCAAATAGACAATACTCCTGTTTACAGACATATCAATAATGAAGGATACTTTCGTTTCAGTTATGAAAACGATTTCTTCTCTGCTACGGACAAGTATTATACACAAGGTATTGATGCCGAGTTGGCTTTACCAAGAATGGACAAATTACTGATTACCAAACTACTTATCCACCCTCATTACAACATTACCATATTCGGTGTAGGATTGCAACACAATGGTTTCACACCTTCCAGTATAAGTAGTGATGAAATCTTGTCAAACGATCGCCCTTTTGCCGCTATATTACTTGCCAAAAGTTTTGTGATAGCTACTGATACTATTCACATGCAGCGTTTTTCAACCACATTACACTTGGGTATTATTGGTCAGGCGGCTGGTGCCAAGGAAATGCAAGAATTTATACACGACAAACTAAATAACATAACTCCACATGGTTGGCAACACCAAATAAACAATGATTTTGCAGTTAACTATCAGGTGAATTACGATAAACAACTACTTCGCTATAAGCAGCTATTTTCACTTACTGTAGGAGGTGGTGGCAGTCTAGGTACTATCAATACAAATCTAAATACAAATGTTTCAATTTTGTTTGGCTATATCAACAACCCGTATGATGGTCATAAACAACATCCCACTCCATGGAGTTTTTATGGCTATATTAGTACAGGTACAAAATTTGTCCTTTATAACGCTTCACTACAAGGCGGTATTCTAGATAACAGGAGTCCGCATACACTTGCAACCTCAGAAATTACGCCTTCTATAGCGACGATCAGATATGGTGTGCGACTATCGTATAGGAGCATACATCTAGAATATTTCAAAGCACTTCAAACAAGAGAATTTAAACAAGGAAAACCACATTCTTATGGTGGTTTACAAATAAGTACATCTATTAGTAGTCGATGATATACAACTTACATATACTGATTATAATTCTATAAAATCAACCAAAGAATTGCCCACTGTTTTACGTCTTTATAAATGAGTGGTTAGTTTTAATAGTAAAAAGGCGCCTTTTTCAAATTTTGATCTAATCTATCAAGAAAGAAAGTAAAGGTTTCAGAAAAATTAAATACCATAACGTCAACTAATTTCAACACTACTACTATTAAACAACTGGGCCAGCCCCTATAAAAATCTATCAAACTTAAATGTGCTAACGAAGCAAAAAAATTGCTTTTACGAGTATGAGGCAACAACAAAAAACAAGCAAAGAGAAACAGGTAATGAAAAAAATGTAGTAACTTACTATTATAAATCAGTAATCATCCTTATGCCCGCATATTCTGAACAGGAAATAATAGCAGGGTGCCGGCAAAAAAACCGAGCAATGCAGGAGCATCTCTACAAAACGTACTATAGCACGTTTTTAAAGGTGTGTTCCCGCTACGCTAAGGATATGCAAGATGCAGAACAATTATTAAATGATGGTTTTCTAAAAGTATTTACTCAAATAGAAAAATTCAACAACACAGGCTCTTTTGAAGGATGGATCAGGCGGATACTAGTTAATACATGCCTCGACTATTTACGCAGTACGTCGCTCAAGGAGGAAATGGCAATGCATGTAAAAGCAATTCCTGCAGAAGAATCTAATCTTTCTGTAACCAATGGTGGAATCGAAAGCGTCGAATTCAAAGATATGGTAAGACTAATACAGTCATTGCCAGCCATGACACGAACAGTATTTAATATGTTCGTGTTTGATGGTTTTAATCATAAAGAAATAGGAAGTCAACTGGACATAAGCGAGGGCACCTCGCACTGGCATTTACATCATGCTAGAATTGTGCTCCAGAAGAAAATAATAAACCGTGAACAAAATAAAGTATCGTATGAAGCCAGGAGAATTTGACGAACTGTTCAGACAGAAGTTTGAGCAGAACGACTTTGCGTACAATGCCCGAAATTGGGACGCGCTCTCAGAGCAATTAGATGGTCGTGCGAAGAAACGTAGCATGTTAATGTGGTTGTGGCTACCAGCTACAGGTATGGCAGCGTCTGTGGCATTAGCCCTAGGCGTATCCTCCATGCTCAAATTGGGAGGGCCAAACATTAACAACTCAAGCACTTCTTATTCTCATACTGGCAAATTTCAAGAACATATAGCTACAAAGAATCCTGTAGCGATGATTCAGTATACATCACCAAGCACTTTAGACCAAAAAGCAAATAAACAACCCAAAAAAATAAACAAAAAGTCGGCTAAACAAAACGACAGGGTTGCAAGTAACAACTTTGGAATAAAACTCCAAGATGCAACGTCAAACGATAATCTATTCAACAGCAAAAGAAATAGAAGTTCTATCAGTACATCTACTGTAACATTACCATCTTCTACACTGAAGGATGTTGCAGTAGTACCTAAAACAGAGAAAAAAGTAATAGCAGCAAAACAGGCAATGCGCACCTTCAAACAGGACGCACCTGTTATAAAAAAACCACTTAATCTTTCTGTTATCCTTTCTGGTGGTATTAACCAAGGCAATCAGAATAGCGGTTATATGGCTGGTGCTACTATACGCAAAATGATTAATGATAAAGTATACATAGAAAGCGATGTGGCGTTTGCAACTAGTGCGAATACACAACGTACTCTGTATATGTCATACGAAAATCCGAATGCTGTAGGCACAAATGGCGGCAGTGGATCAATCGCTGCAAAACCTACATCGGCATCAAAAACAACAAATATTGAAACTGGCATACCTAATACCGACAACTCTCCTGTAGGAATACTGAAAACACAAGATATATCCTACAACCTTTATTACGCGCAGATAACACCGGGTATAGGCTACAAAATACTAAAACGTATGTCTATCGGTATGGGTCCCGACTTTCAAAAGATGCTAGTTGATAATCGCCCAGCAACATCTGAAGTAGATAGAGGCAACCTACAAGTAGCGCCATCATTTGATGTAGGATTCGTAGGCAAAACCGAATATGCACTTACTCAAAGAGTAAAAGCAGCTGTTTCTTACCGTAAAGGTATCAACGGAGTAATTAATCCAAGTGACAAATTCATTGATCGTGACTACGTACAATTCCAAATGAGATGTACAATTTTCAATAGATAGAATATAAATAATATTAACATCAACTAAAGCTGCTTCCTGTCTGGGAAGCAGCTTTTTTTATTCATATACTCATGTCAATGCGAAACCAACTATTAAACGCCTATATTTCAACCCATCTATAGTAATAGACGGAAGAAGGGATTGGCCACTTTTATTTGAATAATCAATGTATTCACGTGTTTACTGAAGATAAATTCAAGATACAGACAGTTAAAAAAGAACGAAAAAAAATTGTGATAAGGTAGATGTATAAACATCAAACAAAGATTGACCGCCCAGCTATTTCCGAAACAATGAACAAAAGCAATAGACCAGAAACAAACTATCGCAAAAGGTTAAACAAAACATTAGATTATCAATTAAAAACTAAGCGGGTAATGTGATTACTCACATTACCCGCTTAATTTACTATCGAAAAAATTCTAGTTGTTAGTTCTTAACAAACGTTCTATTAGCTATTCTAACGCCATTGTTTACAAACATTACTGAGTAAACTCCTGATGACAAATTAGCTACATTGATACTGCCCTTACCATTTACAAGAGTAGATATTTCTAATTCTTTACCTAACATGTCCATTAGTTTCACAGTCACTTCATCATTCATACCCAAACCAGTCACATGAATATTCACTCTTGAGTCAGCTGGGTTAGGATATAAAGTCACATCGATGTCACCGGTATTAACAGATGGTAAATTTGTTGGCGGGTTGTAATATGCCTTTTGGAAGCAACCACCGAAATCAGCAATAACCCAATAGCGCCTGTTGGCAAAGTCTGGAGAAGGCAAGTAATATGACTGCTGATTTGCACCACGGATGATTGTTGAATCAAGCGTGTTTACATCGTCATAACCCCACTGATAGCTATCTGAGGTGTTGTCAGTACAAATCAACTCACTAGCATAGTACTTTACTTCAGGTATTCTCACTGAGTCAGTAGACACAACAACATTAAACGAATCAACTGCAAAACATCCTGTAGAAGTAATCTGAGTAGTCAACTTAATGACTGCTAAACCAGGATTCATAAAGTTCACAAGTATATTACGACCATTAGAAGCAGTAGCATAAATGTCAGCATTTGTTACAGTCCAAGTATAAGTAGTGCCCGGCAGTGTGTCTCTAGTAGCACCAAAGTTCACATACATTGATTTTAGACAGACAACTGAATCAGAATGTACAGTTATTGAAGGCTGAGGAGCAGTAGTATAAACAGTGAATGTAAAAGTTGCTATATCTGTACCACAGGTAGTGGTAACTGCATAACTAATAATTGCAGTACCTGATGCTAAAGAGGTTACAACTCCAGTAGAGCTAACAGATGCAATAGATGGATTGCTACTTGTCCACGTACCACCAGATATTGTGCTAGTAATAGTCGATGTATACCCCACACACAAACCAGAAACACCTGAAAGAACACCAGCATCTGGCTCTGGTATAACTAGAACGTTATAGGTAGCAGTATCAGCACTACAATCATTTATGACTATATAAGAGATCACAGCAGAACCAATACTTACACCAGCAACAATACCAGAAGATGTTACAGAAGCGATTGTAGGATCACTCGAACTCCAGCTTCCACCTGCCACCGTGCTGGTAAACGTACTATCAGTACCTAAGCAAACTTCAGCAATACCGGTAATTGTACCTGCATCAGCAAAAGGCTTAACAGTAACTACAATACTTGCACTACAACCCGAACCTATCACATAAGAAATTCTAACAGTATTTGCTGAAACCCCAGTTACATTACCCAGACCATCTACAGTAGCAACTGTGATATCGCTACTACTCCATACACCACCCGCTACTGAATTTGTCAGGAACGTAACAGAGCCTATACAAACACTATCCGTACCTGCTATTGTGGCAGGAACAGCATCTACTGTAATAGATGTGGTTGCGAAACAACCAGCTAGCGGCGTTGCATAAGAAATGTTCACAACACCAGCAGATACACCAGTAACGACCCCAGAAGCACTAACAGTTGCTGTTGAAGCATTTGATGTTGTCCACACACCACCAGAATAATCATTGCTAAGAGCAATTGTGGCTAACTCACAAACATTTGAAGGACCAGTTATAGCGTTAAGTGTAGGTTCAACAGTCAACAATCTAGTTGTAAAACAAGCAGTACCTAAAGTATAGGTAATTCTTGCCGTACCTACAGCCAAAGCAGTAACATTACCGAAAGCATCAACATTTATAACAGCAGGTGTGCTGCTAGACCAAGAACCACCAGGTATTGGGTTGCTAACTAACGAAGTAGACCCCAAACACATATACTGCGCGCCTGTGATTGTTGGTGGCAAAGGATTTACTGTAATTTGTTTAGTTACGTAGCAACCTGTTGCTATTAGAGTGTAAGTAATAGTAGCTGTACCATCACTTATGCCAGAAACTACACCAGTTGCTGCTCCAACAGTTGCTATAGATGGTGCGCTTGATGACCAACTACCAAAACCAACCGTATTAGTAAGAGTACCAGTTGATCCAACACAGACATTATCTGGACCTGCTATCACATTTGGTAATGGGTTAACCACTACTACAGTGGTAACAAAACAACCTGTAGGTAATAAATAAGTAATTGTAGTAGAACCCGCAGATAAACCGCTTACCAAACCAGAAGCAAAGCCAACTGTAGCTACAGCTGTATTACTACTTGTCCAGGTACCACCCGCAGTAGCATTACTGAGTAGTGTAGCAGCAGCAACACATACATTAGTAACACCCGTAATGGCTGCAGGAGCAGGATTAACAGTTACTGTAGTATAATTAAAACATCCAGTACTTAACACTGTGAAAGAAATATGGGCAGTACCTATAGAAACACCCGTAACAATACCAGGAACCAAAGAAACAGGTGCAACTGAAGGATTACTAGATGTCCAGATACCAGGCTGTACGCTACTGTTATCTAAATCAATTGTGCTACCCTGACATACGCTATCCAAACCGGTAATAGCAGGAGGCGTTGGGTTAACTGTTATTGTAAACCTTGTAGAACAACCACCCAACAACTGATAAGTAATAGTAACTGTATCATTAGTAACACCATACACAACGCCCGTTACCGCATTTACAGGTGCAACAGAAACATTACTACTGCTCCAAGTACCACCAGAAATACCATTTGTTAGCAAAATTGAATCGCCCATACATACCTGACCAGGACCTGTAATAGGTGATGGAGCAGGATTCACCTGTACAGGTACGAATACTCTACATCCTGCACCTAGCGAATAGGTAACGTTAGTGATACCAGCAGATACAGAGGTAACTAAACCGCTTCCAAGACCTACAGTTGCCACCGACGGAGTACCACTTGTCCAGCTACCACCTGTAGTTGCATTTGATAGTGACGTAGTTTGGCCTAAGCAAATTTCAAAATCACCAGTAATTGGTGGTGGAGCAGGGTTAACTGTTACCAATATAAAGGTAGAACATCCGCCTGTAAGTGTATACCTTACAGTATCTATACCTATTCCTACTCCAGTTACTACACCAGTTGCAGGATCTACCGTAGCAGCAAAACCACCACTTGTCCATGTTCCACCAGGTACTGTGTTGCTTAATGTAACAGAACTTCCTTCACACAAATTTGTTACACCTGAAGTTATACCAGGCAAAGGATGTACCGTAGCTACTATGAAAGAACGACAACCATCTGCAGTAGTGTAGGATATCAAGCTTGTACCAGCACCCACACCGTACAATACACCACCACCTACGGTTACCGTAGCTACTGTAGGAGTGCTACTTGTCCACACACCACCAGTTGTAGTATTAGTAAGTGTAGTAGATACACCTGCACATACTGATGGAAAACCACCTATTGCATTAGGCAATGGATTGACTGTTACATCTATTGTTCTTGAACAACCAGTAGATAAAGTGTAACTGATTGTCACAATGCCAGATGTAATTCCAGTTACAACACCAGAACTGTTTATCGTTGCGATAGAAATATCATCACTGATCCAAGTACCACCAGAAGTTGCATTGGTCAGCGTTGTCGTATTACCTATACACACACTAGCTACACCAAGGATAGTAGCAGGCACCGGACTAATTGTAACAATAGTTGTTGAACGACATCCAGTAGATAAGAAGTATGTAATCGTTGTAGTCCCTGTTGAAACACCAGTTACCAAACCTGTAGCTACATCTACACTTGCAATAACTGGGTTACCAGTAGCCCAGGTTCCAGTACCAGCCGTTAGATTAGTAAGTAAAGATGTAGAACCAAGACAAATGTTAGTATTACCCTCTATTGGCAATGGTAGTGGATTAACAGTCACAACGTTAGTTACAAAACATCCGGTTGGCGCAACATAACTTATAGTTGAAGTACCAGTAGAAATACCTAGTGTTAAACCAGTAGTTACACCAATTGTTGCAACCAAAGGATCTGTACTAGACCATGTACCACCAGGTGTAAGGCTACTCAAATTAGAAGTAGATCCTTGACAAATAGTCAAAGAACCTGCTATAGCTGAAGGTCTTGGCAACACTGTAACCAGTCTTGTTACAAAGCAACCAGTGCTTACTTGATAAGAAATGATAGATGTACCAGCAGACATACCTGCAACGACACCATTGGTACCTACTAATGCAACAACATTATTACTACTACTCCATGTACCACCTACTGTAGTAGTACTAAACACTGTAGTGCCATCAACACATACAGAAGCAGTTCCTGTAATAGGTGCTGGTAAAGGTGTTACAGTTACAATTTTAGTTGTCTGGCAACCTGTAGCAAATCTGTAAGTTAATATGGCTGTACCTGCAGCAACAGCTGAAAGTACACCAGTAGCTGAATTAATAGTAGCTACAGCAGTACTACTACTCAACCATGTACCACCTACTGTAGAGTTTGTATAAGTAGCTGTAGATCCTGCACACAATGCATCAGAACCTGCTATCACTGCTGGCAACGGATGAACTGTAAGTACACGTGTAGTAAAACATCCAGTGCTAGTAAGTGTATAGCTAATTGTAGTAGTACCAGCTGCTACTCCTTGAGCTACTCCCGAACCAGATCCGATCGTTGCAATACTAACACTACTACTACTCCAAGTACCTCCAGCAGTTGCATTGGTCAACACTGTATTAGCATCAGCACAAATTGCAGCTGTTCCAGCGATTGGGGTAGGAGAAGGAGAAACTATAAATGGTATTATTGATCTACAACCAGTAGAGAGCGTATATGTGATATTAGCTAAACCAGCAGTAACACCAGTTACTATACCAGTAGCCGCACCAACTGTTGCTACACCTAAACTACTGCTTGTCCATAAGCCACCTGCAGAAACACCTGTAAGAGTGGATGATGCACCGATACATGATGTAGCAACACCTGTAATTGTTGGCAATGGATTGACAGTTACTACAGTAGATGCACTACATCCAGTACTTAATGTATAGCTAATAGTAGAAGTACCAGCGACTATACCGCCAACTACACCAGTAGCTGAAACCGATGCTACGGAACCATCGCTACTTGTCCACACACCAAAAGATGGAGTTGAAGTAAGGATAGTTGAAAGACCTTCGCATACCGTCGCAGTGCCTGACAAAGCAGCTGGCAAAGGTTGAACCGTTACAACACGGGTAGACCTACAACCAGTAGTAAGTAAGGTGTAAGATATTGTCGCAGTTCCAGTTGCACCTCCAGTTACCACACCTGCTGCATCTATAGATGCTATTGTTGGGTTAGAACTAGACCATACACCACCACCTGTAGCATTTGATAATGTTGTTGAGCCACCAGATGCACATAGTGCAGCTATTCCTGTTATTGCAGATGGTAAAGGATCTACTGTAACTAAAGTAGTTGCTATACATCCTGTGATCAATCTGTAAGAAATTAACACTGTTCCGCCTGCTACTCCTGTTACACTTCCAGAAGTGTTAACTGTAGCAATAAAATTATTGTCACTAGACCACGAACCTCCAGTGGTTAAACTTGTTAGTGAAGTGCTACTTCCCAAACATACAACACCAACACCAGTGATAGGTGCAGGTACTGGATTTACTGTGACTTGTCTAGTGGCAACACATCCAGATACTGGTCCAGCATAGAGTATAGTACAAATACCAGCAGCATTACCTGTTACTGTTCCAGCAGCATCTACAGATGCAATAGAAGGATTACTACTAGTCCATATACCTCCCAACGAAGTTGAAGAAAGCGTTGTATTCGAACCTACACAAACTGTTGGTGTTCCTGTTATTGATGCTGGTAAAGCATTTACAGTAAGTACACCCGTTACAAAACAACTGTTTGACAATTTGTATGTTACTACAGCAGTACCAGCACTGATACCTGTAGCAATACCTGTAATATTATTGATTGTAGCTACAGAAGGTAAGCTGGATGCCCATGTACCTCCTGCAGATGAATTGGTTAATGTTGTGTTACCACCCACACATACTTCCATCACACCAGTTATTACAGCTGGGATCGGATTAACTGTCACACTTCTTGTGCGATAACAGCCACTCGATATTGTATAAGTAATTGTGGTGGTACCAGCTATTATACCAGAAACAAAACCTGTAGTGCTGGTAACAGTAGCTACTGTAGGGTCACTACTTGTCCATGTACCTCCTGCAGTCGTGTTGGTGAATGTAGTAGATGTTCCTTCGCATATAACATTAACACCAGATATTGCAGAAGCAGGAAGTGCATTATTTGTTACTACAACTGTAGATAAACAACCACTAGATAAAGTATAAGTAATTCTTGAAGTACCCGCATTAATGCCACCCGTTACCACACCCGTTGCTGCATTAATAGTAGCTATAGATGTTGATGTTGAACTCCAAGTTCCACCAAGCACAGTATTTGTTAATGTACCAGTGCTACCAGTGCAGTAACTCAATGGACCAAGTATAGTATCTGGCAATGGATTAACTGTTACAGTAATGGTACGATAACAGCTAGTAGGCAATGTATAAGTGATGTTAGCTGTACCTGCAGTTACACCGGTAACTACTCTTGCTGGCGATATTGTGGCAATTGTTACATCGCTGCTTGTCCATGTTCCACCTGTAGGTGTTGATGACAACGTTACATTCGAACCTACACAAACACTTGGGGTACCAGTTAACGCAGTAGGTAACGAATTTACCGTTACAACTACTACTCTCGCACAACCAGTTGGCAAAGTATAAGATACTGTAGTAGTACCAGTTATCATTCCTGTTACTATTCCTCCTGCATCTATTGTTGCAACTGCTGGATTTGCACTACTCCAAGAACCGCCCGGAGTAACATTGCTAAGCGTAGTTGTAAAACCAATACATACAGAGGCTACACCTGTTATAGGATTTGGCAACGGATTTACTGTAACTACTGTTGAGTTAAAACATCCACCCGCACCGCCTACAGTGTAGGTAATATTAACCGTTCCTTGACTAACACCTGTCACTACTCCAGATACTGAAGCTACAGTAGCTATGGTATTATCACTACTTGTCCATGCACCAGCACCTGGTGTACTTGTTAAACTAGTAGCTGATCCTTCACACACAACTAATGTACCTGCTATTGCAGATGGAACAGGATTTACTGAAACTATAACTGATCTAACACACGTAGTTAAAGGATTAGTGTAACTAATTGTTGCAGTACCTATAGCTACTCCAGTAACAGTACCAACTGCATCAACTGTCGCCACAAGTGCGTCGCTTGATGACCATACACCACCTGCATCAGGATTAGACAGCGAGGTTGTACCACCCACACATGCTATTGGTGTGCCAGCTATTGCTGATGGCAATGCATTTACTGTAATTACAACTGTAGATGCACAGCCTGTTGAAAGTCTGTAAGAAATAGTACTATTACCTGCTGTTAAACCAGTAACAATACCTGTAGTTGAACCAACGGTAGCGACACTTGTTGTAGAACTTATCCAAGTACCTCCTGGGGTAGCATTAGTAAGTGCTACTGTTGAACCTGTACATGCTAATAATGAACCACTTATTGCCGTTGGCAAAGGATTAACTGTCACAGTACGAACTCGGAAACAGCCAGAGCCCAAAGTGTAAGATATATTCGCAGTACCTGCACTTACTCCTGTTACTATACCCACAGCATCTACGCTAGCTATCGTAGCGTCGCTACTGCTCCATGCACCACCCACTGAAAGTGTGTTTAGTACGGTTGTTCCAGATACACATACTACTGCAGTACCAGTTATAGTAGCTGGCAGTCCGAAAACTGTAATAGGTAATAATGTTCTGCATGAGCTAGGAAGTATGTAACTAATAGTTACATTGCCTGGAGCTATAGGATTCAAAATACCTGTAGTTCCTCCTATAGTTGCTACAGCAGCTGAACTTGTAGACCAAGTACCTCCAGCAGTAGCACTAGTAAGTGCAACAGGATTGCTGACACAGGCTGAACCTGGACCAGCAATAGCAGCTGGAGTAACGTTTACTGTTACAGTACCAGTACGGAAACATCCAGTAGCCAATGTGTAGGTAACAGTTGTAGTTCCAGACGCTATACCTGATATAACACCAGTAGATGTAGTTACATCAGCTATAGCTGTGTTAGCAGAACTCCATGTTCCACCAGCAGTGATATTTGTTAATGTACCATTAGAACCTTCACACACACTTGTTGCTCCTGCTATCACAGCTGGCGAAGGACTAGTGGTAACTACTACCACACTGTTACATCCTGTACCTAGTGTATAAGTAATATTAGCAGTTCCTGCATTTACCGGCGTAAGTAAGCCAGTTATTGAATTGATAGTTGCATATACAGCATTGCTAGACGACCAAACTCCACCTGGAGTTGCATTGGTCATAGTTACAGTTGTACCTGTACATATTATACCTACTGCAGGTGTTGCAGCTGGTAATGGATTAACAGTAATATCTTTTGTACGTACACAACCCAATGATGATGTATAAGTGATAGTAGTATTACCGTTTGCTACTCCTGCCACTACACCTGCTGTTGATACAGTAGCAATTGTAGCGTCATTGCTCGACCATACACCACCAGCAGGTGATGATGTAAGTGTAATGTTAGATCCTATACACACTGACGATGCACCACCTATCACTGCAGGAAGTGAATTAACAGTTAGAACAGATGTAGTAAAACATCCGGTAGGTATAGTGTAAGATATTGTTGCTGTACCATTGGTTACAGAAGTAGCCACACCTGTACTAGCGTCTATCGTCGCTATTGCAGCACTTGAGCTAGTCCAGTTACCACCAGCCGTACCACTTGTTAGTGTTGTAGTTGTAGCTGGGCAGATAGATAGCGTTCCAGCTATTGCCAGTGGTCGTGGGTTCACTGTTACTACAGCGGTAGTAATACATGCACCTACTTTATAGGTAATGGTTGCAGTTCCAGCTGCTACCCCTGTTAACACACCTGATGTAGTCACCACAGTGGCTATACCAGTATTGCTGCTACTCCATGTACCACCAGCATTAGGGTGAGAGAGTGTGGTAGCCGACGAAGCACAAACCGTGTAAGAACCTGTAATTGCAGGTAGGGCACCGCTTACTGCTACTGCTACCGAACGAATAGCACTAGTACAACCAGCTCCTGGATAGGTAACTGTTAAGCTGTATGCGCCAGAAGAAGCGGTAGTTGCTGGAGTAATAGTTACATTATTTACAACTGTAGTATTTGTGTAAGATGCTGGACCAGACCAGTTGTATGATATTAATGCACCCACACCAGATACCGCACCTGACGTAAGTGTAAATGGTGTTCCCTCACATACTGCTGGCGTAGCAGTTCCTACACTTATCAGTGTCGGCAACGCCTTCACAACAAATGACACTGGAGAGGTAGGAGGAGTAGTAACACTGTTGACACCAGTAGCCACCAAACCAGCCGATGGGTTAGATGTTACTTTACCAGCTGTGTTTTGTGCTATTACATAATAAGATATGGTATTAGAAGCAGCAGTACCACTTAGTGTAGCTGCTGGCATTATGAATTCCCATGTACCACTAGTACCGGTACCTGCGGTCAATGTACCTGGCACCGAAAACCAAGCACCTGTACCCTTACGGAAATAGGCTCTTGGCACATTAGCACCTGTAGTTGGCACTCCCAAACTATCAGCAATTGTTACACCACTCAATGTTATATCACCACCAGCACAGGTAGCAAACACAGGAGTGTAGGCTATGTCTATTGGTATTACTAATTCATGAGCACCTGCTACAGTTACAGCGGCACCTCTAGCATTACCGTCTATATCGGTAGTGATGGCAGGTGTAGTAATAGGCGCACCTATTTGCATAGCAGCATTTGCAATTACATTTTGTAAGTGAAGATCTGTAGAAGTTACAAAAACTGGGTTAGCAACTTTAGAATTAGTATTGCTACCAAAACCTGTTTGTATACCAGCTAATGTAGAATAGTTTGTACCACCTATCACACCTACGTTAGGTCCAGTTGAGAAGTAAACGTTATTGTTAATTGTAGTAAACACTGTATTAGCTACACCCTGTGCATATATTGCATATCTCTGTGTGCTGCCTGATACAGTTTGATTAGCTAAAATGTTGTTACGAAGATTGATAGCATTAGCACCAAGTGTACCACCAACTCCTATTGCTGCTGGAACGGCTACTATATTACCTGTGTGAGCAGTGACATTTACAGTGTTATTGTAAATATTATAACCATTACCCTGATCTATCATCATTCCATAAGCACATACTGCAAGTAAAGCAGCATTGCCTTGCGACTTAACATCAGCAATGAAGTTATTGTATATATTAACATTAGAACCAGTAAAGGCTCTGAGAGACATACCATATGCCCCCCCTCCTGTAGTCGATACAGAAAAGTTAGAAATGTTTACAATTTTGTTGTTAAATATGTTTCCTGAATAAGGACCATTTACCAACAATCCGAAAACGTTAGGTGTTACACCTGCAATTCCGTTGTTTACGTTTGTTATCTCATTACCACTAATAGTAATATTTGTCATATTAGCAGTAAACATCCCACTGAAAAGCGTATTGGTGATAGTGTTATTGGTAACCACAGTATTAGCATCGGTTATTGAACTATTACCTTGCGCGAAAATTCCGTGACCTACTAAGTTGATAAAGTTATTTGTAAAAGTATTATTGGAATTTGCACCTTCTGCTGCTGTTGTAACTGTAGTCGTAAGTGCTCCTGCACCAGAAGCACTTAATATTCCAACTGAAGTAGAAAATGTTGTTGTACCTAAAATGTTACAATTCCTAATAGTATTATTTGCTGCTGGAATTACAGAAGACGTGCTTCCCAATCTAACAACAGCGTAATAAGTACCTAACGCAGCATTTGTATTACTGATTGTTAGGTCTCTTGTGGTACCACCAACTGTATTAGAACCGTCTATTGTTACATTGTTTGCACCTCTTAAATACACCACTCCATTAGCAGCAATGTTTCCTGATATAGTTGGTGCTGTAGAAGCGGCTGGCTTTATTAAAACGGAGGTGTAAGAAGATGTTCCTCCACTCTGATTTAGCACTGCGGCAGCAGTCTCCGTTGTACTAGCCGTCACCGAAATATTAATTACCCCCTGATGGGTACCAGCGTTAATGGCATCAAAGGCTCCTTTCAAGGTGGTGTAGGTCGTGGGCCCAGGTGTTCCTGCTGAGGCTGTTACTGATATTTGCGCATAACCCGCAACTGTTAATAACATGCCTGTAAACAGAAATAAAAATGCCAAATAGACTTTTCTCATAAACAGATAATTTTTTAATTTTTTGCTTTTCAAGGACTTAGTTTACAGTTTTACACTCTATAAATAACTCGTATACGCAAAAAACAAGCACAATGTGTTGCTTTTTGCGGCTTATACTCAGTATTTTATCGTTTTTTACTTACGTTTTTCTATTCAAATCGGTTTTAACAGTACTATAATTACACTCTTTGGTGGCAAATTTAACAAAATAAAATAACATTCAAATCCTCCGCTTGATAAAAATAAAATTTATATACTTAACTGATAAATATATTAGAAATTTAACACAGAACAGATTAAAACGAACATATTTTATGCTCCAAACCGCTTTATAAGCGTCAAAGATAAAACTTACTACTCCTTTTTTACTATTGTATTCATTAACACAGCATTAATTAACACTTACTAAGCATCAAAAAACAAAAATCTTGGTTGAAATCTGAAACAAAGACTCTTTCCTTTAGTGTTTTTTATTAATTTATAGTCAAAAAACAAGTGATTCTAAGAAAATAACAAAACTCAATTTATTAGCACTATATATTCAAGCAGCTTACACAAATAGAAAAAACACTATACAACATACAAACTGATTCACAAAAAAACCGCAGTGATTAGCTGCGGTTCTTTAAAAAATATGAATTCATCCATTTTTATTCCACCGTCACAGACTTAGCCAAGTTCCTAGGCTGATCTACATTGCACCCACGTAATATGGCTATGTGGTATGCTAGCAATTGTAGTGGCACTATGGTTATGAGTGGCGACAATATTTCTTCAGTTTCTGGCACTTCTATTATATGGTCTGCCAGTTCGCGTATCTGTGTGTCACTTTTGTGTATCACAGCTATAATCTTACCCTTGCGCGCCTTCACTTCTTGCACATTCGAAACTATTTTCTCATACGCACTTTGGTTAGTAGCTAAGAATACCACTGGCATATTTTCATCTATCAGAGCTATTGGTCCGTGCTTCATTTCGGCAGCAGGGTATCCTTCGGCATGTATATATGATATTTCTTTCAACTTCAGTGCTCCTTCCAGTGCCACTGGGAAGTTATAGCCCCTACCTAGGTACAAAAAGTTAGTAGCATCCTTGTAGATGGCTGCTATTTCCTTTATCTGTGCATCTAGCAGCAGTGTTTCTTCAATTTTACGTGGTATATTCTCCAGTTCGTACAATATCTCACGAAGCTTAGAGGTAGCTATCGTGCCTTTCACCTGTGCTAGTTGCAGGGCTATAAGCGTAAGCAGTGATATCTGTGTAGAAAACGCCTTGGTTGATGCTACACCTATCTCGGGTCCAGCATGTGTATAGGAGCCTGCGTGAGAAGTACGAGCTATGGAAGACCCGATAACATTACAGATACCATATACCAGTGCCTGACGCTCTTTGGCCAGCTCTATAGCCGCAAGTGTATCGGCAGTCTCTCCCGATTGCGATATGGCTATAACCACATCCTTTTCGTTGATAATCGGGTTGCGATATCTAAACTCTGACGCATATTCCACTTCCACAGGCACACGAGCCAAGTCTTCAATAAGATATTCACCTATCAAGCCTGAGTGCCATGAAGTACCACAAGCTGTTACAATAAATCTGCCAGCATTGTCTATTCGGTTAATAAACTCATTGAGCCCGCCTAGCTTTATCCATCCCTGGCTGGCATTCATTCTGCCACGCAGTGCATCTTCTATAGCCTTGGGTTGCTCATATATTTCTTTGAGCATAAAGTGCTCAAAACCACCTTTCTCTATAGCCTCAAGCGAGAATTCAAGCTTTTGTATCGCATGCGACTTTTCTACATTGCCCAATGTACGTATAGAATAAGTACCATTACGGTTGATAACAGCATATTCCTGATCGTCAAGATACACCACATTTTTAGTGTATTCTATGATAGGAGATGCATCAGATGCTATAAAGAAATCATCTTCACCTATGCCTATCACCATTGGGCTACCTTTACGGGCAGCTACCAACTGGTCAGGATTATTTTTATTGAGCACCACTATTGCATAAGCACCCACTACTTCATTGAGCGCTATGCGCACTGCATTGTCCAGTGTGGTTTTTTCTGTCTTTTGTACTTCTTCTATCAGATTCACCAATACTTCAGTGTCAGTATCTGAGTGAAATACGTAACCTCTTTTAGTGAGTTCTTCTTTTATAGACGAATAGTTCTCAATGATACCATTGTGAATAATGGCTAAATTACCAGACTGAGACAGATGAGGGTGAGCATTTCTGTCATTAGGTTCGCCATGCGTAGCCCACCTGGTATGACCTATGCCTATATTAGCAACAGTTTGGCCTGGAATAACAATTTTCTCCAGCTCACTTACTTTACCTGCTTTTTTAAAAACAGTCATATCTCCATTCAGCAATGCTATACCTGCACTGTCATATCCTCTGTATTCTAGACGTTTAAGCCCTTTAATGATAATTGGAAAGGCATCTCTAGTGCCTATGTAACCTACTATACCACACATAGTTTAGTTTATTTGAGGCTTGAATATACAACAAAAAGTTTAGCTCGGTACAATGGGTTAGGATGATTACCCCCCGCAGCTATCATGCGGTATGCTCCTATAAAGTCTTGAGTACCTGATATAACATTCCTCAGGTTCAGATGAATAGTATCGTTCCCACTAGCTCTAGACCTCATTACTTCTCTAGGTATTCCTATATTGTACGTATTGACAGTCACACCACTACGCACCACCTCCCGCTGTGTACCACCGAGTATTGCAAACGGGGTAAGACTAGTGAGCGGATACGCATCAGCCACATTGTACCTCCCACCAGCCGATGTACCGTCAGGATAACGACCATTGCTCACTATTCGTGGAAAAATACGCTCAGGAGACTCAAATTTGTTAGTGTAAGCTGGCAATAAAGTCAACTGCAATTCTGCTTTGTTGATAACACCTGAAGGCAAACTACTAATACCTGGTATGACCACGTCTATATATGCACCCGGCTGGTTTTGCAAACCTATAATGCTGTCATTTGCCTGGGTGGAGTTGTACAGATTGCTTACAGGATACCTACCATATGAACGAGATACCTTGTTGTAAAACCCACAGTTCTCTCCATTGAAAAAATAACGTTGAGTTAATGTATCTGCAGCCCCTGAGTTGGAGTGATAGTACACTATTATGCCAGCGCTAGAGTAGTCTGAGTTGCCATCCATCCTGAAGTATGGTAGCAAACTTGTGGTTTTCCTAGCATCTGCTACTTTAACGCATACACCCTTAAATACCTCCTGAAACGCTGTATTTGCAGTAGCAGGTGCATTAGTGGCAGCAGTCAGTGCAGGCTGCAAACGGCTCAACAATACTGGCAAATTCAGCTTCATGCGCACGCCCGGCTGATATTTTTTACCAGCCACGTGCAGAGAGTCTTTTAGCTTGTATATGTTCACAGCGGTAGGCTCGCTCAATGGGCGTACAGCATCTATCTGCTTAGTTTCATAAGAGTAGATTACTGAGTTTGCAGCCAACAAATCATTCATAAAAAATGCCTGATATGAAATAGTCGCATTTTGGTCGGCCGTGTCGCCGAACGAAAACCCACTATAAGGCAACACTAGCACAGCGGAATCTATGGTCTTATCTGTAAAAACAGCAATGCTAGCATTTACTGGCACCACCTGAAAATGAGTAGCAGCATTCACAGTTCCAAAAAACGGATCTTCCATACTCCCTACCCCCTGATAGGTAGCCAATCCTGAAACATGCACACTAGTTATGGCTGTATCGTCGTAGTAAGTATGGGTGATACAACTGAGCGAAGTGTCATATACACCCAACTTATTGTCGGACGGTGATACCTGCGAATTGATCAGTGTATTCTCTTTGCAACCGGTTTGCGAAAACAAAACAACTAATACAGTTGCCAGTATTACCGGTAAGCGGAAACGATACTTCAAAGGAAAATAAATTTTAGTAGGCTAAGGTGGCAAAAGAAATTCTAAGACTCTGTTAAGCTTTTATACAGATCGAGCAGTGGGGTTACATCTTCCTTCCAGCTCTCTTCGTATTGCAACACTTTTTTATACTTAGTAGGTTTCAGTTCGTCAGTTACTCTTTTATCTACCGCCTCAGATCCATACACTATCACATCCGCACTTTTACCCGCACCTATGGTCAGCGCCACATTATCACAGTCTTTAAAGGGCTCCATATCCTTGTCCTTTATATCTGTGCTGATGATAGCTTTTTTCATGAAGTTGGGGTTCAACTTCTCTTTAAACTGATCTGCTTGCGCTGTATATATAACTTTCGAATATCCGAAAACAGGTTCTTTTTTATAAGTTGTTTTCAGATACAGAGGCACCAGCGATGTCATCCAGCCATGGCAATGAATAACGTGGGGCGGCCATCCAAATTTTTTAACAGTCTCTAGCGCACTTTTACAGAAGAAAATCATACGTTCGCCATTGTCGTCAAAGAAGTTATCCTGATCGTCGCGAAACACAGACTTACGCTTAAAGTAATCCTCATTGTCCATGAAGTACACTTGAAGGCGTGCATTAGGAAGAGACGCTACCTTGATAATAAGCGGATAGTCGTCTTTGTCTACAATAATGTTGATACCCGAAAGGCGCACAACCTCATGTAGGCGGTGGCGACGTTCGTTGATAACCCCGAAACGAGGCATTATAACCCGAATTTCTAAACCTGAGTCAAAAGTCTTGATAGCCAGGTTGTTTAGTATCTGTGCAAAATCAGTAAACTCAGTGTATGGAGAAAGCTCGTTGGCAATAATTAAAACACGTTTCTTTGTGTCTGCAGACATGCTAAGAAATTGATTATTTGGTAAGAAATAATAAAAACAGTCTGCAAAATTACGAAAATATTGAATTCCAACCGTACTTTGCACGCTGCAAACCTAAAATAGTTATATGGTCATCCTCAAACAGACCAAAGACATACAAAGTTTTATAGCTCAGCAAAAGGCAGCCGGTAAGAGAATAGGGTTTATCCCTACCATGGGTGCATTGCACAGTGGGCACATATCGTTGGTCAATAAGTGTATAGCTGATAACATGCTTTCGGTATGTAGCATCTTCTTAAACCCAACCCAATTTAACGACAAAAAAGACTTAGAAAAATATCCAGTCTCTACCGATAAAGACATAGAGTTACTGCTCAGAGCAAATTGTGATGTGTTATTTCTGCCATCTGCCACCGAGGTTTACCCAGGTGGTAGTGACCTGGCAACTACTTTCGACTTCGGATATCTTGAAACCGTCCTGGAAGGAGCAACTCGTCCCGGACACTTCAAAGGAGTAGGACAGGTAGTAGCCAGACTGCTCGACATTGTACAACCACACACTTTATATCTAGGGCAAAAAGACTACCAGCAATGTATGGTAATCAAAGAACTGGTGCATCAGCTAGGCAACTCATCACCTGTTGTAGCTATCTGCCCCACTACTCGCGAGGCTGACGGACTGGCTATGAGCTCCCGCAACCGTAGGCTCACCACCCCTCAGCGTGCATTGGCTGGCATCATTTATCAGTGCCTAGTATCGATTCAGGCCAAACAAGATAACGGCAATTTTGACATTGTAAAAAAAGAATGCGAAGAGCTGCTAGCCGCAAAAGGTTTTGCGACAGAATATGTAGCCCTTGCGAACGCTAATGACCTCACCATACTGCATCAGTACACCCCTGGTACACCCACAGTGGCGCTTATAGCGGCTCGTATAGGCGAAATAAGGCTTATAGACAATATTATACTTTAGTGCACATGGCACAAGTTCATTTTATTGTTTTCAGCTTACCTTCATTGTTATGAAGTGTTATATTAACTCAGAATCATTATACCATACTTCCTTATAGTTGTGGCAAAACGTATGCTCAATAAAATCTTTGAAAGGTGCTGATAGATAATCACGGCAGAAACATCAATTACCTGCGTCTCGCAGTCACAGACAGGTGCAACCTCCGTTGCTTCTACTGTATGCCCGAGCATGGTATAGATTGGCTGTCGCGCACCGACCTAATGAGCTACGAAGAAATGTTGCGTATCACTACCCTGCTGGTACATCATGGCATCAGCAAAATACGCATCACAGGTGGCGAGCCTTTTGTAAGAAAAGATATCATGACTTTTATCGCCGCTCTTTCAAAACTCAACAACCTACAAGAACTCACCCTCACCACCAACGGCGTACTCACCGCTCCCCACATACCCGAACTGAAAAAATATGGTGTAAAATCTGTAAACCTCAGTCTGGATACGCTCAACAGAGAACGTTTTTTTGCCATTACCCGCCGCGACGAACTACCTGCAGTTATGCACACACTGCAACAACTACTCAGTAACGGCATAGTAGTAAAGCTCAATGCGGTTGTGATGGATGGAAAGAATACACAAGATATATTGCCACTGGTGGCATTGACCAAAGACATGCCTGTAAGTGTGCGTTTTATAGAGGAAATGCCATTCAATGGCAGCGGCAATGCCGCTACCTCAATAACATGGGACTATCTAAAAATATTAGAAACCATCAAACAGTCGTACCCTCTCATCAGAAAGCTGCCAGACCCTCCTTACTCCACCTCATACAACTACCAGATACCTGGTCATAAAGGTAACGTAGGGATCATAGCAGCCTATACCCGTTCCTTCTGCGGCACCTGCAATCGTATTCGCATCACACCTCAAGGCATGCTTAAAACCTGCCTATATGATGGCGGAGTACTCAATATCCGCGACCTGATAAGAAACGGAAATACTGACCTGCAAATGATGACACAAATTACCAATGCGATACACCACAGAGCCAAGGATGGACACGAAGCCGAGAAGAACTCAGCACACGAATCTATGGCTGCCATAGGTGGCTAGTACTCATAAGATAGCCTTTGTAATTATTTACTCAAGTTGTGCAGCATTGCAGCCGTCATCTTGTCTAGGTCAAATTCATGCTTCCAGTTCCAATGGTCACGAGCTACGCTATCATCGATGCTAGCTGGCCATCCGTCAGCTATCTGCTGTCTGAAATCTGGCGCATAATCAATAGTGAACTCTGGGATGTGTTTTTGAATAGAAGCAGCAATCTCCGCCGGCGAAAAACTCATAGCAGATAAATTATACGCCATGCGTGATTTTATCATTTCCTGTGGTGCCTCCATTAGTTCTATGGTGCCTCTTATAGCATCATCCATATACATCATGGGCAGATAAGTATGCTCCGACAAAAAGCAGGTATATTTTTTATGTTTCAGCGCTTCATGATAAATCTCTACTGCATAATCGGTAGTGCCACCACCTGGTGCCGACTTCCAGCTTATAAGACCCGGATAGCGTAAGCTACGTACGTCTAGCCCCCAGCGCTGATTGTAGTATTGGCACCACAATTCTCCTGCATACTTACTTACACCATATACCGTACGTGGCTCCACTACCGTTTGTTGTGGAGTACCATTACGGGGTGTTGTAGACCCAAACACAGCTATAGAGCTGGGCCAGTATATTTTAGTCAGTTTTTCTTGCACGGCTATGTCTAGCAGTTGCAGCAAACTTTGCATGTTTATGTCCCATGCTCGCTTGGGGTCTTTTTCGCCGGTAGCAGACAGTACTGCCGCCAGCAAATAAACTTGTGTTATCCCTTCTTTTTTTATCAACTCCAGCATTGCAATCGCATCCATTGCGTTCAGCATCGCATACGGACCACTATCCCTCAATATAGGATGAGCCTCCTTTATATCAGATGCTATCACATTATCATTACCATATACATTGCGCAATGCAAGTGCCAGTTCCACGCCTATTTGGCCGCCTGCACCTACTATCAATACTTTTTCTTTTTTCATCTTTCAGAGTCGAGGGACTAAAGTAAATAGTAAATAGTTAAAACAAAAAGAAAATGAGGTTCAATGAAAAAAATGTTACCATTTCAGCTGCCTGTCTAACTATTTACCACCAAAAATACTGACTGTCGCCCCAGCTAAATCTAAAAATCAACCTATTTCTTTCACAACATTTTAGCCCTACTTTTCTCGCTCACAAGGTCACTTACTTTTTTCACTTACTTTTACAGCCATGTATCCCGATTTCCAATACCTGCTCCATGCCCTCACAGGCATAGAAATGCCCGAATGGCTCAGCCTATTCAAAACATTTGGTTTTTTAGTGGCACTGTCGTTTTTGGCAGCAGCCTGGGCTACCGGTAGTGAGCTGAAAAGAAAAGCACTACAAGGCCTGTTACAACCTCAGTTTCAGACTATCACGCTGGGCAAACCAATGACCCAAACAGAGCTTTGGGGTTCCATAATTACCGGTTTTCTGCTTGGTTT
Source organism: Sphingobacteriales bacterium (assembly GCA_027484425.1). Taxonomy (GTDB): domain Bacteria; phylum Bacteroidota; class Bacteroidia; order Chitinophagales; family Chitinophagaceae; genus Nemorincola. The sequence goes on from JAIXSZ010000064.1 coordinate 65,681, forward strand.
TAAAATAGGCGGCATCTTTGGCAACTTCGCTGCAGTTTCCCCCGACCCAATGGGATACCTCTTTTCATCCAATGGTAACTTTGTAGCAGGTGTTTTGGTAGCCGCCATTTTGGGATACTTAAAGTATGCCGAAAAAAAGAAAGAGCAACTACCCGAGCCTGTCACAAAACAAATCAAAGTTTACCCCCACGAACGCATTACTGAGATAATAGTCATAGGCGCTGTAGCTGGGCTGGCTGGTGCCAAAATATTCAACGCCTTCGAAACCTGGGACGACTTCATCCAAGACCCCATTCGTAGTCTTACTTCTTCCAGCGGACTTACTTTCCTTGGAGGACTTATTGTAGCTACGCTATCATTTTACTTCTATGCCCGCCAAAACAAAATACCTTTTAAGCACCTTTGCGACGCTACGGCACCTGCTATTATGCTGGCTTATGGGTTGGGCAGGCTGGGCTGCCAGTTCTCTGGAGATGGAGACTGGGGGATATTCAATACTGCTTACATCGCTAATCCTGATGGAAGTATGCGTATCTCTACCCCAGCCGATGCACAGTACATCAAAGACATGGTTGACAAAACACCATTTGCCAATGTTCCCGCACCTTCTTGGCTGCCCGATTGGTTGTTTGGCATGACCTATCCTCACAATGTGGGGCATGAAGGTATGCCCATACAAGGCTGTGTAGGCGAATACTGTAATGTATTGCCTGTAAGTGTTTTCCCCACCCCAATCTATGAGTTTTTTGTTTGCGTATCGCTGTTTTTTGTTATGTGGGCGCTTCGCAAAAAATTAGTAGGCACTCTAAAGATGTTCGGCTTATACCTCACCCTTGCAGGCACAGAGCGCTTTTTAGTAGAGCGTATAAGAGTTAACTATGAATATGATTGGGGTTTCATTCATCCTAGTCAGGCTGAAATCTTGTCGGTATTGCTGGTGATAACAGGTCTCTTTCTCATGCTGGTGTACAAAGACAAAGATCAAATACTGGCAAAAGCAGGATAGCTATTTACCGCCTAGTCTAAACACATCACCCATTCCATACACATGAGTGCCTTTTTCTGGGCTCATAGAAGCGTTAATCATTGCTGCTGACAGAATACCTACATCTATAGGTCTTAGTGCACTCAAGCCGGGTATAGCACCCACTACACGCATCACAGCTATGCCTATGCGCTCACCAGTACGCACCACCTTTCTATTACCCGATAGTATACCCGGACGCAAAATATGCACCGCTTCAAAAGCCAATTGCTGCACATCTCGCTCCAGCTCTCCCTTCATTCTCGAATAGAAAATTGAAGAACTAGCATCTGCACCTCCTGCCGATATCAGCACGTATCGTTTCACACCATTGGCGGCCGCTATCCTAGCCATCTGGTACTGATAAGTATAGTCAATCAGGTACTGTGCATCCTTACTACCAGCCACCTTTAATGTAGTACCCATTGCCGAAAACAAAACATCGCCTTTCACCCTGTTTTGCCACTCCTCTGGCTTGTCAAAATTCACAATATGCTCTTCTAACTTACTATTATTGATACCGGTACTTCTACGCACAAAAATCTTAACTGCAACAAAACGAGCATCTCCCAATAACATTCCTACAAGTCGGCTGCCTGTAAGTCCAGTAGCTCCTAATACAATGGCTGTGTTCATGACGTAAATATACCCTCTTGCTATCACATCCCACGTTGCAAAAAGTCTGCAATGTTGTTTGAATGCAACTACACTGCTTGCATTACAACGTTTCACACGCTACTATTGTCTTTACTAATCAAAATGCTAAAATCTGCCTCTATACCCTACTTTATACTTTATCGCTTATTTTTACTACTTCTATGATAGGACAAACAGGGATTATTGGCAACGGTAGCTGGGGCACTGCTCTCGCAAAGATTCTGACCGACAATGGTCAAACTATTCATTGGTGGGTACGTAATCAGGAAGCAATCAATAGCTTATCTACCAGACACCACAATCCACACTACCTTACAACTGTAAGGTTTATGCCAGGCACCATCATGCCCACCGATAACCTACAGGATATGCTCGACAAGTGCAACACTGTAGTGGTAGCAGTTCCTTCTGCATACGCGCAAAGTGTCATCAATCAGATACCTGCAGAAATATGGCAACAGAAAAATATCGTTTCTGCCATCAAAGGTATACTACCCGACTGCAACCTTTTGCTCAACGATTATATGACCGCAACAATGGGGCTCTCGCTCCAAAACTATGTAGCTATTACTGGCCCCTGTCATGCTGAGGAAGTAGCACAAGAGCGACTGTCATACCTAACGTTCTCTGGCCTCAATGATTCGCTTACACAAGGCGTAGCAGCTTCATTTAACAGCACGTATATCAACACTACCCACAATCATGATATTTGGGGCGCTCAGTATGCTGCAGTGCTCAAAAACATATTTGCAATAGGTGCTGGTATTGCACATGCTCTCGACTATGGCGACAATTTCCTGAGTGTTTATACCACCAACTGTTACCGTGAAATGTATGGCTTCCTGCAAAGTCACTTCGAGAAAGTACACCCCTCCGATGAGCAACCTGACTTTCATACCAGCGCATACCTCGGAGATCTCCTTGTTACCTGCTATTCCCTTCATAGCCGCAATCGTACGTTTGGTGCAATGATAGGTAAGGGTTATACTGTAAAAGCCACCATACTAGAAATGAATATGGTTGCTGAGGGCTATTATGCTGCGCGTGGCATGCAAGCCCTGGCTGCTCAATATGGCATTGAGTTACCATTAGCCACTGTCATTTATAGTATACTTTGGGAAGGTCTTTCACCCACCGAAGGATTTAGCAGAATAGAAAAAATGCTCACCTAAAACATATACTATTCTACAAATAGCACATCTGGCTTTGCAAAAAGGAATAAAAATGCACTTGTAGAACTACAGAAAAATACGAAAGTTGCACAATTGGGTGTGCAACTTTCAAAAATCAAATGTTTTTTCCTTCCCTTAATATACTATGCTAGTGTAGCATGCAATGTAATATTGCAGTTCAACAACTTAGATATTGGGCAGTTAGCTTTAGCGTCTTCAGCACAAGCAGCAAACTGCTCCGCATTGATACCGGGCACAGAAGCTGTTACCACTATATCGCTAGTGGTCACTACACCGCTGTCCAATGTTATGTCGCAGCGAGTTTCTATTTTCTCTGGAGTGAAGCCTGCGGCACCCAGCACGAAAGATAGTTTCATAGAAAAACAACCTGCATGCGCTGCGGCTATCAGCTCTTCCGGATTAGTTCCTACTCCTTCTTCAAAACGGCTTTTGTAAGAATATTGTGCATTGCTAAGTGTGGTGCTTTGTGTTGACAAATTACCATTTCCTTCTTTACCCGAGCCGTTCCATACGGCAGTTGCATTACGTTTCATGAATGTATTTTTTTGTGTAGTTGAATTACAAATTTAGAGTAAGAATACCTTCATCATCATTGTTTTTGCCAATAGCACTATCCTTTTGCCCACCTTACAGTACAGACAGCCATACATACTTGGTTCCCCATTTGCCCCAGTCTTTTAGTCCACCCATCACAGCATCATACATCTGCTTATTAGTTACTTTTTTACCTTTTGTTTTCATTACAAAGTCTTCATCCTTTGTAGCAATCATTTCTATCTTAGTAGCTACCCATGTAGTGTGTAATCTGGGTATAGCTATCTCCAGTATCATACCTGGCAACCCACCAAACATTTCGGGTCCGCTATCTGCTAATATATCGGTTGCATAAAAAGCCACTACATATACCGAATCACAAATCACCCCTACTGCTTTACGGCACTTTATATTGGCTATGGTACGCACTTCATCCTTCAACCGCCATTCCAGCATACGCATAGTGTCCTCCACCACAAATTTCTCTTCAAATATCTGCTTCACAGCCGTCACCCTTCTAGCCACTAGGTCGGTATATACTACATTATCAGATGCAGGGTCACTACCAAAGTTCTTTGTTGGCGCTGGCACTTCCCTTCCAGGTTTGTAAATACTTCTGTTCCTATCAAATACCAGATCAAAGTACGTAATGCTAAACTTTGGCACTTGCGATTTCATACGCTCATACCACGAGTTATTGTCATCGCCATAGTCCTTCATGCGGGCATGGGAGTTTACTTTTTTCTCATACTCTATTTTACCGCTAAGGGTGTATTGCCCATATGCGGTCACTTCCACCATTACCAGCAGTATAAATATTATCAGTTTCATAGCTACTTTGTTTATTTTAGTCATCGTCTTCATCCATAGTAGTTACGCCAGGTGTGTGCGTAAAGTTCCAGGCCACACTGAGCATACCATACCTTCGAATAGTCAGATAACTATTTTGGGTCACCATATTACCTTGTGCACTTCTGGCAAAGCCTAGGTTCTGATTCAGAATATCAAATACCTGCAACTTTACTATCAGCTCCTTCTTTTTCAGAAATTTCTTGGACACATACGCATTCCATTTCACGATACTATTGTTGTCCGTAAACACTGCTGTTTTCTGCCTTATCATCATCGTTGCACTACTACCTATTTCTATATTTTTAGGCAGTTCCACCTCGCCATTCAGTTCGTTTTCCAGCATCCAGTAGTTTACCGGCAGGCTGTTTACAGTCGATGTATTGTAGTTGTAGGTAACGTTTGGCGTCCAGCTGAAATCAAACTTGTTTTCTTTCCTGTAACTCACATTCGGACCAAAAGTATATCTGTTGTTGATACTCACATTCTTTTGGTTATTTACCAGATTGTTAACCCTTCCAGTACTACCATCAAACGAGAACCCAATATTAATTTCAGGCTTTTTCAACTTGAAATTGTAACCCGAATACCAATTGGCATCATAATTACCATCTACATTGATATATTGGGTTTTATATACAGCTCCATCGGTAGTCTGTGAGGTGCTTATAGCATCAGCCACTGTGTTGAAACTACCTCCCACATACAAATACCTATCCTTTAAAGTTTTGTAATTATTGAAATTCAAACTGAAACTATTCATAAATTCCTGCTTCAAATTAGGGTTACCTGTCACTATGTTAAGCGGATCTGTATTCTGGTTCAGAGGTTGTATCTGTTGTATAGTAGGCTGTTTAGTTCGTCCGTTATACGAAGCTCTCAAACTTGTCTGTCTGGCTATCTTGTAAGTGAAATTTGCTTTAGGAAAAAGATTGATGAAATTATACCTTACCGATGTATCTCCGTTCAATAAATCAGTTTGTAAGAAACTAGAATTTGACACATCGCCACCAAATGAGAAATTCAGCTTTTTATACACGAACTTCATCCCAAGTCCACCGCGGTTTATGAGGATGTTATACCTGTAGTCGCTACTGAAACTGTCCCTCAGTACAGTGTAGTCGCCACCAGATGGGTCTCTGTCTAGCGATGAATTGAGCGCAGAACTATTATTTACGGTCATTGAATAATTGGTTTCCAAAAACGCCACTTTCGATAATGGTTCTGTGTACACTACCTTTCCATACAGCGACAAACTATTACTATTGTTCACTTTCTTCTGGTCTGTTACATCTACTACCGCCGAGTCGGTGGAGGTAGTAACCGCATACAGCATGCCTCCACCATTTGTGTTTTTATAGTTCTCTTTCAAGTCCAGTGAAAGCGTTCTTCCTCGTTTAGCAAACTTCCGGCGCAGCAGTAAATCAATATTCATTGTTTGCTCATCGCCAAAGGCAGTTATATCTCTGTCGTTAAGCGTTTTCGCACCAGCTGCATCTTTAGCCAAATTATACGTCTCTGTTCTGTATTCCGACGAACTATAGTTCTTTTTCACACCGCCATTTACCGCCATTTTCAGACTCGTTAGCGTATCTATACTCCATTCCAATAGTCCTTTTAGGCTGTGACGCTCGCCCGAATTAAACTGTTTTTTATTTTCCGTATTCACTCTCGATGTATCTCCCGCTAGTGCCAGTATTCTACTATTGTTGCCTCCTATATCCACCTGTTGCAGTGCATACCTGTAGCTGGTAGATGCATGTAGTTTATCTTCATTCCATTTGTTGGCATAATGCCCACCACCCGTCCATACTCTCGGTAGCCCATCTCCTTCATAGGTTCCACTCCACCCCGAAAACTCATCAAAACTTGTACCTATCATGTTCCACGACCCATCATCACCTATTTCTGTTATACCTGCACTTCCCCCATATTTGTTTCCTTCTTCCCACCCTAGCCCCACCTTGTCAGTGTTAGATATGATACCAAATGCTGCCAGTTGTCTTTTCCCCTTAAAACCATTGATCATTCCCTGCTGCTGATAGTAACCATCAGTGCCCCCTCCAGCATCCAGTTTCCCAAAATAGCCCTTCTTCTTGTTCTCTTTCAGTTGCAGGTTTATCGTTCGGGTCTTTTCCCCATCATCTATACCTGTAAACTCCGCTTGATCACTCTTTTTGTCATATACCTGTACCTTACTTACTACTGCAGCTTGCAGCCCCTGTGTCACCACCTTGGGGTCGTCTGAGAAGAATTCCTCACCATCTACCAGCACTTTTTCTACGGTAGTACCATGTGCTGTTATTTTGCCATTTTTATCTACTTGTATGCCAGGTAGCTTTTTCAGCAATTCTTCTACACTGGCACCTTCCTTATTCAGAAAGCTATCTGCCATATATTCTGTTGTATCTCCCTTTATCTTTATTGCTGCTACCTGTTGGGTAAATACAAACTCCTTCAGCAAGTGCTCGTTCGATAGCATTGCCACAGTGTCCATATCAGTCATTCCATCTGTCAGGTTCAGTAAGTCGCTATAGTCGGCATAGCCGGGTCTCACTATGCGTAGTATGTATTTCCCGCTTCTTTTGGTGCCCAACTCAAACTCACCATTATCATTAGCTCTGGCGTAAGTTTCCAGCACACTATCTGCGCTTCTCACCAGCATTACAGACGATAAATAAAGGGGGGCATTGAGGAAGGTGTCATAAACCACTCCTTTTACTTTGTACAGTTGCTGGGCGCCACTGGTTTGCACCAAGCAAAAAGTAACTAATAGTGATAGAATGAAACGGGTCATAGGTTTATATAGTTATTTACAAGTTGTAAATAAACAGAAAAATATCTGGATTTCACAAATGAATATGGACTGTCAAAAACAGTAAAACTTAAATAAATAGTGAGAATGAAAAAGAAAATTATATGGCTTTAACCAAAAGTTTATGGTGCAGCTCCAATACCTGCGGTAGCAATGGCAGCACACCATTATTGGTTATCACATACTCGCAGCGTTTCATTTTTTCAGTATCGTCCATTTGCTGCTGCATTATGCTGACAACTTTTGCCTCCGTTAGATTGCTCCGTTTCATCGCTCTTTCGGCGCGTAGTGCAGTAGGTGCTGTCACGCCTATCATGACATCCATTTCGGTATGGCTACCGCTCTCAAAAAATATAGCGGCTTCTTTTATTGAATAAGGAGTCTTTTGCTGGTGCAGCCATTCTCTTCCATATGCTACTGTGGCTGGGTGTACCAATGCGTTGAGTAGTTTCAGTTTGTCGGGTTGCCCATACACTATACCTGCTATTTTTTCTTTGTTGGGAACAGTACCGTTGTACGCGTCTTCACCTAGTAGGCCTATTATTGCAGTTCTCAATTCAGCATCTGTACTCATCAGGTACTTTGCGGCATCATCTGCATTAAACACAGGTATACCGAGTGTAGCAAACACCCGGCATACAACTGATTTTCCAGACCCTATACCTCCCGTTATTCCTACCTTCAGCATTGTTGGCTAGTGGGTGAGTAAGCTGTTAATGTCTATCACTATGTGCAGCCATCTGCCTTCCTTTCTTCAGCATTTGGCCACAGTCATTCTTATTTTGCGGCTACTTCTGTAGTAGCACTTGCTTTCTTACGAGCAGCAGCTGTCAACTCCATCGATACCGCTGAACGTTCTATGGTCATAAAGCTACCACGGCTTATCTCTATCTGTAATGTACCATCTTCATTTGCACGGTTAATGCGTGCATGGATACCAGCAGTAGTCACTATCTGCTCTCCAGACGTAAGATCGTCAGAAAATTTTTTCTGCTCTTTAGCACGTTTAGCCTGTGGTCGTATCATAAAAAAATACATTACCACAAACATACCTACCATCAAAAAAATCGGCATCATACCACCACCTGGTGCTGCTGCAGCCTGTAACATTAATGTTCCTGAGTTCACTTGTTTCGTTTTTGTGAGTTATTGTTATTGAAAATAGTTGTTGTTTTATTTTTTCTTTTCCACTTCTGCTTGTATGAACAGCAAATGGGTACCGCGCAGCGTGTTGGTCTGTAAGGTTACTGTCTTTTCTTGATGTCCCTGCTTCCCTGCCGAGTTAAAGGTCACCTTCATAGTAGCCGCCTGCCCTGGCATCACTGGCTCTTTGGGATAGTCTGCTACTGTACACCCACAAGAACCTGATGCCGAACTAATGATGAGAGGAGACTTACCAGTGTTACTAAAGGCAAACTCATACGCCACCACTTCGTTCTCATGTATTGTACCAAAGTTGTGTAGCGTATCTTTAAACTCCATCATCGGTTTCATTGCAGCTGCTACTGTATCTATTCCCTCTGCGCTCCTTGGGTTATTCACCAAACTCGTGGGCAATTTATTATCATCGGGTTGCTGTTTGCTATCGCTACATGCTGCCAGTGCCATCACTGCTATTAACAAGTATTGTTTCATTGCTCAGCTTATAATTTAGACGGTGTTGATAAACCTATGATTACTTCTTTATTTTTTATTTCTGTCTGTCTTATTGATGTTGTTATCCTTCACCAGATCTTTCAATATGTTGTCCAGTACACCATTCACAAACTGCCCACTTTGTGGTGTGCTATATTGTTTGGCTATATCTATGTACTCGTTTATGGTCACTTTAGTAGGTATAGTAGGGAAATACAAAAATTCACACACTCCCATTCTTAGCAGCAGCATATCTATCATTGCTACGCGGTCTTTGTCCCAGTTATTCAGCTTTGGAAGTATTAGTTCTGTGCTGTAAGGTTCTTTGTCTATTACAGCCAGCAGTAGGTCCTGAGCATATTCTCTTTTTTCAGACGAAAGTAGTTTCGAGAATTCCACCTTTGCACCACCGTTAAAAAAATTCTGCATCAGCATCACAATCAACTCACCATCATCTTCCCATCCTGGCAAGTCATCTGTAAAGTTAGAGAGCATCTCTTCGTTCTCCAGTATCTGCTTTTCCCATATAAACTGTACTATAGCTTTGTCTTGGGCTGGTGTGTTAGTGTGCTCACCAATGTAATTGATGTATTCAGCTGTCTTTTGTAGCTGATGAAACACCTTTTTTACATTGTTGTCATCTACAAATCTGTCAAGCTTATCGTTTTTAATTCTGTCATTAAACGACTTGTTGTTGTGCAGCATTTGCACAAAACTGTTATTGGCTATTCTTGTATCTGCATTGCGGTCGTCAGTGGTTACCAAATACTTTGATGCACGCTGACGTGCATCAATATCGGCATACTCGGCAATGCGCAATGTGTACAAAACCGAAACAGTAAATAAATCTAATACCTGACCTAGCTTTACATTAAGTATTGTGGCTGCTGTTTCTTTATTCCCCTGCGCTCCATGCTCAAATGAAGAGAGTGTATACAATGTCTGCATCACTTTCACACGGATATTCCTTCGGCTTATCATATTGTAAAAAGAACCTGTTTTGAGGGGCAAAGTTAATCAAAACATCGTTTTGAAAAGTTAAAACAATGCACCCATTTGATTAATGTATTTGATGGAAGTTGGCTAGTAGGCGCTCTGCCTATGCCCGAAGGAAAAAAATAAACCGTCCCGCAAATAAATACGGGACGGCATAGTAATATGTAAAATATATTATGCTAATGCATTAATTCTCTTTACAAGACCTGATTTCAGGTTGCTAGCTTTATTTTTATGTATCACATTGCGTTTAGCAAGTTTGTCAATCATAGACACTACCTTTCCAAGACTTTCTTGTGCTGCGGTTTTATCGGTTGTTGCTAGCAATGTACGAATCGCATTACGAGTAGTTTTACCGTAGTAACGGTTACGCTCACGGCGCTTTTCACTCTGACGAACGTCCTTTTTGGTTGCTTTATGGTTTGCCATTAATTTAGAATTTTTTAAGGACTGCAAAGGTAATGGAAATATTCAAAACGCAAAAATAAAATTTTAAACCTTTCATCTATCCCCATTCTATTAAGTCATTTCTTCACTTTTATCAGGTAGTCATTACTCACTTTAAGGTCATATCCCTTTGTCCAGCCCATCTTTTGCCATTCTGTTGTGGGCTTTATAATAGTCTTTCCTGTTTTAGTTGTTACTGTTACAGGCAATGTAAAACCCATCACAGCATCCTCAAACCTATAATTCAGTTCATTGTTCTTTACATAGTACTCCAACTGAGGTATCTCTGCCCGTCGCAGATATTGATCAAAAAACGCATCCAGCTTCAGTCCGGTTTGGGCTGCTATATATTGCTCCACCTGCTCCGAGCTCACTATCCCATGATAGAATTCTTTACCCAACCCTCGCAGCATCTTTCTGAATTTTTCATCATTCCCTGTCATCTCTCTTATCATATGCATCACTGCCGCACCCTTCTCATATATATCGCTCGTACCTTCTTCGTTCACTCCATAAGCCGCTATTATAGGCTGTTCATTTTTTATATTGTGCCACAATCCCCTACTATATTCTGCTGCTTTTTCCTTACCCAGTAAGCACTCCGTAAACAGAGCCTCTGAGTAGGATGTCACCCCCTCATGCACCCAATTGTCGGCCATGTCGCCAGCGGTTACATTGTTCCCAAACCATTCATGCCCGCTTTCATGTACTATTATGTAGTCCCACTTTAGCCCATGGCCAGTCAGTGATCTATCAAAACCCTTGTAGCCCATCTTATAGTCGTTGCCATACGCTATTGCACTCTGGTGTTCCATACCCAAGTAGGGTGCTTCTACCAGTTTGTACCCATCTTCATAAAACGGATAAGGCCCCATCCAATACTCAAAACAATGTATCATTTGTTTCACAACAATAAACTGCGACTTAGCTTTTTTCTCGTTTTTTCTCAGCACATAGTAGTCAAGGTCTAGCCTACCTTTTTCACCCATCAGCGTATCCTGCCAGTGCACATAGTCACCAGCATAAAACGTTACATCATAGTTGTTTATTGGGCTCTGCACCTCCCATACTGTAGTTGTGCTTGTCTCTCCTTCACCCACACTCACCATTCTGCCATTACTCACCCCTACCATTCCTTTGGGCACCTCTAGTGCTATTTGCATTCCTGTTTCTGGCTCATCCCACTGGGCATCTTTGCAGGGCCACCATACACTTGCACCCAGCCCCTGACACGACACTGAAATCCATGGGTTACCCTCATCATCTTTTTTCCAGCTTATGCCGCCGTCCCAGGGCGGGTTCACAGCCTTTCTTGGGCTACCATGATAATACATCACCAACGAGTACGTCTCCCCCTGTTTCAACTTACTGAACGGATAAAACACCCACCACACATTACCTTCATTGACATAGCGTACCTTTTCCAGCCTCGACGAATGTACATCTGGTATCAGCACTACACTATCCATCAGCAGTGGTGATTGCATGTCTATCTGCATACTGTCACCCGGCATATCTGTCACTTTAAAAAACAACTGATTACTACCACTTATTGTTTCTTTCTTTGGGTCTAAATTCACATGCAACTGATACCGCTGCACATCCCACCATTTTCTGCCTCTACCATTACTGCCTCTCAATGTGTCTGCATGGGTATACGCTACTGCACTCAGTGCATTTATCAGCATACACAAACCCAATATCCATCTCTTTTTATGCTTCATAACACCACAATATACTTACTCATTTACAATTACAGCTTTTCTACATAAGGTATTTAGGAGGTGATGTTTACAACAGCCACCTACATACAAAAAGGTGACAACTATACCTTAGCTGTCACCTTTGTTTTATCAAACGATACTTTTAGTCTTAGTCAATTCCCACTACCTCTACATCAAAAATCAGTACAGAGTTAGCAGCAATAGCACTACCCATTGCTGATGGTCCGTAGGCTAAACCTGAAGGGATAAAGAAAGATCCCTTTGAGCCCAGTTGCAACAACTGCACACCTTCATCCCATCCTTTTATTACCTGACCCACACCCAACGTAAAGGTGAATGGTGATACATGGTTAAACTTAGGATCTACGTTCGAGTCAAACAATTTACCATCCAGTGTCTTACCAGTATAGTTCATAGTTACCTTTTTACCTTTCGCGGCAGTTGGTCCTAATCCTTTCTGCGTTATTGTATAGTACAATCCTGATGCAGTCTTAGTAGCCTTGATATTGTTTTTCTTAAAGTAGTCCTGCAGCAATTTGTCGTCTATGTTAGCTTGTTCAGCTGGGTCGCGCTGAGCAGGCTGTTCTGGTCCTGCTTCTATATCCAGCACCTCTACATCAAAAATCAAAATAGAGTTAGCTGGTATCTGCGGACTTCTGTCCTGGCTACCATATGCCAGTGTAGATGGTATATACAGCGTGGCTTTGGCACCTTTGTTTATCAACATTAGTCCTTCATCCCAGCCTTTTATCACCTGACCTTTACCAATAGGAAGTTTAAATGGCTCCATGTGTTTAAATGCACTGTCGGTATTTGAGTCAAACACATTACCATTCATCAGTTTTCCGGTATAGTTCACACTCAGCATTTGTCCGGTTTTAGGTGTTGGGCCTGTACCTTCTTTACTTACTGTGTAGTATAGTCCAGATGCTGTTTTCTTTGGCTTGATACCATTTTTTGCAAAATACTCTTGCAGCAATTGTTCATCAATACCTTTTTGCTTTGCAGCCATTTCCTGATTGTACCTAGTCTCTTCTTCTTCAGTACGTACGCTTACTACCTGCACTTCATACCTCATTTTTTGGTTTTTACCTTGCTTCATGCCTGGCATTGGCTGTGCGCCGCCTTTTAGCATAGAGTCTACTGGCACCAAAAACAAAGCACTATCACCTGCGGCTAGTAACTTAAAACCCTCCATCAGATCACCATTTGCTTTAGGGTCTTGTACGGTCACTGGCACAGGACGAGTAGCATTGTACATGGTTCTCGAGTCGAAAATCACACTATCATCCAGGTATACATGTATGAACATCTCTGCATGATCGCCATTGGCAGCCTTCCTCACACCATCCCCTTTTTTCACTATTTTGTATTCCAGTCCACTAGGCAATTTCGTCATTCCACTCAGCGCCTTAGCCTTAGAGGCACTTTTGCTCTTAGCGTCTTTTTGTGCGGTTGCAGTACCGGCTACCCCCACTACAAGTGCAGCTGGCAACAATAAATTTTTAAGTATGATCTTCATTAATAAAGGTTGTTTTAGTAAAAGTAATTAAGGAACCAATGCAAAAATGTTAAAATGTCTCACTACTAAATATAGATATAGAAACAAACCAAAAATAAGCAATCATTTATTAAAGTTGCAAAGTCCTTAAACATTTACTGTCTAAGGACTTTGCTGTGTCTATTTTCTTATTGTCTTACTTATTATTTTCAGACTTTACATCTGTAATCTCTACCTCAAATATCATAATAGCATTTGCTGGTATTTTTGGGCTTGGGCTCTGTGGACCATATGCTATGGGTGAAGGTAAATAAAGTGTTGCTTTAGCACCTTTTCTCAGCAGTGCAACACCCTCATCTACACCAGGTATCATTTGTCCTGCACCTACCTGAAACACCAACGGATCTGTGCCATGATGACCAACTGATGTATCTACGTTCGAGTCAAATGGCATCCCATCCAGTGTTTTACCAGTATACATCATGCTAGCAGTCTGTCCCTTAGTGATTTGAGCACCTGTACCTGGCTTCTGTATAGTGTAGTACAAACCTGAGGCTGTTTTTTCTGCTTTTATCCCTTTCTGTGCAAAGTAATCTTGCAACGCTTTGTCGTCCAGTGGCATCTGAGCAGCTTTTTGCTCTTCCATTTTCTTCATTTCCTCAGCTTGCTTAGCCTCCATGTCCTTGTTGTACTGATCTTCACTCTTCACAGATACCAACGACAAGTTGATCGTGATTTTGTTGCCAGATTTCAACCACTCAGGCACACGGCTTAGTTGGTCTGCTGGGATACTCTTTAATATTGTATCACAAGAAACTACAATTACAGCGCTATCACCTACAGACAAGAATGGCAATACCGATTGCCAGTCACCAGTACGTGCACTATCTAAACGCATCACACCCGGACGACCTTGTTTCCATGTATCGTTCAGCACCAATGTATCTACTTTAGCTACCAGATTAAACTCTACTACGTCACCTATAGCAGCGTTTTTTCCTTTCTCGTCTTTAACGATTTTGTATTCTACACCTTTTACTTTTTTAAAGGCACCACTGTCGCCGCCACATGCGGTAAAACCAATAGTTGCAGCGCTTAACAACGCAATCTGGAAAATCCTGGATTTCATGTTTCTGATTTTATTTTTGTTTATTTTTTATTTTGGGTGATTATCTGATAATACCTTCTTAAAATACGCTATTGTTTCCTCAAAACTTGCTTTGGATCTGCCACCTGATGCATTAAAATGACCTCCACCATTAAAGTATAGTCGAGCAAAGTTACTTACATCAAACATTCCTTTACTTCTGAATGACATCTTTACCTCATCACCACGCTCGGTAATAAGAGTAGCAAACTTTATACCTGCTATACTCAACGGATAGTTCACCAAACCTTCAGTATCTCCATTCTGTACATTAAACAGATTCATTTCTTTTCTCGACAGTGTTATCAGGGCTGCATTATACTTCCTGAATACCTGCATACGCTCTATAAGCACATATCCTAGAAAACGCATCCTACTCTCACTCCATGCATCATATACTTCTTCGTGTATACTAGTATGATTAATACCTTTCTCCATCAGGTTACCTATCATATAATGCACACTAGCCGTGGTAGCAGGAAACTTAAACGAACCAGTATCCGTCATTACACCTACGTACAGGCAGGTTGCAATGTTCTTGTCTATTATTTCATTGTCGCCACACAACCCTATAAAGTCATACACCATTTCACAGGTACTACTTTTGTCAGGCATACTCATGCCATAGTCCCATACAGGCTTTGGAAATAAATGGTGATCTATCATTACCTTTGGTTGTATGGCATCTGTAAGCATCTGCTCCAAATGTTTGGTTCTGTCAAAATCATTAAAATCTAAACAAAATATTACATCTGCCGATTTTAGTGCATGTGCAGCTACCTCGGGTTGGGCCTCGTAGTTTATTACATTGTTACAACCGGGCATCCATTTCAAAAAATCAGGTATCTCACTGGGCGATATGGCTGTAGGTGTATGCCCCTTCAATGACAAATAATGACTTAACCCCAGCATACTACCTATTGCATCACCATCGGGTTTGTGATGCGTAGTTATAAAAACTTTACATGGTTTTTGCAGTAAAGGAAAAACTTCTTGTATTGGCAGCATGTGTGTGTCGTGCAAATCACGGCAATGCGATTTGATACGGGGTGCAAAAATATGGTATCTGACCGTTATGACAAAAGCAAAATGTTAAAAAACGAAAAATATACCATACCTATCACTTTTCACTCACTTTCACAAAATCGTTCTATACAACGTTCAAGGTATCAATTCACATGCATTTTTAACAATAATCATTTCCTACACCAAACATTTTTGCCGTAATTTTGCAGCCTCAAAACACATTTTATGTCAAATCGTACATTTACAATGATTAAGCCTGATGCAGTAAAAGCAGGCAACATAGGCAACATACTCCAGATGATCAACGAAGCTGGTTTCCGTATAGTGGCAATGAAATACTTACAAATCAGCAAACAACAAGCTGAAAAATTCTACGAAGTTCACGCTGCTCGCCCATTCTATGGCGAACTGACTGAATTTATGAGCAGTGGTCCAATAGTTGCCGCTATTCTTGAAAAAGAAAATGCAGTTGCTGACTTCCGCAAACTGATAGGTGCTACTAATCCTGCTCAGGCCGAAGAAGGCACTATCCGAAAAAAATATGCTGCTTCAGTAGGCGAAAACGCTGTACATGGTTCTGATAGCGATGAAAACGCTGCTATAGAAGGCAATTTCTACTTCAGTGTTTTAGAGCGTTTCTAGGCTTTTCTCAGTATCAAACTAATATATCTAGCCCACATCCTCCAAAAGATGTGGGCTATTTTTATTTGCTTCGTAAACACACTTACCCAAAATAAAACCGGGTAATACCTAACTGATATTACCCGGCCACTATAATTTTCAAATCTATTTATTTACCCACCACAAAGTGGAAAGTTTTGGTTTCACTTTCGCTACTCACTTTTAGCAGGTAAGTACCTGGAGCTATGTTTTCGCCTACAGTCACTTCATGTCTGAGGTTACCATTTTTCACTGTAGTGAATCCTGAATACACTTTCTGACCCACTACATTCATTACGTCCACACTTACCATTTCACCATTTGTAGATGCCATTGTGCCACTTAATGTAAAGCTACCCATGTTTGGATTAGGGAATAATGACAATGAAGTAGTAAAACTATTTACATCAGTCACAGATAAGTAAGTACCACGTATTCTTATTAGGTTACTAGCTGCTACAGAACCTAAGTCGCAGGCAGGAGTACCATTCACTCTGCAGAACACAGAATCATCATCATAAACCTCGCGTGCGTATACAGAATTCGTAGCACCTGGTATCAAATCACCATCTACAAACCACTGATAAGTAGGTGCACCACCAGCAGTAGTAACTTCAGCATAGAACGTTACTACCTGTCCTAAATAAGTAATAATAGTATCTGATGTGGTAGTAATGTTGACAACAGGAATTACATTAGGATATACATTTATTGGCTCATCAACGTAAGCTGGACTAGGCAATGCGCATACATCGTCACTATTGGTCATCAAGCAACTAATCACATCACCATGTGTAGGAGTATAAGTGTATAAGGTGTCGTTAATTCCCACATTCACCCCAAACAACTGCCACTGATACCTAGGAGTTAAACCACCATTTACATGATGTGCTCTGAATGTAACAGGCACACCGGCACACAATGTATCAATACCTGGAGTACGTGTTACTGTAACTGATGCAGGCAAAGGGAAACTAACTCTGAATGGCTTAGTTGTTGTACAACCAGATACTGCAGTATAAGAAATTGTAGTCAAACCATGAGTAACACCCGTTACAATGCCAGTTGTAGCTACTACAGATGCTATCATAGCATTGTTGCTGCTCCATAAACCGCCAGTTGCAGCAGTGAATACAGTATCAGAACGACCTTGACACACACTATCAGCACCTGTGATCGGGGCTGGGATGGTATCAACAATTATTGGGGCATTTACAAAACATGCATTAGGCATAGTGTAAGTAGATACATAAGTACCTCCAACAGCCAGCCCTGTAACAAATCCAGCAGAATTAATAGTAGCCCCGCCACTAATTGTCCATACTCCGCCTGGGGTAGCATTGGTAAGGGTGGTAGTAGAACTGCCATTGCAAATTGTAATACCACCAGTAATAGGGGTAGGAGTTTGATTTACTGTTACTGTGTATACCGCTGGATTACAAGCTACAGTAGAGTAAGATATTGTAACTACACCTGGCGACACACCTGTAACTACACCTGTGGCCGATACTGTGGCTACAGTAGTATTGCTGCTTGTCCACGTACCACCAGTAGTACCATTACTAAAGTTGGCCGTGTAACCAGTACACAAGGTAGTCGACCCACCTGAAATAGCCGTAGGAGGAGTGCTAACAGTAAGTATTATAGTAGCATTACAACCTGTACCTAACGTGTAAGTGATAGAAGATGTACCAGAAGGAGCAACACCTAGTGCAACACCTGTTGTAGTATTGATAGACACTACACCTGGCAATGTACTAGACCAAGTACCACCCGTAACAGAGTTGGACAATGCAATAGATAGTCCTTGGCACAAAACTGGACCACCAACTATTGGACCAGGTATATCAAAAATAGTAACACTGTTGGTAACATAACAACCTGAAGAAGGCAATGTATAAGTGATGTTAGAAAAGCCACTGGAAACACCGGTAAAAATACCAGTTGCTGATCCTATTGTTGCTACTGTAGGACTGGCGCTACTCCATATTCCACCAGGAGTTGCAGAGAAAAGCGTATCTGAAAAAGTTTCGCACGCATACAATCTACCTGTGATATTGGCAGGTGTAGGACTAACGGTGAACACGGCTGTGGCTGGTGTACAACCTGCTACGGTGTATGATATCACAGACGTGCCCGCCATCATAGCACTTACAACACCAGTGACAACATCCACCGTAGCATTCAAGTTGCTACTAGACCAAGATCCACCAGTTGACGCATTACTGAGTGTAGATGTAAGACCTGCACATGCTATCAATGTACCAGAAATTGCAGTAGGTGGAATGGCAACGTTTACTGTTGTAGAAGTAGCACAACTTGTAGGCAATGTATAGATAATAGTAGATACACCAGCAGCCACGCCACTAACCATACCGGTTACAGGGGTAACAGTTGCTATAGTAGTACTCGTGCTAGTCCATGTACCACCAGGTGTGGCAGAGGCCAACATAGTAGATGAACCAATACATACGGTAGATGAACCAGTGATGGCCGCAGGAAGTGGATTTACCACTAAAGTCAATGTTAGTGTATCTCTACATAGAGTAGTTGAGTTTCTTATAATCAATGTACCAGTATAAGAACCCACTGCAGTTGTAGCAGGCACATTTACTGTAATACCACCCGCTGGCAATGCAGTGAATGCTGTAATTGCTACTGGACCACCGGCTGTCCAACTTAGTGTATACTGATTAGGGGCACCAGTAGTAGAGGTATATGTATAAGTAGTGTTAACTGCACTCGTAGGATTGTAGCAAACACTGTTACTCACCGGCAAACCACTCATTGTTATCGTATTTACCGTATAAGTGTTAGGAGTAGTAGGATGAGTTGTTATAGTATTAACATTAGCAGCTACTAATCCGTTAGCTGGCTCAGCAAACACAGCACCAAGTGATGTTTGAGCGATAACGTAATAAGAAATTACATCTCCAGCTGTAACACCACCCATCGTGGCTGCACTTATAGTAAATGACCATGTACCATTTACAGCAGTACCAGCTGTAAGTGTACCAGCATTACTAAACCATGTACCCGCTCCCTTTCGGAAATATACTCTAGGGACTAATGCACCAGCAACAGGAACACCTGAAGGAGAACTTATGCTAACACTAGACAAAATAACATCACCATTATCACAAACACTACCCAATGGTGTGTAGGTGATTTTGCTAATTTCATGAGCCCCAATAGTGTTAACTACTGTACCTCGTATGCCAGCATCGATATCTGTAAGAACAGTAGGTATTGGTGCCCCAATCGCTAATGGGTTGTTAGCACTAATCAACTGCAAATGCAAATCTGTTACAGAAACAAATGTGGGAAGTAAACTGATGGAATTAAGATTACTTCCAAAATTAGTTTGAATCTGAGCAATAGTAAAGCAGTTAGCACCAAGAAACCCTAAAATACCACCAGCACCAGTTATATAATCATTGTAGTTGATAGACGCGAATGTGGTAGCTGGTACTCCGCTGTAAATAGAGTATCTGTTACCAAGTGTTTGTGCATTAGCTAGGATGTTGTTTCTGAGGTTTACTGAACCAGCCGGTAAACTGCCCAAAGCAAACTGATCAAATGCTGCTGCAGCATTTGTGAATGCACCAGTAGAGTTTGTACTTAACTGAATCGAATTATGAAACACATTAACGCCATTTCCGCCATCGATATAAAATCCATGGGCATTCTGATCAAGGAACCCAGCACCTGGACAAGTAACGTTAGTTACAAAATTGTTTACAATATTAACGTTGCTGGCAGTAGTATTCATGTCTAGATAAATACCATATGCGCCGTTAGCGAGTGTATTTGAAATATTATTGATTTTGTTTCTCTGAACGGTACTGTTAGAAGCAACAAATGACAAAATGATACCTTGAACAGATGTTCCACCATTAATAGAGATGTTATTAATATTGTTATTCTCTATATTGGTGTTATTCCCATTGTTCACATGTATGCCAGAAAAACCTAAACCAGTGCAATCATTGTTCCTTATTGTCCAACCATTATCTAATCCGGCAGGACCATAAGCATAAATACCTGTCTGAGCACTAGATACAGCACAATTTTCAATTGTGTTATTAGAATTAGGAGCCTCACCTATGCCAAAAAGTGCAACACCACTACCAGATGTAATTGCAATACCAACAGTAGTAGCTGACATTCTAACATTTGTATTCTTAACAACATTGTTAGATGCACCAAGAGCTGCACTGGGGCTACCAAACCTAACAACAGCAGAACCAGCAGCTGCTGTTGTATTTTGAATAGTTAAATCACGTGTAGTACCACCAACAGTATTTGAACCGTCAATAGTTACGTTGTTGGCACCAAATAAGTATACAATGGCATTGCCGGCAATATTTCCAGTGATAGTGGGGGTAGCTGCAACAGCGGGCTTGATTAAAACTGAAGTATAACTAGATGGAAATGCACTGGTATTCAGCACAGCAGTAGCTGTTTCAGTAGTACCTGCAGTAATAGAAATGGTTATAGCTCCTTGATGTGTACCTGCATTGATAGCGTTGAAAGCAAGACGCAATTGGGTATATACTGTAGGACCTAAGGTACCTGCAGTAGCGGTAACAGTTACCTGAGCCTGAGCACTTAATACACCCAACAACAGGAATACACCAAGCACAAAAACCTTCATAGTCTTGCTGATTGAGTTAATAATACTTCTTTTCATAAACCTTATTTAAAATTTGCTCCAATAGCGTTTCGGAAAATTATAAATCCAAAAATAACATTTTTTTTATTCCATGCAACGACTAAATCAAAAAATCAATGCAGGTAGTACTGCAAAGTAGGTACTATCTACCCAATATATACGTTTGATTATAGCAAAAACGACGAAACTGGTGGAAATAGCTACAGAGTATCTATTAATACCAAATTGACAGGCGCTAAAAATTGAAGAAATGTTAGCGAAATGCAGTTCCTTTTTCAGTCATTTACCTTGGCTTAAAAACAAAAAAGAGGTCGACTACCAACCTCTCTTAGTATAATAAAAAATAGTAATCAGGTTATGGTTCTAAAAATCGTATACCTGAGTACCACCTCTATTAAAAGTGCTAAGATTGCTATAGCAGCAAAAGGAAAAAACAACTCGGCATAATGTTTGAAAGAAGTAATATCTATTTTCGTTTTCTCAAGTTTGTCGATATCCTCATACACACTGGCCAAAGATCTGTTGCCAGTAGCTCTGAAATATTTACCCCCTGTTTGCTTAGCCATTTGTTTCAGCAAAGGCTCATCAATTTCCACAGGTACCATTTGTTTCTGTATGCCAAAGGGGGTTTGCTGTGGCATTAATGCCTGCCCCATAGTACCTACCCCTATAGTGTAAATCCTTACTTTGAAGGCTTTGGCTATTTCCAATGCGGTACTAGGGTCTATTATACCAGTATTGTTTACACCATCTGTCATCAATATTACTACCTTACTTTTACCCTTGGTGCTGCGCAACCTATCTACTGCTGTGGCTAGCCCCATACCTATAGATGTACCATCTGCCACCATACCATTTCGTATCTGATTCACCTGATTTTTCAAAACATTGTGATCTATAGTAATTGGGCACATCGTAAAACTTTCGCCTGCAAATATTACCAAACCAATCCGATCTGTGGGTCTTTGATCTATAAATTTGAGTGCCTGAGCTTTAGCAGCCTCTATTCGATTCGGCTTAAAGTCCTCTGCCATCATACTACCAGACACATCTATACTTAGCACCATATCTATACCTTCACTATCTACATTCTCGGTAGTATTACTACTTTGAGGGCGCGCCAAAGCAATAATAAGAGCTACAAGTGATATGATCCGCAATGCAAAAAGTAAGGGCCTAAATCTAGCCCTACCGCCCGAATTTATCGCCTTGATACCCCCCAGTGTGGTAAGGCGCATAGTTGGATTGTCATCTCGCCTACCTCTTAGTTGCCACCATACCATAAGCGGAATAACCAACAGCAACCCAAAATAGAGGGGCTGTGCAAATGTCACATGATTCCAGTCACTGAATATACTCATATTGTTTTTTCGGTTGGGGTAGTAGTAACAATAGCTGGTTTAGAACGCTCTACAAGTTGCCTTGCTTTGTCAATTGCTTCAGTATGCTCTTGTGGCAATGGTTGTGCCTTGGCAAACTTAGCAAGATCGGCAGTGTGCAAAATACCCGAAAGCAGGTCATAGTAGGGCTGCAACTCGCGGTGCATCTGCACTTTGTATAGTAGCTCATCAGTTGTAAGCTCCATTACAGCTGTGTTGAAGCGAGCCTCGAGATAGTTTCTTACTATATCTGTGAGTGCTACGTAATATTCTTTTACTTGCTGTTTTTGCCATAGTTGCTGTGCCTCTAGCTCTGCCAGCAAACGCAATGTGTGCTCTTGCAGTGTTTCTTTGGGCCCTTCAGGCACTATTACTACTGGCTTGGGCCTGCGCAGATAATACACTACACCGGCTATTATTAGCACCAGCAGCACTATGGCACCAAAGATGTACCATAAATAGTCGAGCCACGATGCAGGTACATACATAATCTCTTTTATAGGCTTGAATTGTTGTGTGGTATCGACAGCTACTGTCTGCACCAGCAGTTCGAAAGAGTCAGATTGAATAGTATAGGGGTCGCCAGCAGTACCGAAAACTGGAAATACAAATGAAGGAACCTTGAAAAGACCAGAATCGAAACCAGTGAGTACCAACCGTTGTTTGTAAGTGATAACATCCCCAGCCTTCAGTGTGTCAATCTTACCGCGCTCCACTATTTCTAGCTTGTTAAATGTATCTGGTATAGTAGCCCACTCTACCCTACCTGTGGCAGGCTTATTGCTTACCTCCAGAAACAAACGCACCTGATCACCCACGGTAATCTGGCGGGCATCCATACGGGCAGTAGCACTAGCTTCGGGCTGTGCTATAGCCGCTAGCGCACCCATGCATAGTATTAAGAACGCAGTGAGCACCCTAGGTGCCACCCTGAGTGCTACTTTATAAAAATATGTTTGTATCAATGTCATTTTATGTTTCATACCGTAAACTGTACGGAAATTTTAGATTACTTTCATTTGTTTCAGCTCTACCTACCCTTGAAGTAGGTTTGTAAAATTTTCACATAATCCTGATCTGTGCGCACATGCAACAGTGAACCTCCGCTTTTGCGGAAAGTTTGCATACAATATTTATACTTTTTATCAAATGCAGCTGCATACTGCGTGCGCACACCTTTATCGTCAGTATCTATCCATAACATTTCTTTGGTTTCAGCATCCATTACTTGTATAAGTCCGGCTGGTGGCAATTCCATGTCATATTTGTCGTAGATGTGTATGCCTACAAGGTCGTGCTTGCGGGCGGCTAGTTGCAGCGCCTGCTCATATGGGTTACTGACAAAGTCGCTGAGAAGGAATGTAATAGATCTCTTTTTCAATACGTTGTTCAGAAACTCCAGTGCCACTCTTACGTCAGTACCCCCACTATTGGTGGGTTCTAATGCTACCAGCTCCCTGATGATGCGTAAAATATGCCCTTTGCCTTTTTTAGGAGGTATGTACTTCTCTATCTTATCACTAAAAAATATGACCCCCACCATATCATTGTTGGTAGTGGCAGAAAATGACAACACCGCACTCAACTCTGTTATTAGCTCTCGCTTCAGTTGCTTCTGAGTGCCAAATAACGAACTGCTACTGATATCTACCATTAGCATCACTACTAGCTCGCGCTCCTCCTCAAATACCTTTACAAATGGATGGGAAAACCGAGCAGTTACGTTCCAGTCTATAAACTTCACATCATCGCCGGGTTGATACTCGCGCACCTCGCAAAACGACATACCCCTGCCTTTGAAGGTAGAATGATACTCACCTGCAAAGATGTGATTACTCAGTCCCTTGGTCTTTATTTCTATCCTTCTTACTTTTTTCAGTATCTCTGCAGTAGTCATTGTTTTGTTATTAGTAGCTGCAAACAACGTTTTAAGGGTGGTGATCTTGTGGGTAGCGCACGTTTGCCACTGATAAGGACACCTGTGTAAACATACATTACTTAAAGCAAGGCAACCTAAAAAAACTATATATCGCAAAAATAACCGTTACAGCCATCAGGTGTGAGTATCAATAACTTAAAATTTTCTGAAAATCTGATAGCATTTTCATCTATACATACCACACGGTGTATGCATCAACTATGGTTAAATCTGTAAGATTGTCAATAACCTCTCTTTGTAATGCAATAAATTACAATGAAATGCGTTAGAAAACAGTACAACCGCAAAACCAGCTAAATATGAAAAAGTTAATTTACTTATTAGGAATGTTATTGGCAATGGTAACTATCAACTCTTGCACCAAAACCCCAGAAAAGTATAAAGTAAAAGGTGACTACTTTATTATGGGAAGAATTAATGGCTTTGTTTCGTCTAACTCCACAACAACCTACTACTTGGTAAATAATGGTGAACTACGCAAAGACATGACTCAAGATCGCATGTCAACCATTTCAAGTGTGGATGATTTCAATTTTCACTATCTGTTTCACCCCTCAGATTATGTAGGTGTAAACGATCTTCCATATTCTATACCTGATACACTATTGAAGAGCAATAACCAGACCATAGGCATGATGATACCTGATGCAGGCAACATAGATATGCGAGCATCTATAAACGGTGTAATGTACAAATGGACAATTGAATACAACCTAGATAGTGTAGATGTATCGATAAAAGATTTTGTGAACAGGTGTGAGTCTTCTTTTAACAGATAGAAGGGTGACACTCATCATTCGTCATTAACAAAATAAAAATTACCAATTACCCACTCCCTTACTTACTTTTGAGCGCACATATATCTCTCTGAAAATGGATTGGTTTGAAAATTGGTTTGACTCCCCTTATTATAAGATTCTATATCAGAACCGCGATGAAGTGGAGGCTCAAGAGTTTGTGGAGCATCTTCTAGCTTACCTTCAACCAGCACCACAAAGCACAATGCTGGATATCGCCTGCGGTGCAGGCAGATTTGCGAGGCAGCTAAACAGTCATGGATATGATGTAACAGGTATTGACATATCTGGGTCGAGTATATTGGAGGCAAAGGCGTACGAGACAGATCAACTTCAGTTTCATGTGCAGGATATGCGTCATCCTTTCATTACTAATTATTTTGATTTTGCATTCAATTTCTTTACCAGTTTTGGGTATTTTGCGCATGACCGCGACCATGCATTGGCCGCCAAATCGTTTGCGGTAGCCCTGAAAAGGGATGGCATACTGGTGATAGACTACCTAAACGCAGAATATGTGTACAATAATCTGGTGCCAGAAGAGAGTATTCTGAGGGGCAGTTATACCTTCAATATTCAACGAAAGCTGGAGCGCAAACACTTTTTGAAAGAAATCAGTTTTGTGGATGCCACCCAAGCGCCAAGGAAATTTACAGAAAGTGTGGCGGCTTTTTCGCTGGCTGACTTTGTAAAGATGTTCAGGGCAGCAAATATGTCGCTGGTGGGTACTTTTGGCGATTATAGCCTTAATGCCTACCATCCTACAGATTCGCCGAGACTGATAATGGTGTTTAAAAAGAAACATGCTTAAATCGATTCAGAACATAATTATTGGTTGTGACCAGATAGTGTGGTTTTACCTGAATACTAGGTGGCACACAGCGTTTCTGGATGCAGTAATACCGTTTTTGCGCAATCAGTGGTTTTGGGCACCGTTATATCTTTTTTTGCTGCTGTACATGCCGCGCAGATTTGGGAAATATGGCTGGCTATGGTGCCTGTTTTTCCTGATTACATTTGGTTTTTCTGACCAAATAAGCGCCTCCCTTATGAAACCCTACTTTGGCAGGTTGCGCCCCTGCAATGACCCTGTAATGAAGCAGGTAGTGCACCTGCTGGTGCCCTGCGGAGGGGGTAAAAGTTTCCCTTCTTCTCATGCTGCCAACCACTTTTCATTAGCTGTATTCAGCTCTATGACAGTGGGCAAATTTGCTAAATGGCTCACACCTGCCTGGCTGACATGGGCTGCCGTAGTGAGCTACTCACAAATATATGTGGGCGTACACTACCCACTAGATGTGCTGGTAGGTGGCACTATAGGGGCTTGCATAGGCTGGATGACCGGCAAATATTACAACAAAAAGTTTGAGTTGGTATAGGGTCTCAACACAACCTCTTTAGCAACATAGGATATTGTTAAAAACTACTACATTGCGCCAATCAATATGATAGCATGTAGCTTTGTAGAAGACAATGTGATAGCTGTAACAAAACACGTCGATTAGTATGAAGCAATACGAGCTAAAACTCATAGAAACCCTGCTGGTAATAGTGGCTTATATAGGCGCCTACTACATCAATAAGTCGTTGATAGACAGGGTACTGAAGCGCACACAACTGCCAAGAGCCAGAAGAAAAATAATAGTGCGTGCTTTCAATCTGCTGTCAGTGATAACATCGGCTGTGTTTTTAGCGGCTATATGGGGCCTACGGCAGAGTGAAATAGCGGTTTTTGTGAGTACGATCATAACTGCTATGGGCATTGCTTTTTTTGCGCAATGGTCGTTGTTGTCGAATATCACATCTAGCATACTTATATTCTTCAATCACCCGATGAAGATAGGCGACCACATAAAAGTACTGGACAAGGATTATCCATTTGAGGGTGAAATAACTGACTTATCGTACTTTTTTGTGTATTTAAAAACGACCAGTGGTGAGTTGATAACTGTGCCTAATTCGCTGGTGCTACAAAAGTCTATATCTATCATTACCAAAAAGCAGCAAGCTTAGTTGATTTGCCGGTTTATTGCCGGTGGTTTCATATGGTTTTGGGGTTAACTCGTTGATTATCAATGGTATTCACTTTTCCGGTGTGATGGCATTTTCCGGTAGGTGTTTGTCTGAACCACTGATTCACCTGATTGATTTGATTTTCAAGATGTGGGCTGTATGGATGCGCCTGTATGAGGTTATTTATTTTCATATTGGGTTTATTGTTTATTTCTGTAGCCGTCGCTAAAAAGCTATGGCTACTGGTAAGTTTTGCCGGTTCTTTGCCGGTGGTTTCATGTGTTTTGGCACTTAAGTTGTTGATTATCAATACTATTCGTTTTCGCAGGTTTGTGGTATTTTCTGCTCTGGATTATTCAGACCGTGGGCTCTTACTTTTCTTTTTATTTCAAAAAGAAAAGTAACAAAAGAAAAGGAAATTTTTTGTCAATCGCTCCGCTGACAA
>JAIXSZ010000008.1 GCA_027484425.1 Sphingobacteriales bacterium
TACGTCTATATAGTAGGCGTATATTTACACACAGCGTATACGCTACACCTTATGTCAGCAGGCATCCAATTATCCATACCCAAACCTTGCTCTCAACACTGGGAAGAAATGACCCCAGACAAGAATGGCAGGTATTGTGCGCATTGCCAAAAGACAGTGCTAGACCTTACTCAGCTATCTGATGCACAGCTTTACAAACGTATCACTGAGGCGCAAGAGCACGGTGCCATTTGTGGCAGAATTACTAATGCCCAACTGATGCGCACTATTGCTGCCCAGCAACCAGCATTGTCTCCTACTGTTTCGTTTTATAGCCGGGTAGCTGCTGCTTTGCTGCTCTTTCAGGGCTTTGTAGTCAGCACCATTGCCCAAACTATCACAAAGCCCATACGCACCGAAAACCGCGCCAGTAGCACACATCGGCAGCCCACCCCCAAGCCACTAGTATTAAAGGGTTCTGTTGTCCATCTGGCTACACAGGAGCCTCTAGCGGGTATTATGGTATCTGTGGCAGGCACACTCATCACCACCATTACCAGTGCCACAGGTAGTTTTATTTTGCATTTACCGCAGTCGCTACAGGGGCAAGAAATTACCCTCCAGGCATCACACACAGCGCTCTCTGGCACTGCCCCCGAGGCTACTGCTTTTACAAGCCCCAGCATATTTGTTAGTCCTTCTATGCTAGTGCAGCCAGTCTTGATAGAGCAATACACAATACCTACAGAAGTACATAAACCTGCCATTCTAAAAGCTTATAAAATGCCACTAGACTGGGGTGGTCAAACAGTTGTTACTGGCGGGCTGGAATGTGCACCTTCCCCTAAAACCCATCCCAATATATTTCAACGAATAAAACGTTGGTTCACCAGAAAACAACAATAACAATGTTTGTAAAACGATTTTCCATACTGTTGGTATTGTTGCTGGCTACCTACTACAATGTAGCCGCTCAGCCCGACTCTAGCCTCTACAAAAGCAAGTATTATTGCCCTGCGATGTTTAAAGGCGGAGACGATAGTATGTACACATTTATAGCCCGCAACCTACAATACCCCCATGTAGCGCGCGAAAATAATATAGAAGGCAGGGTAATGGTAAGATGTACCCTTAGTGAGCAGGGCATAATCTCTAATCCTGTTATAAAGCGCTCACTAGAGCGAAACTGTGACTCTGCTGCATTGGAAGTGGTACGTAAAATGCCACCATGGATACCTGCCACCTTCAGGTCTTCCCCCATTCCGTCGCAACAAATTATTGTGGTGCAATACTACTTAGAATAGCCGATTTGCTGCGGCCTTTGCTTCTGAACCCAAAGCTATATAGCCAAGTGCTGCAAAACAGCCACTACTCGTGGCGAACGTATCTGCACATTGTGGTGCTCATACATAGGTATCTCTATGTAGCCACCCGGGCCCAGCTTCACAATGTTGTTACCTATGTGGCACTCGCACTCACCCTCCAGCACCAGAAAACTTTCGCGCTCGTGGTGGTGTACCTCATCTTCTACATCTATAGAACTGGTCACTAGTATCTGCGTCACACCATCCTGATGGCGAATCACCTGGAGGTCTTTGCCCTCCGGTATACCCTGTGGTATCATGTGGCTGAGCATATGTTTCCATTTCAGGTAGTCGCTGTATTTGTTGATGATGGGTAGGTCGTTGATATCGCCCTTATTTTCTTTATTTATGTTGTCGAGCGTAGACCAAATGCGATCTTCGGTAGCAGCAGCAGGTACTTTGCTTTGCAGGGCGGCATATCCTTCCAGCAACCTTTGGGTATCTGTTAGTTCTTGTTGTAGTAGTGGATGTAGGGCACACATCTGTTCTACAGCCTGCCGTTCTGTGGCAGACAGCATACCTATGCAGTAGTTATATATAACTCCGCTATCGATATACTCTTGAATAAATGACGACATGTGTACAAAGAGCTGGTTGCCAATAAAATATGCACAAAACCACAGCGCTGCAAAATTACGGCTACTATGGCTATAAAACTGAAAAAAAATGGAACATGTTAATTTTTAACGACCCTGCCCGCAAAAACATTGTTTACCTTAATGTCATACATACCTGCTGGTAATGTTTCCATACTTATGGTCACAGATTTGGCGTTGTATTGTTTCACCAGCAATTCTTTACCTGCTGTAGATACAAAGGCGACACGCTCTATTTGGTTGATAGTAGCCTGACTGTTGAGTGTAATAACCAGTGTCGATGAGGTACTACCCGCGCTTATAGTGACCAGCTTTGGTGACGAAATAGGGGTAGCAGCAGCATTTGCAATATCTACAGCCGCCACATCTTTTTTGCCAGAGGCTATACACAGCACATTGTTTAGAATGATGCGATAGCCCGGCGAGCTACTGTGCAGGTTGAGGTCGGTAGGGGCCTCGCCTACCATGTGCTGGTAATCTTCGGGGTCATGCCCACCGTAGAATGTCCAGGCTCCTTTTTTGTGGGTGCCATGAATATATCGGGCTTCTTTCACCTCATTGTTGCCCCCCATCACTATCACTCCAGGTTTCAGTACAGCAGTCCTAAATGCTGTTGTTTGGCCCATAAACCCTTTTATTCGGTTAGTATGGTTTTGGGTGAGCATAGATGATACAGGGTCGTAACTGGCAGAAAAAGAGCGCAGATTGAAGTAATCTTCCTTCTCTGGCAGTAGTCGCGACAACGTATTGTCTATACTAGAATACTCTAACTCATACGGGCTCTGCGATAGAGTGAAACCAGTAAATGCAAAACAACGCGAATAATTGAGTTGTGTTTGTGCATCAGGGTCCATAATATCGCCGTCAAATGGTGTATCGCAAATGTCTATACCATCTGCTGCTAGTGCAATATCGTAGGTGTCGGCGGCAGAGCACATCGCAAAGAGGTTGCCACCATCTGCTACAAAACTGCGTATCTTTTTTACCACTGCCAGTTGCATTTGTGATACCTTTTTAAATCCATGCCTTTCTGCCAACTGCTCTGTGAGCCGGCAATCGTTTCGGTACCAGACCGCATCCTTATACAATGCCCAAAACTTGCCGTACTGGCCCGTAAAGTCTTCGTGATGCAGGTGTAGCCAGTTGTATTTATTGAGATCGCCCGCCAGCACCTCTGCTACATACAACTTATCGAAGGGTATACCTGCATAGGTAAGTGCTAGTGTTACCGCATCGTCCCAGGGTTTTTTGCCAGATGGGGTGTATACTGCTATCCGCGGCGCCTTATCCAAAATGATAATATCTCCGTTGAATGAGGGGGCTTCCACTTTTCGCACTATTCCTGCATAAGAAGCGGCACTTAGCTGTGTAGACAACACACCTGCTACCCGGCAACGACTAGCCAAAGTAGGTGTGTAGGTGAGTGCGAAACTACCTCCCTTGTAGTTGAGCAGCCAAGATACTTTATTGCCCTCCGCAATGGCATTGTAAACGATGCCATATGCTTTTAGATGGTTGGTTTGGGTGGCGTCCATAGGTATCAACAACCAGTTGGCAAAAACCGATGATGACACCATCAGTATAAGTAGTGTAAAAAAACCAGATCTTATGTACAAAGCCATACGCACAAGGGGCAAGATAGGTAAAACCTGTAAACCCATCGTTTTTTCATAATAAATTATCTTTATCTGTTTTGCAGTGTTGTACCTACGCTACAACCCCTGAAACTGCCGCAAGAAACGGACATCGTTTTGGGAGTAGAGGCGAAGGTCATTGACCTGAAACTTGATTTGGGTGATGCGCTCTACACCCATACCAAATGCAAAACCTGTGTATACTTCAGGGTCGATACCGAAGTTGCGGAGCATATTGGGGTGTACCATGCCACAACCTAGAATTTCTACCCAACCAGAGTGCTTGCATAGGTTGCAGCCACTGCCACCACATACGGTACAAGAGATATCCATCTCTGCACTGGGCTCTGTGAAGGGGAAGTAAGATGGGCGAAAACGCACCTTGGTATCGGGGCCGAACATCTCTGTAACGAAGTAGTAGAGTGTTTGTTTGAGGTCGGCAAAGGATACGTTTTTGTCTACATACAATCCTTCGAACTGGTGAAAGAAACAGTGTGCACGTGCAGATATTGTTTCGTTTCGGTATACCCTGCCAGGGCAAATGACCCTAACGGGTAGTGGCTGAGACTCTAATATGCGTGCCTGCACCGAGGAGGTGTGTGTGCGTAGCACCCAGTCGGGGTTTTGGGCTACATAGAAGGTATCCTGCATGTCGCGGGCAGTGTGGTGCTCGGGCATGTTGAGGGAGGTGAAGTTGTGCCAGTCATCTTCTATCTCCGGTCCGGTGGCTACACTGAACCCTATTTTTTCGAATATAGATACTATCTGATTTTCGACTACCCTCAGTGGATGCCGTGTACCCATAGGTATGGGTGTACCTGGCAGACTGATATCTATAGCCGGACCACTAGCCGCTGCCGACTGCTGTAGTGTGCTGAAATGTGCAAACCTAGCTTCGGCAAGCTGCTTGAAGCCATTGAGTAGCATACCCGCTTCTTTGCGCCCCTCTGGTGGCACAGATTTCATTTCGTTGGCAAGTAGTTTTACAAGGCCCTTGGTACCCAAAAACCGAATGCGGAATTGCTCCAGATCGGCGGGGGTGGCGGGGGCGAATGCATTAATTTCTTGCTCGTAAGCTAGTATCTGTTCCTGTAAAGATGGCATAGGTGCAAAGATATTGCGAAGTGATTAACGAACGACAAAAAATATAGTTCCTCTTTTTTCGCTGCGTGAACTGATATTGATACAGGGTAAATTGCCGGTTTGTTGCCGGTGTTTTCATGTGGTTTTGGGAATAAGTGGTTGATTATCAATACTATTCACTTTTCCGGTAGCCTTCGCTGAAAAAGCTATGGCTGCTGAAAGTCTTAGATGTAAAACACTCTTCGCTCGAGGATGGCGGGGCCTCCTTTTTTGATGGTAACGGCAGGGCGGCCGCCACCATAGTCGTAACGGATGCTGCCATCGGGGTACTTGGTGAGGAGCATTTTGCCATTGAAGTAGGTGTAGGGTACAGTAGGGTCTGGGGGAGTACTAGAGGTGGGGTAGCCTACAAACAATGGGTCGATGGGTTTTTCCGGTTTGTTTCCGGTTGCTTCATGGGTTTTGGCACCTAAGTCGTTGATTATCAATGAGGTTTCATTTTCCGGTAATGAGTCGGTATTGTCGGTTGGTTCTGGTTGGTTTTCAAGAAAGGGAGTTGTGATATTTGATTTTGTTTTTATGGGTTGTGTAGTAAACATGAGGTTTTCCTGAATTGCCGCTTTGTTGCCGGTGTTTTCATGTGTTTTGGCACTTAAGTCGTTGATTATCAATGTGGTTTCATTTTCCGGTATTGATGCTGTTTTGCTGTTGTTTTTGGGTTCATCATAGTCGGGATGGACGGGGTGGTTTTGGAGGAATGCTTTTCTGATTCGTGTGAGCATGGATTCGAGGTTGTCTGTAGCCTTCGCTGCAGAGCTATGGCTACTAAAAGGTTCGTTGCTGGTTGTTTCCTGTGTTTTGGGGGTTGAGTCGTTGGTTTTTGGCAATCTGCTTTCCATTACTGGTTTAAGGATCTGGGAAAGTTCGGCATAGGTTTGTTGCTGTTCGGGCGGCATGTTTTTGATGGCTTCGTGGTTGCTGAGTTCTTTGTTGATGGCTAGGAGCATTTCGTCGGTCCAGGTGCTGGTATCAATGACGTGCGTTCTTTTGCTGGTTGGCGGTGGAGTGGTGTTTGGTGGTTCGTAAAATCTTGGGATTATTGGTTCGGTGGTTTCTTTGGCTATGGTATCGACGTATGGACTGTACAATGTATCGATGTGCTGGATTTTTTCTACTCCGAATTCTAATTCGAATGGGGAGTAGCCGAAACGGGAGCGCGCCTCGATGAAGCCGTCGATAAGGTCGGCTACACCTTGGGCATAAGGTTTTGAGCGGTTGTCGAAAACGAATGATCGGAACATGCGCATCATTTGTGTGACTTGGGGTAGACTGACCGTTTTTTTGGTGTTGGCTATGCAGACGGTGAGCTTTCGCATGATTTCCATTTCTTGTAGGGTAGGTATACGTTTGCCGGGCTCACGGGAGGCGATGTTGTTTTGTAGCTCTACGAGCTGGCTGCTGAAGTTGTCGGCTATTAGGGCTGGTGCCTGGTGGGTGGCCAAACGTAGGCGATCCCAGGCGTGTTGTTTGACCCAGTTGCGGACGGTGCGGATACAGACACCTACAGCGTCGGCTACTTGCTGCTGGGTGAAGGATTGGTTGACATAAAGTTCTAGGGCTTGTTTCTTTTGTTCTGTTAGGGTCATGGTTTTGGATTTTTTAGTGTTTAGGGCACAAAGGTGAATTGAGCCTTCGATAACAGCAAATTGGGAATCTATGATAATACGCTTTTCGTACTATCATATACAGCTACGTGTATATCATAAAAAATGGTTTCCGCTCTGGGCGCGGGTTATAGCCGATTTTTAACCAGTTTTGGCGATGGTGTCTGGAAGGGGTGTTTTTGTGTGTGTTTTCGGTGGGCTAACAAGCATACATGCCGGTCTGGAGACCGGATGCCGCTATGACGTAGTCGGAGTCATACGTCAAACTACATTTTATTTTATACTACGCCGAGCTGGTATTTGTCTAGACACCCACCAAGGATTTTCGTATCGTAACCTTTCAATTATCTTGGTGGTAGGAATAAGATTTAAACTACTCATAGAACACTCTATTTGTACAAAAACAGCAATAATAAGAAGATTGAAAACTATCTATTTTGCACATTTTGTTCATAATTAAGGTATTTGCTCCTGTTATGTAGCTGATTTTGAAAGTTTTCGGTGGGCGATGACCACCGCTATGCTATTGCACCCCTTTGGGGTTTGGCTATGGAACTTACGGTAAACGGATGTGATTTCTATGTTTTGATTGTCAATGAAAAACACTGGCGCGAATTTTATGTAGAACACTTAAGCCCAAAGGGGTTCCGTCAATCTGAAGATTGACTGCCGCCATGACGTAGTCGGAGACATACGCCAAACCAGATTTTTATTTTATACTACGCCCAGCTGGCATGTTAACATAAACCAGATACCTATTACTACCTTCGAGAAGAAATCAACTACAATACAATTTACCACAAGAGCAATCTAATGCTCCATGAAACACAGCGAAATGGGAAAGAAAAATAAAACGTTATATGATTTGTATATAGAGCTAGTTAAGCTACAAAAGGAAGTTATAGCTTCAAACCTTAAGTTGCTCATAATCGTTGAAGGAAGAGATGCAGCGGGGAAAGACGGGACTATAAAAGCCTTTACCCAATATCTGAGCCCACGAGAAACAAGAATTGTAGCATTAGGTAAGCCATCTGACAGACAGAAAAATGAGTGGTATTTCCAGCGGTATACAGAACACTTACCTATATCAGGAGAAATAGTCCTTTTCAACAGAAGCTGGTATAACCGTGCTGGCGTGGAAAAGGTAATGGGTTTCTGTACAGATAAAGAATACAAATCATTTTTTACTGAAGTGGAGTTAATGGAAAAGATGCTTGTTGATGCAGGCTTCATAATTCTGAAATATTATCTCGACATCAGTAAAGAAGAGCAAGAAGAGAGACTGAATGATCGTAGGAAGAATCCTCTGAAGCAGTGGAAAATTAGTCCTATAGATGAACAGGCACAGAGGCACTGGGAGGACTATTCAGAAGCACGTAATGAAATGCTTCACAAAACAAATTTCAAATTTGCTCCATGGTATGTTGTGAATGCAGAAAAGAGGGAAGACGCTCGTATAGCATTTATATCGCACATTCTAAACAGACTTGCATATCCTGAAAAGAACGAAAAAATTCTTTCGCAAGATCATGGATTGATCTATCCGGCAACTGCCAGTAATATAAAAAAGAGGATTTTTTGAGGCGCGTTGAAATAATACCAACAGCGGCGGAAAACTTAAACGAATCATTGTTTAGTAAGTTTAAAATCGCCAATACAGCCACTCCATTCTTCTTCTCCGTATGTTACCATTTCTATAAACACTATTTTTCCATTGCTCAAGTTGACTTCATATATTAAGCCCAATTCTAACTCCTCAATTTCGATGTTTTCATTTGTACCTATAACACCATACTTGCTCTCGATTGCTGGCGTATCATTCGGCAATTCATAATCGGCAAAATTTACATACATGCCAACCCCTGTAATTTCTCTACTTAATACTTTTAACAAAGGAACGTGTATTTTAATGCTAGGGTAATCATTTGAGAGAGATTCAAATATTGCCAATTCAAGCTGATTTAAATTTTCCATTTATAAGCCTGTCTACTAAATGATGAGATAATAACTTTTCCATTTACTACTTTACACCGAAATATTGGAATTCTTTCGTGAACTGTATTTGTCCGGCGCGAGGCTGTTGGTCAATCCATCGACTGGGATGCCGTTGATTAATTCATACAACCGGTAACTTTATGTTGCTTTCAGAAGAAGCATTAAACTTCTTTTTCAAAAACTCTCATTATCAACAAGTTAGTAGATGGTTGTACAGGAGAAAATAAGACCAACAGCGGCGGAAAGTGAAAATAGTTTGCTGAATAATTACTCTTTGTGGATTTTCTCTGCACGTGGTTGTTTGTTAGAAAATAAGACCAACAATGGTGGAAATGTCGAATTTTTTTGAGGATTTGGAGCGATTTCAAAGGCATTAGTTTGAACTACCGCTTACATGAAAATTTAAGCCCTATTTCTTTGACGAAAGCAAAATCATCAATCCATCTTATTCCCATATTGTCACAAACGTTAGGAATAGTTACTGGCTTTTTTGCATTTAGGGAGGTAATGGGAGTTTCTTTTGTAACTACGGTTGCCTTTTTGTTTAATGCATGCGATATAACCCATGGATCTGCGAGCGATCTCCCTTTTATGTTATCTACTAAAAGTTTATGTAGTGGATTAGCCTGAAGAATTGTTTGCCAGCACTTAATAGTTGCTTCCGTCGGTTTCATTATTGGAATGGAACTGCGCTTTAACCATTTAGATAAGTCATCCTCTGACTTATCGTTGTCGTCAGATACAACAATTTCATTTTTTACTTCCTCTGGTATAAAAATTCTTCCTTCTTTGCCCAATTCATTTAAGACATCCCAATAGTCGAGGCAGATGGTTGGAGAATAGTATTTTTGCCAAGCTTGAATGAGAACATTGGCATCTATGCAGTAAATATGTGCCGATGAATTCATCTATAAATTTGGGCTTCTAGTTTGTAAAAGTTGTTAACTGGCGTTCCTAATAGAAAGCTTGCTTGTGTAGGTTGTACAAATCCGCTTCTCAACAAATCGAATACTGTTTGCGTAAAAAGTCTGCTATTTTTGTTGAGCCGCAACAAATATGGATTTGGGCCACCTGGATTCTCTTTTTGCTTTAGTTTTTGAGCTGCTTTCTTTTGAGCTTCTTTTATTAAAAAGTATTGATACTCTGTATCCGCCTGTTTTTTTAGGCGTTGATATTCTGGCAAAGAGATCAAATTTAAATTTAGAGCTCTAATTAAAAACGCAAAGGAACTAACGCCTAGGTTTTTTGCAACTCTAAATACGTCCTGTGAATTGCTGAAAATTGAATGACCAAATTTTGCGATCACATCACTTGGAATTAAAGCATTCGCTGCAACTTCATTGCAGAAAAGCTCAACTGGATTAAATCTATCCCGGTTTTTAATCTCCGGCTCTATCCCATTCGAAATACCTGTTTCTGAGATCCAAATATGCGCCAGTTCATGTACAAGTGTAAATAGCTGGGGTGCATTCCAATCATCAGAATTTACAAACACAAATGGAGCATATAGATCTGCGATAGCAAAACCCTGTAGTTCATCAGAATCTAACTTCATTTTTGGATGGATAGACCTAGTTCTGGAAACAAAAATGCCATTAGATTCAGCAGCGGTAATCCATTCTCGAATAGGATTTTCTGTTTTGTAAGTAGTTGGATTAATTTTCAACGTGGTCAAAATATCTTTTGCAACAATTTGTGGACTGTCGTTTATATTAAATCTTCCTACAAATGGCAATTTTTCTTCGTTGTTTTCGCTGTAGAAATCGCTAATCCAAGCCTGTTTTTGTTGAATTTCACGAATAATAAAAATAGACGATGTAGTCAATTCTTTTGACCCAGATTTTCTAAAGTCTTGAAGAGGTTGAAAATCTCGAGGCACCTCAGGTAAAAAAAATAAAGCAAATGGCCTTTTATACGCTTTAGCTAATATTTGAGCTTGTCTGATTGTTGGCTGAGTCGCCCCAGCTTCCCATTCTAGTAGCTTTTCTGTTGAAATGGCAACCTTGCTGGCCGCAATTTCCTCGGACATTTTTGCCGATTCTCTTGCCCACTTTAAAATATTAGGAGTTATGAAAGCCTTATCTGCCATTTCAATATCAAAAGTAACATTTTAGGGCACCTTTTTTATACATTGAGGGAAAAGACTTATCAAATACACAAATAAAAATGGGGGAACATCAATTCGATGATACCGCTTTTGTGGAGAAGTACAGGAATCGAACCCGTTTCCAAAATAGAAAGTATGCATTGCGTTTATAGAATTTTGATAAAAGTGAGCATATAGTCTAAGGGGTGAGACAAAGGGTGAGCAATGCCCCCCACTGCCCCGCCAGTAGAAGAGATGCGACGCAAAGCCCGCTGATGGGTGTTCTGAGGCTGGTGACCATCCCCCCAAGAAAAAGATGGGTGAGAAGGGGTGACAAATATTTTTTTAGAAATTTTGGTTACGTGCAGGGTGGTTTTTTTATTAATAGAAAGCGTACGGTAGGGAGTACGGTTTTTCTCACTTTCTAAAATATAAAAACTATGGCAACAATCGGATTTTGGGCACGGGTAGTGACTACTTGTATGGTGCTGGCGGGTGGTGACTTGATGGAACAAACGGGCACAGCGGATAAGGAAACACAGGGTGTAAATGCTGACTGGCAATGGTCGAAAACGGCGGATGGCACTTATGGGCAGTATAGCAAGGAGGAACGACGCACGATGCCTATGCCCTGGCAGAAAACGAGGGAAAATGACCTGATGTGGAAAAAAAGGGTATGGCGGGAAATAAGCATACTGGAGAAACAAAATATGGCGTTGGCGTATGCTGGAGATGAACACACTGGTGGTGGGATGTTTATAGAGATACTGGTAGATGCCGTGAAAAGGGGTAGGATAACTGCCTATGCGAATACGGATGATAGATTCACGACGGTGTATACGGGGGAAGAGCTGGATGCACAGATAAAGGGTAAGCCTGATACTATGTACTTTATAGACCCGACAAATGACTCGGAGGTGATGAAGGTGTACTATAAGGACTTTAACCCTAGTACGGTGACAAAATATAGGGTAATAGAGGACTGGATGATAGACAGGAACACGGGTAGTATGGTGGTGCGGATAGTGGGTATAGCACCGGTGAGGGATGTGTATGGCGATGATAATATGTATAGGGGATCGCAGGCTATGTTTTGGGTGTACTACCCGCATATACGTGAGGTGCTGGCTGGATATGATGCTGTGAACCCTAACAATGATGTGCAGCGTGATACATGGGTAGAGTATTGGGAGAGTAGGAGATGGGAGGGAAGGATAACCAAGGTGAGCAATGGTGTGGGTGGTGTAGCTGGGGGCTATGGTGAAAGCTATATGGGTGCCGGACTGACGGCGAGCGAGGCGCTACATGAGGGTAAACGTGCTGCTACCATGATTTTTGACAAAGAGCATGATATGTGGAACCAATAGGGTAGAAATATGTGAGGGTGTTGTGATAATATAAAGGGGCTGAGACCGAGGGGTCTTGGCCTCTTTGTTTATTGGTGGAAGTGGGTGCGTCAGGGGGCTTTGGTGAGGCGGAGTGTGACGGGGATGATGTCGTCGGGGTCGGTGTCTTGGACATCGATGGTGGATAGGGTGAGGCGTGCAGAGCGGTAGTTGTCTTTGAGGCCTGTAACAACAAAGTTGTGGTGTAGTGGCAAGATGAACGTGAATGTGCCATCGGTGGACTGGAAGGTCTGCGTTTGGCCATTTTCGTCTGTGAGGGTAACGGCTACGTCTGTGATAGGCATATTGGTGAGGACATCGACAACTGTGCCTCTGAGCTCTATGCGAGGCAGGCGAGTGGTGGGTGTGGCGGTGGTAACAGTAGCGGGCTGTGGAGTGTGCACTGGTGCTGCCTGCTGGCTGGGAGCTGCTGGGGAAGGGGCAGGAATGGTGGTGTCTGTGATGACTGGTATGTGGTATTGAATAGCAGGTAGGGTTTGGGTGTGCGGTCTGTGGCGGATAATGACCACCACTGTGGTAACGACGGTAACCACTGCGGCGGCGGCGGCAAACCTGAAAAACAATAGTGGTATGGTGCGGCGCACTTTGCTGGGTGGTGGCGCGGTGGCGGTGTCTTGTAGCTGCCACTGCTGTAGTTGGTGGCGAAGGTTGTTTCGTTCTTCGGTTTGCTGAAGCGTGTGGTATGCTTCGGCAATGTCGGTACTGCTGATGGGTGCCTCTTGGGCTGCCTGTAACAAATCTTGCTTGAGCGCTGCACGCCCTGCAAGAAGAATAGCGGTATTCATGTGTGTGAGGAAGCTAACCTCGTCTGCAAATTCTGGATGCAGATTAGCTAGAAGCTTGGCGGCAGTGGGTGTGGTGGTGCCTGACACATGGCTGAGTGCTAGCCAACTGAGGTACTGAGCCCGAGGGGCTGCCCAAAGCGCCCAATACTGTGCAGGGTCTGGCACATGGTAATCTGTGAGCAACTGGATAAGGTGCTCTGGTGACAGAAGGAGTGCATGGCTGAAACTAGACCAGAAGTGTGGGCTATGCGCAATATGGGAGGCAAGCAGCGGTGACTGCGCTGCTAGTGGGGCAAGTGCTGTGCCCATTAACTCCTGCAATATTGCTTCTTCGTGGTTCATGGTTTTAGTTGCTTCATGGTTCTGAATACTAATGATTTTAGTTGCTCTCGGCAGAGGTAGTTTTTGTTTCTGGCTATTTGTTCGTTTTTGTAGCCAAAGTGAGCGGCTACGTCCTTCATAGATTTGTTGTGGTAATGGACGAGTAATAGTAGTTCGTGACAGTCGCCTTTGCCCTTCATTAATTCCAAACTTTTTACAATTGCCTGTACCCGATCGTTGTTGATGCCCTGATGAGGGGTGTGTAGCGAGTCGTGAATAGTGGTGTCGTACTCGCCTTCGAGGTCTTGCAGGGTGGTGGGGAACTCTTGTACTCTGGCGTTATGTTTGAGTGTGTGAAGCAGTTGGTTTCGGCACACTGAGTTGAGGTAGGTTTGTAAGGAAGATGTGAGGGTGAAGTTGCCTGCTTTGGCTTTTTCGTAAAGGACTATGAGTGCATCGTGATAGACATCGTTGAGCAGATTTGTGTCGGTATCTGCAAAGATGCGCTGCATAAACCGCAAACAGTATTGGCGGGTGCGGGCGCTGACACACCTAAGGTAGGTGGTGTCTGTAGCTAAAAGTGCTACAAGCTGGGTATCGGAGATATGGTCACAGTCGGGCTGATGGATCATAAAAAGGCAAGTGCTGGTACAAGATACGAAATGACTACTGAAGCACCGAAAATGAAAGGGAAATAATGCCGAAGATACTGGTAGAAAATGAAAGAAATATGTGCAAGCTCCTCACTGCCCCGACAGTACAAGAGATGCGACGCAACGCCCGCTGCTAGTAATGCAAAAGCTAGTGACCCCCTAAAAAATAATGCCCCACAACTGCCAATGGGCTGTGTGGGGCATGGAGTGATGTGTACTATGTGCTTAGTGAATGAGCAACTTGCGGACAGTGGTGTGCTGGCCGGGCAGGCTGATGCTGACTATGTAGGTGCCTGCGGCGAGTGGTGGCAGGTGAATCATAATAGTATTGGTGCCGGCGCTGAGTGGCTGTGTGAAGCGGACCACTTGCGTGCCTTTGGTATCGGTGATGGCACAGGTGACCTTGGGGGTGATGCCATCTGGTACGGTGATGTTGACTTTGGTCCACTCTCTGGTGGGATTGGGGTAGAGGTCTGAAATGGAGCAATAGGTGCCGGTGCGTACTGGTGTGGTGGTGGTGTAGTTGGTAGTGTCGTTGTTGACGAGCAGGTACTGGCTATTGAAAACGGTATCGTAACCATTGGCGGTGTACGTGAGGGTGCTGCCAGATAGGGCATACTGGAAAGTGGCTGCACTATCGAG
This sequence comes from Sphingobacteriales bacterium, assembly GCA_027484425.1. Taxonomy (GTDB): domain Bacteria; phylum Bacteroidota; class Bacteroidia; order Chitinophagales; family Chitinophagaceae; genus Nemorincola. The sequence continues at coordinate 14,209 of JAIXSZ010000008.1, forward strand.
CTCGGCACTCCAGGTATTGCCAAAGTCACCAGTGGCTCTTTTGAAGAGTCTGAAATCGCCTGCATTGTAGCCAGAGTAGCCGACATTGAGCTGACTGAAGGTAACACTATCGGGCTGGGTAAAGGTGGCGTTGCTGCCGTAATTGTTGATGATAAAATAGCCGGGTACGGTGGGGCGGAAGTCGGGTTTGGTATCGGGATTGCTGATGAGGTGAAAGGCTACGACTTCGCCATTGGGGTAGGTGCCGGTAGTGGGCAAATGGAGGTTGACACCGGCTGCGGGAAAACTATTGAGCCCACCAGTGGTAACAGCAGGATTGCGGAAGACCCGACCTGTGCTGACGGGTGCGGTAGAGGTAACAATGTTGGCGCCTGGAACAAAAGAGTTGAAGTTGCTGCGCACATCGTAGAGGCTGCCGCTGGTTGCGTCGTACTGATTGTACTGGAAATACTTGATAAGCCCCGGCTCTGTGAAGGGGTCGGAGATGAGGTGCATTTTTTCGCGGACCTCAGTCTGGCTGAGGGTGTAGTTGTAAAACTTGACTTCTTCTATTTTGCCTTTGAACTTAGAGCCCTGACCATTGTGCACATCGAAATTGTGGAGGAAGGGTGTTTGGGAAAGGTCTATGATGGGCATAGGGCCATTGTTGACGGTATCGGCAATGCCATTGAGGTATAGTACTACGCCAGAAGGGCTGTAGGTGAGGACTACATAGTTCCACCGAGTGCTGTCGCAGACGAGTGTGCTGGTGCCAGAATAGTTGACTATACTATCTGTGTAGCACAAAATAAGATTAGGTGTGTAGCCATTGAACTTGAAGCCCAAACCAAAGCCGTAACCGTCTGAACCCGGATAGGCGGCGTGGCCTATGATTTGTGAGAAGCTGCTCTGCTTGCCAGCGGGTTGTATCCAGCAGGAGATGGAAAAGGTATTGCTGTTGATATTGGCAGTGCCGAGGTTAACGGTTTGGGAGGTGCCATTGAGCTGCAGGCAGGTACCGGCCACGGTGTCGGGGCTGCAATGATCGTCGGCCACGATAACCATGCTATCGATGGTGCGGGTGTGTGAAAGCGAGGCTGCATCTGTGATGGTAAGCGATACGCTATAGGCACCAGGACCAGGATAAACGACCTGTGGGCGCAAGGCTGAGGTACTGCTGACCCATGTGGCACCGGGGAATGACCAAGTGCGAGTGGCACCAGCATGATTGTACATTGAATAATCGAAAAAATTGACGGTGTCGCGGGCGCAACCTACGTATTGCCTGTCGGACATGGGCTGGGCTACGGGAGCGGCAGTGGCATAAAGGGGTGTTTCCCAAATGCTGCAATTGCCGGCGAGGCGCAACTTGCTATCGCGGTAAAAGAGGAGCGCACCTACGCGAGCTTGGAGCCCCTCTGGCAGACCGCTGCTGAAGTTGACCCAGTCGGACATGGTGCTATCGCGGTAGTAGACTTTGGAGGGGCGACTGTTGGTGATGGCATAGACGCCACCTGTGGTGCCACCGTGAAACTGGAGAAAGGCTACTTTTTTGCCAGAAAGCACACTGCCTGTGATGTTGGCCCAAGTGGCGCCACCGTTGAGCGACTTGAAGACTTTGTTGGCAGCCCCACCATTGGCCATACAGAGGTACACCTCGTTATGGTTGAGCGGGTTGACCGCTACATCGGTATTGTAGTATTGCCATGCTGCGGGTAGCGTGATCGTAGACCATGTAACACCAGCATCGGTGGTTTTGTAGAAACCATTGGTGGCGCAGAGATAAATAATGGAGGGATTGCTGCGAGCGATATCGAACCGCCAAACCTTGTTGTTGTTGCCAAAGTTGTGGAGGGCAGTGTAAGAGAAACCACGGTTGGCAGACTTCCAGAGGATGCTATCCTTACCGAGGAAGAAGACATTGGAGTAGCGAGGATCGGACATGAGCTTGCTGGAAAACTGACCGTAATAATCGTCTTGTGGCCACACAGAGTTAGGCACATTGGGTGCTGAGTATTGCACTGTGCCAGCAAGCAGAGAAGGGATGATGAGGTTGCCAATGTCTCTGAAGCCCATGGTGCGCGAATAGCCGTGATATACGTGGCCAGTGGCATCTTCGCCGCCACCCAGCGATAGCGACTTGCCACCACCATACACATCGTAGATAGCGGTGTTGCCATTGTGGTATCTGCCCCCTACCACAATGTCTTCGTCCCAGCCCTGACCGAAGCCCCAGAAGTCGGAGCTGCGAATGCCATTGTTGCGCACAGACCAGTTGGCGGTGTTGGTGTAGAAGTCGGTAGAGTAATTGACGCCACCATCTGTAGCTATGTAGGTGTCGCCACCCAACGCTACAGCATGCTGCAAGTCGGGATGAAGCCCAAATGGGCCGTGGTAGCCACCAAGCGGAGAGAAGTTGACGCCACCATCGGTAGACTTGTAAGTAGTGGTAGTGCCTACAATAACGTGATTGGCATTGGTAGGGGAGGCTACAATGCTGAGGTCGTAAAACCCTTGACCGTTGGACATGCCCAAACCTGTAGTGGCTGAAGTGCCTGTAAGACCAGTGGCTGTAGAGGTAACGGTAACCGCCCAAGAGTTGCCAGAGTTGACAGACTTGATGAGGCGAGGAGATGCAGTGGAGCCGATATTGATACAGTAGACATAACTAGCATTAGCGGGTGTGACAGAGAGACGAGCACCAGCAGTGTTGGTAGCGGCCATAGTGCCTGTAATATCTGTGAAGCTGGTGCCACCATTGGTAGACCTGAGTAAGACCAAAACATTGCCGGTATTGGCACCTACTGCATAGACAGTATCGGGGCTAGCGGGATTGAGTGCGAGGTCGTAATGAGTACTGGTAAGGGTGCTGCCGGTGGACATGGTCCAGGTGGTGCCGCCATTGTCGCTGTAGTAGATGGAGGTGTTACCAGCAATGATGATGCGACCTGTGAAGCGGTTGATGACAATAGCATTGCCGCCGCCACCTGTGTAAGAGGTGAGCACTGACCAAGTGACGCCACCAGTGGTGGTTTTGAGTAATGAATTGGCAGAGCCATCGTAGGTGTAAACAATGTTTTCGTTCCAGGGGTCGACGGCTATGGACTTGTTGCCACAGGTAGTGAGCGACTCGCTGATGGAAACCCAATTCAGTCCTTTATCGGAAGAGCGGAAAAAGGTGCCTGGCTCGCTGGCAGCGTAGAGCACATTGGGATTGGAGGGGGCTATGGCTATGCAATAAATGTTTGCCTGATAATTTCTGAGTTCGCCGGTGCCTACCTTGTAGGTTTGTGTAGGGCCTACAATTGTCCAGTTGGCTGGAGCAGTAGTTTTGGCGGCTGTGTTTTCCGGTGCTGTGTTGGCTTTTTGGTTTTCGATAGACTGTAGGAGCTGACGACGCGCATAGTCTTGGTCGTATAGTATGGTGCCATCATTCTGGATGAAGGGTGCCATCTGGTTTCGCCAGCGGATGTATGCATTGAGGTAGGGGTCTTCGTGGAAGTCGTTGTCGGGAGTGCCTGTTGAGGTGTTTTCTTTTTTCTCGGTAGCCTTGTATACCTCTATCAGAGAGTCGATGGTATAGACATTGGGTTTGCCCCAGTTGGTGAGCCTAACCCATGAAGGAGTAGGTATACTGGCGGGAAGATCGAAGGGATTGGGTATCTGTGCACTGACAGACTGAGTGCCGATGACACTCATAAAAAATACTGCAACCCAGCACTTGATTTTTATGTAAGAATAGCCCATTGTTAATCTGTTCATTATCATTAAGAAACATAAAGTTAAAATAATTTTGGGAAGTGGGGAGTTGGAGGAGGAGTTACAGATGCGAAGAGGGTTTGTTTAACCATTCGTTGTACTGTTGCCAGTCATCATCACTTAGTTGCTTATTTTTTTCAAAAGGAATTTCGAAATTTTGTTTGTACGAAATGTCTTCGCGTACGAATTTAAAATAATTTGGATATTCAGCCCAAGAAAGCACATCGCGATAGTCTATTATCGCAACTTCTACATTCTTCTCTACCTTTTCAACACTACCGTCAGATATTTTCAAAATGGCCGCATATACTCTATTTCTACCCTTTTCAGTTTCCGACGCATATCTATTTAGTATATTTGCTATATCGGTATCTTTACGAAAGTCTCGTTCTATAATTCGCTTAATGTCGGCGTTGCTTATGTTGGGTATTTTATCTTCCATATCAATTTTGTTTTTTAGTTAGTTGTAAAAAATTGTCAACCCACTTGTCCTTGATAGCAAAGCAAATAAACAATAAGCGGATTAGCCAGTGTTATTGGGGAGCCCCGAATAGACAAAACTTGGAACCACGTATAGGAATACTTTCGTGATATTTATCTATCCTATGCGCCGCTGTCGGTCAGAAAAAAAAGACCAACAACGGCAGAAAATTTATTAGTCTTTAAAATGCTCTTTAACCCACTCTAAACTGTCCGGAAAACTAAGCTTAAAAAAACTAAAATCATTCCTAGTTATTAAAATTTTACTATTACTATAGTTATTACGTGCATAGACTACCGGGAATATTCGCCCAACAAACGCTGCTTGTCTTCCGTTTTTCATCTCAATGTACATGTCTTCGTTTTGATATACAATACCATCTATTTGATACTTGTAACAAACTGTAACTTTTTGATACTTGCCTCTCGAATCCCTCAATTCAGAAATCTGTGCAGTACTTATACCGGGGTTTTTAGCGATTTTGTTCACTCTTGAACTATATCGGATTGTAATATATACGCCAATCGAACAAAATATAGCAATGAATGCAAATGTTATTTTATGGTTTTTTGTCATAATAACATTTTCAACTTTCGTTGGTTTTTATTTACTAGCAATATAGGATAAAAATGACAAATCTAAATGACGTTTTTTTTGGTGCTTTCGTAGTGTGTGATACGCTTTGTAAGCAAAGCTCCTCACAGCCCCGCCCGTACAAGTGATGCGACGCAACGCCCGCTGATGAGGGTGCGAAAGCTGGTAGCCAAAAATAAATGGTTTGTAATACGGTGAGTGGTGGATGCAAGTATGTGTAATAGTGGTATATTGTAGATTCTGAAAAAAACGAACTATATGAAACTATTGAGGAATATACTACTGATGGGGGTGTGCTGTATGGGGGTTGGTGCGGCTAAGGGACAAACTGAGGCTACATGGTACACAAGCAAGGGGATGTTTAAAACTGTGCTGACAGATACGCTGACACCAATAACGGTGGATAGCTTTATAGCGAGAGTGTCGGAAAAATTTTATGATGGGCTGATCTTTCACCGGGTTATCAACAACTTTATGATACAGGGTGGCGACCCGCTGGGTACGGGTTTTGGTGGGCCGGGATATACGTTTGTCGATGAGTTTCATCCTACACTGAAGAACGTGCCGAAGGCATTGGCAATGGCAAATACTTCGATGCCGAATACGAATGGGTCGCAGTTTTTTATAAATCTGGTGACGAACTCGCACCTGAACAATAAACATACGGTGTTTGGGATGGTGACGTTGAACTTTAGTGTGGTACAGACAATAGGGCTGGTGCCTACAGGAGTAGGAGATAAACCTGTGACTGATGTGGTGATAGATAGCATAAGGATAACGAATCTGTACTCGAATATGGTGGGTAATGTGGGTAGTGCCTTGCAAACAAAGGTGAGCCCTAACCCATGTAGGGGTGTGGCAACGGTGACACTGCCCCAAGTGGCTACTACTGTGACCATAACCAATATGGCAGGCAAAACAGTGTATGAAACAACAGCAACAGGACGGCTGACTGTGGACCTACGGGAGCAGCCTGTGGGCTTGTATATGGTGAGGATAGCCAATGAAACTGGCTATGCTGTGCACAAACTGATAGTGCAGTAAGGGGCGTGGTGTGCCTGAATTAGTAATAGCGGCTTATTCTGGGTTAACGTGGGAGGCTGCCATGCGGCGAGCCATGATGCTAGCAATGATGAGCTGCAATGCATGGTAGAGCATCAGCGGCAGTAGAATGATGCCTGTAGATGCTGAGCCGGCAAATAATATGCGGCTCATAACTGTGCCATGTACAAGTGATTTTTTGGAGCCGCAAAACATGGCGGTGATAGCATCGGGCACAGAGAACCGCAACAATCGGGCTATGAGCCTGATGAGGCTGATAACTACTACAAACAATACCAGCATATAGAGGGTGAGTAGGGAAAGCGCCAGCCAGGAGATATCGTTGAAGATGCCGAGCGAAAATGAGTGACAAAAAGAGGTGTAAATGATGATGAGAATGATGGCCTGATCGAAGTTTTTGAGTTTCTTTTTGTTGCGATGGGCAAATGCGCCCCACTTGCCATTGAGCGCCATACCTAACAAAACAGGGATAAGCACCTGTATGAACAGCTTGCCTACAATGGTGGTGGTGTGGAGCTGGGCTGCGCCTGAAGATATGAACAGCTTGATCCAGAATGGGGTCATAAAAATACCTATGAGGCTGGAGATGCTGGCATTGAAAATGGCGGCGGGCATATTGCCCCCAGCTATGGATACCATGACGACAGATGAAGACACCGTAGAAGGCAAGGCACAGAGGTAAAAGATGCCCGTCCAGAGGGCTATATCTGTGTTGGAAACGAAGAAGGGCTTGATGGCTATAGCTATGAGGGGAAATAAAATAAAGGTGGTGGTTTGGACCAAGAAGTGCAACTTCCAGTTGGCAAGGCCAGCCTTGAGTTGGTGGATGTTGAGCTTGAGACCATAGAAAAAGAAGATGCCCGCTACGCCATAATTGGCGAGATCGGCTAGTGATATAGGCTGGGTAATAAGGCCAGGCTGTGGGAAAAAGTAAGCTAGCAGCACCATGAGCAGAATGCCCGCAATAAAGGGGTCGATGCCGGCAGCGGCACTGATGCGTTGGAGTCTGCTGATGGTATCGCTCATAAGTCTGTGTGGCTACGGAAGTGATGGTTATAACTGAGCCCTGAAGCGCACTACATGGGCAATGCCCTGATGATATGTGCCTTCGGAAAGGGTGACTTCTTGCTCTTCGTTAAGAAGTATGTTCATTGACTTAAAGTCGGCAGCGAGTAGGGCTGAGGTATAGAGCAGGTCTGGATCTTTGGGACCACCAGAGGCATGCTGTAACTGAGTGGGAGTGAACATCTCCATAAACAAAGTGCCTCCTGGGCGTAGTATATGGCCAAGCTGGTAATGAAATGGCCAACGCAATTCTGTGGGTAGATGAAAATAGGTAATGCCGATGGCATCGAAACTATGTGGCGCAGCTATGAAATCGCGTACATCGGTAAGGTCGTACTGGATAGTGACATTGTGAGCGGCTGCAAGTTGCAGGGCTTTTTCTCTTCCTGCTTTGCTGCTATCGAACGCGTGTACCTGCCAACCGAGGGTGGCGGCATAGACGGCATCGCGACCTTCGCCAGCACCCGGTACGAGGATGGTGCCTGGGGTGAGTGTATCGATACACTTTTTAAAAAAATCGTTGGGCTGAGTGCCGTAGATATATTCTGGTGCTGAGAATCGCTGGTTCCAAAAGTCGCTCATGATAATGCTTGGTTTTAATTGTGGTACGAATATCGGTTATGTAGCTGGAAGATGGGCACATGAAGGGGTGAAATGTGGGGGTAATGGCGGCGACGAGGCTAGTGGTATATGGGTTTAATAACTATCTTGCATACAAACGATAACCACAAAACAAACACAGGAATGGAAAACAAACAGGAAACGGGTGCGCTGACCCTGGAGCAGATACAGAACTTTGAAGGTAAGTATCCTAAGCAACTGTGGTATTTGTTTTTCTCAGAGATGTGGGAGCGTTTTGCGTTTTATGGTATGCGTGGCATGCTGACCATATTTATGGTGGAAAAGATGCTGCTAAGCGAGCGAGATGCTAATCTGAAGTATGGTGGTATACAGGCATTTATATACACCATGACGTTTATAGGCGGGCTGTTTGCCGATAAGATACTGGGCTTCAGGAAGTCGATATTCTGGGGTGGGCTGATGATGATCATAGGTAGTTTTACGCTTGCGTTTTCGCCGGTAGATCTGTACTACATAGGTATCAGTTTTACGATAGTGGGTACGGGCTTCTTTAAGCCCAATATATCGACGATGGTGGGTAACCTGTATAAGGATGGTGACCCTAGGCGAGATGCGGGTTTTGGGTTGTTTTATTCGGGTATCAATATAGGTGCGTTTTTGGGTGGACTGCTGTGTATAAGAGTAGCCAATAATGTATCGTGGAATGCGGCGTTTTCGCTGGCGGGTATAGGCATGGTGATAGGGTTGGTGACGTTTATATTCACACGCAAGTCGCTGGGGCCAATAGGGTTTTCGCCACTGGAAGGGAAGCAGCCTGCTTCTAAAATAAAGCTGTATGATTTAATGGTGTATGGAGGGTCGGTGCTGGTGATGCCGTTTATATATCTGCTGGTGTCTAATACTGAATACACAGACTACTTTATGTACACTGTGGGGCCGCTAGCACTACTGTATATACTGTATGAAATGATGAAGTATAACAAGGTGGAGCGGCAGAAACTGTTGGCAGCGCTGGTGTTCATCGTATTCAGTATATTTTTCTGGGCGTTTTTTGAGCAAGCTGGTGGTTCTCTGAGCTTGTTTGCACGATATAATCTGCACGATACTGTACTAGGGATGCATGTAGACCCGAATGAGGTGAATAATTCATCGAACTCAGTGTTTGTAATACTTTTTAGCCCACTGGCAGGACTGCTGTGGATGTGGATGGGCAAGCGCAAAATAGAGCCTAATACGCTTATCAAGTTTGGGTTGGGCTTTCTGTTTGTGGCAGTAGCGTTTTATGTGTTTTACTACACCCGTTTCTTTGCTGATGTTAGCGGCAAAACATCGCTGGATGTCTTTACGCTGGCATACCTGATCATAACCATAGGAGAGCTATGTCTGTCGCCAATAGGGCTGTCGCTGATGACCACTCTGGCACCTAAGCCGCTGCATGGTATGATGATGGGTATGTGGTTTTTGGCAAGTGCTTATGGGCAATATGCGGCAGGTATACTGGGTGCAGGAATGACTACGGTAAATGAAAAAGCATCGCTGACTGAAAAACTGCTATCGTATACGGAGGGCTACAAACAACTGGCCATATATGCACTGATAGCTGGTGTGCTGCTGATAGTGATATCGCCACTGGTGCGCAAGCTGATGCATGATGTAAAGTGATGTGGGGCTGAATTGCTACATTTGAAAGAGGAACAGAGGAATAACAAAATATGCCCAATCAGCGACTGGAATTACTAGACTACGAAACCGAATCATGTGAGGAGGTAAGGGGCGAGGTGCTGGATATGTATCTGGCCAATGGATGGTTCAGGATGGGCTCTGTGATGCACATAACACGGTCTGTGCAGACAGGTGAAACGGTACTGCCAGTAGAATGGATGAGGTATGATGTACCCAAGGTGGTGCTGAGCAGGAGTAATAGAAAACTGATCAAAAAGAATAGTGGGTTTTCGATAACTATAGGACCATACAGAGTGACTAAGCCGCTGCTGGAGCTCTACTTCAAGTATTATGTGAGCATACCTTTTGAGATATTTCCTTTTCTTGACGACGCAGTGAATGAAAAAGGGAGTCGGATTTTTGAGTCGTATGTGATACAGATATATGACGGTGATAAACTCATAGCTGCTGGGCAGATAGACAAGGGTAAAGATAGTGTAGCAGCAATAAAAAACTTCTACGACCCTGAATACAAGAAATATAGCCCCGGAAAATTTCTGATGTTGCTGACGTATCTGTATTGCCTGAAGAAGGGAATCAGGTGGTTTTATCCTGGGTATGTGATACCGGGCTATCCGAAGTTTGACTACAAACTATTTATGGACAAAAATGCAACAGAGGTATACTCGATAGAAGATAATGACTGGGCGAGGTACTATGATGTACACGAACAGTAAGCGACCCATTGACGGTGGATCAAGAAAGGTTGGTGGTAGCGGCAAGTAGCGATTTTTTGCTAGCGTATATTTCTCGGTATACATTCATTAGGGTAGATACTTCTATTTCATTCAGTTGGGTTTCTTTCAGGTATAACATCGCCTGAATTTTAAACTTTCCTTCTTGTTCGTGTGCAGCTATCATCGCAGTGTCGTGATCGTCGGGCAGGAGGAGTAGTTCAGTGTTGGTGAAGTAGGGGGTAATGACCAGTACAAAGGCGTTCCAGTCGGCAGCCAAGACATTTACCTGATGGTGCAAAACATCGTTGGCACTGGCATCAAACTCTGCCAAGTTGTGGGCGATGTCTTTTACAGCCTTGGCGGCATATATAGCTTGCCTAGCAGCATGTAGGTAGCGTAGCATGTGCTCTGTGTCGGTAGTGAGGGTTTGGTTGTTTTGCAGCGATGAAAAGTAAGCAAGTATATCGCCTTCTGTTTGTTTGAGTTTGTGGTATTCTACTTCTATGTTTTGGGTGGTGTGGGCAAAAGACTTAATGTTCTGCAGCAAGCCAGTAGCATGTAGGGTGTGGGTGTTGAGTATGCCTGTGCAGTAATTGAGCGCTTTGCTGATAAGTGTGACTACTTCGTGTCGAAGGGCATCTGGTGCCAATACTGGCAATATCGGTAAATTGTGACTGATGTAAGAATTGTCGTCAGATTCATTAGCAGTAAAACGACGTTCGAGCCAGCCAGTGAAGATGTTGAGAAAAGGCACGAAAATAATGATGGACAGGGTATTGATGGTGGTTTGGAAGAAGACCAGCCCTATAAGCGGGTCTTTGATGCCTACCACTGATGTGATGAAGTAGAGTAACCACCGCAGACTAATGAATGCCAAGACGGAGGTGAAAATATTGTAGAAGAAATTGCCGTACGCCACTCTTTTTTTATCGGCACTGCCGGTGACACCCCATAGCAATATCTTGATGGTAGTGCCTATTTCAGAGCCGATGACTACTGCCGCAGCAGCATCGAACCGGAGCGCACCAGCATACAACGCGGTGAGCGTAATAGCCACTGTGGCCGAGCTAGACTGTATGATGGTAGTAAGCACAAAACCAAACAACACAAACACTATGGTGCTGTAACCAGCATAAGCGGCTGGGTCTACCAGCTTGACGAGCTCCATGGCAGACTCCTTCATGTAACTGATGCCCATAAAGAGCATGCCGAGGGCAAAAAAGACAGCAAAGAGATTGTAGATATTCTTGCGGCTAGCAAAGAAAAACATACCTATGCCAGTGATGGCAATGACTGGGAATGTATAATCGAGCACCTCTACCTTGAAGCCTACCGTGGCTACGAGCCAGCTACTGATGGTGGTGCCGAGATTAGTGCCAAGTATAACCCCCAGCGCATTGCGAAACGTGATAACACCCGCCTCTACAAATACGAGTATGATAAGCGCCACCACTGAACTACTCTGCACCAAAGCAGTAACGGCAGCGCCACCTAGAATTGACTTGAAAAGATTGCCGGTATTGCGTTTGAGAAATAGCTTGAGCGACCTGCCGGATGCGTTTTTCAACACAGTTTCGAGTTGGCTCATGCCGAATAGGAAAAAAGCCACCCCTGCCAAAAACTGCCAAAAAGCTGCGTGCTGCATAAGCCTGTGCGCTACATTAAGTAGCGCAACTATAAAGATACGCTATAGCTAAGCCTGACAGATGATTAATATCAGCGCACTTGTTGCATAGCTACCAGTCGCTGGTAGATGCCGCCAGCCGCCAATAGTTCGTTGTGCGTGCCCCTCTCAGCAATCTTGCCTTTTTCCATTACTATTATTTCATCGGCATGCTGCACGGTAGATAGGCGATGTGCTATAACCACACAAGTTCTGTTTTGCATCAGTTTGTTGATAGCGTCCTGCACGGTACGTTCGCTTTCGGTATCTAGCGATGAGGTGGCTTCGTCAAGTATCAGTATGGGTGGGTTTTTGAGTACGGCACGAGCTATGGTTATTCTTTGGCGTTCGCCACCGCTGAGGCGCGCACCTCTGTCACCAGCGGTGGTTTCGTAACCTTCGCTTTTCTGACGAATGAAGTTGTCGGCATGTGCTATCCGGGCGGCTTCCTCTACCCGCTCTTGTGTAGCACCACCAGTACCAAGGGTGATGTTGTTGTAAAGGGTGTCGTTGAACAAGATTGGGTCTTGGCTCACAACGCCTATGAGTCGGCGTAGGTCATCGACTTTGCAGTGTTTTATGTTAACTCCATCTATGAGTATTTCACCGGCTGTAACATCATGAAAACGGGGAATGAGGTCGACCAAGGTAGACTTACCAGCACCAGAGGCACCCACGAGCGCAATGGTTTTGCCCTTTTTTATAGTAAGGTCTATGCCATTGAGTATTTGCTTGTCGCCGTATGCAAACTGCACGTTTTTGAGGGTGATGTTGTCGTTGAATGATTTGATGGATACTGCATTGGGCAGGTCTGTAATGGCGTTTTCTACTGCCAGTAGCTGCTCTATCCTGTCGAGAGCGGCTGTGCCTTTTTGCACATTAGAAAAAGCAGAGGAGAGGTTTTTGAAGGGTGCGATGACCATCCAGAACAAACCAATGTAAGTAATAAACATGGGCCCAGTAAAGCCAGTATTGGAGAACACGATTCTGCCACCAAACCAAAGTATTATACTGGCTACGATAATGCCCATGGTTTCTGATAGGGGAGATGCTAGTTCGCGGCGGGCAGCTATATAGTTGCGGGTACGAAACAACATATTGTTGAGCTTCATAAAGCGCAACTTCTGGTGCGTTTCGGCATTAAACGCCTTTAGCACACGCATACCTACGAGGCTCTCATCTATCACCTCCATCATCGCGCCTAGTTGTTCCTGTGCAGTGTTGGAGGATTTGCGGAGCGACTTGCCAATACGACCAATGATAATGCCAGCAACGGGCAAAAACAAAAAAAGAAAGAGGGTAAGCTGATAGTTCATACTAATCATCACCCCAATGTAGATGATGATAGAGAGAGGTTCGCGAATGAAAACTTCTAGCACACTCATTATAGACAACTCTACCTCGTTGATATCGTTGGTCATACGAGATATGAGGTCGCCCTTCCGCTCCTCCGTAAAAAAACCTATGGGTAAGGAGAGTGTTTTGGTAAAGAGGTCGTTGCGAAGGCGACGCAGCACAGCATTGCGCAGCGGATTGAGGATATAGAGGGCTATGTAGAGAAACAGGTTTTTGAAAATGGTGAATACCACCAATGCTATACATACATAGGCTAAAGCAGTCATTTTATCCTGCTGCAGCATGATGCCATTGATGTAAGCAGTGAGCTGTTGCTGAATGCCCATATCTGGTGTGGGCTTGACAGCACCTTTGCTAACATCGAACAGGACCTGCAATACAGGGCCTATCATAATGATAGTAAGCAGCCCGAACAGGATACCCATAAGGTTGGCAGCAAAATAGAGTATTATTTTGCCCTTGTACTCAGCAAGGTATTTTAGTAGTCTTGATATTTTTTTCATGTATAATGCAGCAAAATTACATTTATTACCAGAGAGGATATGTAAGAATTATTTGTGAAAGTTTTGTGGGAGGGCGGAATATAACTAATGCTGCTTTAGTTATCTACCCAATAGTCTACTCAGGTATATGTATAATAATACTAAATGTGTTTTAGAAAAACAAATTAGCCAGAAGTATTAACCTTTTGCCCTTACTGCTGCTACCTCGGCAGCTGTAACTGGTGCGCCACTATTGCCCATACTGGTATATACATAGGTGAGTACAGCGGCTACTTCGTCGTCATTGAGCTGTTGTGGGGGCATGGCATTGTTGTACGTTTTGCCATTGACCACCATTTCGCCACTGCTGCCTTTTATAACTTGTTTTATGGTGTTTTCTCTGTTAGCCAGATAGTCTGATTTTGCCAGTGGCGGATACACATTGGCTATACCATCTCCGCCTGCCATGTGGCAAGAGGCACACACCCGCTTGTATATTGCTTCGCCATTTGCTGCTGCGGCTGTTGTTGTTCCCTTTACATCCTCAGTTGTAAAAGGGTTACCCTCATTTTTAGGCTCACTATTGCCACAGGAGTAAAGGGTAGTAGTGGCTACGGCAATAAACAAGAATAAAGCTGCTTTTTTCATGGTATGATGTGTAAGTAAACAGCAGTAAAATTAGGGGAAAAGTATAGATTTTGATACGGAAGATTTGGATATTGAATTGTGGTAGTTAACGCTTATTGTGTAGATACTTTGTATTCCTACTGGTGTGAAAAACTGTAACAGCTATTATTACAACCCTACACTGTTGATTAATGATATTATCTCATTGTCGCTGATACTGTCTTTATCCGATTTATCATACAATGTTAAAAGGAGCAAAGTGTTGTCTTGTACTAATACATAGGTGATAACTCTAGCTCCTCCGCTTTTCCCTTTGCCTTTAGAAGAAATTGCCATCCTTATTTTATAGCAATTTTTGAAGACCTCCTTTCCAGTGAAAGGGTTTTCTGATAAAGTAAGTGCCAAGGCTGCTAGGTCATTCTTAATAGAAGGGTATTTTTTTGCAAGCCGTTTGACGTCCTTATCAAATTGGGGGATAGTACGTATACTAAAGCTCATTCAGAAGGTCTTTTATCGGCTTGCTTTTTAGTTTACCTGCTTTTATCTGTGCTACTTCATTAAATGCCTGTTTTATGCCTGATAGTACTTCTTCCTTAGTAGGCTCATCTTCAGGTGCTACCATTTTCACATATTCAAGACTGTTAATGAGCTCCATAAAAAGGGGATATTTTTTGTCCGGAATACTCAAAGTTACCTGTTTCATCAGGAAGGAATTTTAATTAACAAAGTTAGGCTAATTTTTACTTTAGCATCATCCGAGAAATAATACTTCGTCGTTGTATTAGTTCCTTCGCCACAATGTTAGTGAAACTGTTAGGTGCTACACTCCTCTGCAACGAACGACACTTGTATTTACTCTATTATGAGGATAGTCATTGACAACTGCCACTTTTATATTAGATTTATGGTCACTATTGAGTTTGGGTTTGCGAAATACTACAATTACAATATCATTTTTGCTGGGGTTGGTGTGCTTTGGGTTGGTGTCGTGTGGAGATAACCCTGTGACCACTACTGCCGCTACCGATACTACTGCCCTTACAGATATGGTGCAGTATCCGCAAAAGGGGAGTATGCACCTACTAACAGATAGGCCACCACAACTGGAAACACCGCTGGAAATATTTAAAAAAGACATTACACCTAATGAGTACTTTTTTGTACGCTGGCATATGCCGCAGCTGGTTAGCCGAATAGACATAGACACCTTCAGGCTGAGAATAGGTGGCGCAGTGAGCATTCCGCTGGCATTGTCTATGCAGGAACTGCGTACAAGGTTTGCGCCTGATAGTGTGATGGCACTGGCTATATGTGCTGGTAATTCGCGCTCCACATTTAATCCAAAGGTGCCTGGCAGTCAATGGAAAAACGGCGCCATGGGCAATGCGTGGTGGAAGGGGGTGAAGTTGCGCGATGTACTGGCGATGGCAGGTATTAGAAAAAATGCGGTAGACATAACATTTACGGGTATGGACAAACCTGTGCTATCTAGTGTGCCTGCATTTGTGAAGTCGCTGAGTGCGGCCCATGCGCTGAGCGACGAAGTACTAATAGCGTACGAAATGAATGGTGAACCTATACCTATGCTGAATGGTTACCCGCTGAAGCTGGTGGTACCAGGCTGGTATGCATCGTACTGGGTAGGAGCACTTGGCAATATCGATGTGCTGACCCATAAGTATGAAGGTTACTGGATGACCAAAGCATACCGAATAGCTAACAACGACCAACTGACAGAAAAACCAGACAGCCTTGCTAAGGAAACAAAACCTGTAACTAACATCAATCTGCACTCGATATTTGTGGTGCCCAAACATACTGATACCGTAGTAGCAGGTAAAGTGTGTGCCATGCAGGGGTTAGCTTTTAATGATGGTTCTGGAATAAAGCAGGTGGAAATATCGACAGATGATGGCAAGACATGGATACCCGCAACACTGGATGCACCCATAGGTAAATATGCATGGCAGCGGTGGCGGTGCAACTGGACACCAACCCGCAAAGGAAAGCACCAACTTTGTGTTAGAGCTACCGACAGCAAGGGCAACACGCAACCCGATAAACAATGGAACCGCAGCGGCTATGCGCGCGGATTTGTGGAGCATATAAGCATACTGGTGCAATGAGGCATAGAAAAACAGCTATAACAATGTTGATAATAGTACTGGCGATGACAGCGTGCTATGAGCAACCGCCTATATCACGGTTTTATCTGGCGCCACAGCATACCTATTCACAGTGCGGCACTGTGCAGGAAATGGTGATTCAGCCCGAGGAAATGAAATTTCCAGACTATGAAGGCAAGGCAGAATTTGTGTCATACTGCGCCATTTGCCACTCGCTGAGATATATAGTAACACAGCCCAACTTTAACCGAACAACATGGACCGCCGAGGTGCATAAAATGACTGAAAAATATGGTGCGCCCATAGATAGTGCTACTAGCAGTAAGATAGTAGACTACCTTGTAGCTATAAAGGGTGGCTAAACAAAAATGTCTGCAACAGTTGTGATTGTTGCAGACATTGTATGCTTAAAAAACCATTAAACTTCCTAACTAAAGATAGCAAGGGTATAATCCTTTTTGCCTTTCTGAATGAGCATATACTTGCCATTCAGCAGTTGAGCCTCTGTGAGTTTATAATCGGGGGTTGTTACTTTTTCTTTATTGATGCTGATACCACCACCTTGCAGCATTTTACGAGCTTCGCCCTTCGATGCAAAGATACCCGTATCGGCCAGAAAGGATACTAAGTCCTGTCCTTCAGCCAGCAATTCTTTGTTGCCGTTTACTTGTTTCACACCATCCATCACCTCTAGTAGTTGTTGCTCATTGAGCGTACGCAGGGCATCTACAGATGTTTGTGAGAAGAGTATGTCAGATGCCTGTTTCGCAAAAGCAAGGTCTTCTTCGCTGTGTACCAGTACAGTCAGTTCTTCTGCCAGTGCTTTTTGTAGCTTGCGTAGGTGAGTCGCTGTTTCATGCTCGGCTATCAGAGCATTGATCTCACCTACTGGTTTGAAAGAGAAAACCAATGCCATTTTAGCAGCATCAGCATCGGGCAGGTTGAGCCAAAACTGATAGAACATATAGGGCGATGTGCGCTCTCTATCGAGCCAGATGTTGCCACCTTCAGACTTGCCAAACTTGGTGCCATCGCTTTTGGTGATGAGTTTGCAGGTAAAAGCAAACCCTTCGCCACCAGCCTTGCGGCGAATAAGCTCTGTACCTGTTACAATATTACCCCACTGGTCGGCACCACCCATTTGTAGCTTCACGTTGTGATTGCTGAAAAGATGGTAAAAATCATAACCTTGAATGAGCTGGTAAGTGAACTCCGTGAAGGACATACCGGTTTCGAGGCGGTTTTTGACAGAGTCTTTAGCCATCATGTAGTTGACAGAAATGTGCTTACCTACATCGCGAATAAAGCCAAGGAAAGAAAAATCTTTAAACCAATCGTGGTTATTGACCATGACAGCGCTATTGGGCGAATCGGCACTGAAATCGAGAAAACGTTCTAATTGGCGGCGGATACCTTCACAATTTTGTTGAATAGTATCGAGGTCAAGCAGATTGCGCTCAGCCGATTTGCCACTTGGGTCGCCCACCATACCTGTAGCACCACCTACCAGTGCATAGGGCTTGTGGCCTGCACGCTGCAGGCGCATGAGCAAAGTGATGGGTAGCAGATTACCTACATGCAGGCTATCTGCAGTGGGGTCGAAGCCTATGTATGCCGAAACCATTTCTTTGTTCAGCAGCTCCTCTGTACCCGGCATTATGTCTTGTATCAGGTTTCTTTCTTGTAATTCGGTTATTAAGCTCATTGTGTATAATGTAGTAGAATAGGGCAAAAATAGTATTTAGGAACGATGATAAAATAAAACCTAAAATATTACATCACATTAATGGCAGTGCCAAGGATGGGAATTAATAGCAAGGAAGCAATAATACCGAATGTGTAGTTTGATAATCATATTGTAGCAAAACACATAAAGTATGTCAGCAACATGAAAAAGAATAAAAAATTCAATATTTAGGGTGTCTTCTGCTCACCATTTATGGTAAATGCATATTGCAGCAAGTTAGCACCCATTTGCAGGGCTGCTTGTCGTTTTTCGGGTTTGTCGTGGTGTACGTCGGAGTCTTCCCAACCATCGCCAAGGTCTGTGCTGAAGCTATAAAAACATACTAGTCGACCTTTGTAAATGAGCCCATAGCCCTTGGGGGGCTTTTCGTCGTGCTCGTGTATCTTGGGTAGACCATTGGTGAAATTGAATCGCTGATGGTAAACAGGATGATTAAATGGCAGCTCTACAAGATCTAACTCAGGAAAAACTTTTTTAAGAACAGGGCGAACATAAGGATCAAGGCCATAATTGTCGTCTATGTGCAAGAAGCCTCCCCCTTCGAGGTAGGTGCGTAAGTTTTTGGCCTCCCCATCGCTAACTACCCATCTACCATGACCAGTGACGTGAATAAAAGGATAGTTGAACAGTTCTGGACTATTAGCATCTACCTGTGCTTCTTTGAGGTCCAGACTGGTATGGAGCTGTTCGTTGCAAAAAGCGGCTAAGTTTTTTAGTGCTGTGGGGTTGGCATACCAATCACCACCACCGTTATAAACCAGCAGACCAAGTTTCATGCTCTGACTGTAGCTGCTGCAAGCAGCCAATAGCAACAAAGAGGTAATGAAGGGTTTTATACAGTGCATTAGGACAACAGATTGAAGTAGGCTGCTACAGTGATTGCAGCAGTTTCGGTGCGCAAGCGCTGAGTGCCCAATGATACAGGCGCAAAACCACTAGCAACACACAAAGATACCTCTTCGGGCGAAAAATCGCCTTCTGGTCCGATGAGTACCACTGCATCTTGACTAGTTTTTAACATTTCATGAAGAGGGCGTTTATGCTCATCAGCTATGCAGTGGGCTATCATTTTTTGTGAAGTGGTAGCATAGTGTTGTATCATTTCTTTGAGCGACATCATGGGCAGCAGCTCTGGAAGGTAACTTTGCTGAGATTGTAAAATTGTGGATTGTAGTATTTTGCCCCAACGGTCGTGTCTGATATGAATTCTTTGAAAACGCTCTGTGGCAACGGGGGTAATAGAAGCAACACCGAGTTCGGTAGCTTTTTCGAGCAACCACTCATTGCGAGAGTTGTTTTTGGTGAACCCTACACATAAATGAAGCTGTTTGTTGCTGCGCTCTTCAAAGGCTGTGTTCAGCACCATCACATTACATTTATGTCGCTCCACATACTGTATTTCGCCATTGGCTACAGTACCTTTGCCATCCGTCAACAGGATTTTATCCCCTTCATCCATACGCAACACCTGCCAGATATGTTTGGCAGTATCAGGCTCCAGCGTCACTATGCTTTTTGCAGCCATAGTGCCAGAGTAGAAAAAACGATGTAAATCAGCCATTGTGCAAAATAACAAAAAAAATTAACGCAAAACCAACTGTTTATCAACGACTAATTTGCGTAAATTGATTAAAGCATACCTCATTCTGCCTAGTGCGGTGTTGATACTTACGCCTGTAAGATCTGATATTTCTTTGAAACTCAGGTCGGCATATATGCGCAAAACGATAACTTCTCTTTGCTCTTCGGGCAGGTCTTCCACCAGTTTACGAACGGTATCGTGTACCTGACGTTTTTCTATAGCATCTGAGGCCCAATCGCTACAGCCCAGTAGCGAGGATATATCTTGTCCGTCGGGTAGGGTGATGGTAACCTGTAGTCGCGTGCGTCGGAAATAGTCCATGCAGAGGTTGCGGGCAACGCGGATAGCCCACGGCAGGAATTTTCCCTGCTCGCTGTATTTTCCTTCTTTAATAGTTTTTATGATTTTCAGGAAGGTATCCTGAAAAAGATCTTCAGCCAGATACTTGTCTTTCACCAGCATATAAAGTGCAGTATACACCTTGTCTTTGTGGCGGGTGATAAGTACAGATAGGGCTTGTTCGTGTCCTTGCTGATAAGCAAGAACGAGTTCTGCATCGCTGAGATTGATGAATTGCATAACTTCTACTTTGTTTTTTGTAGCGCAAATAAGTCATTGCGCAGGAGTAAGGATTGTAAAAAACGTAGAAGTCTATGCTATACTTTGTGGATTTTATGATTAAATTATGAGTGCAAAAAAGTTAAAATAAACGATACCACCAAATTTTTTTATGCGGACTTTATCATTCTTTTAACCTCAGACATATACTAAGACGTAGAAAATGGAGAAAAGGTTAGGGGAATGAAAAAATAAATTGCTTTTAGTTAGTATTCGATACATTAAAAAACATACTGGCTTTTATAAAAAAGATAAAACTATTGCTGCACATGCTTATAATGAATGACGCTTAATAGCATAAACATACTGATGGCAATAATAAATATTTTGTTGCGTTTGAATTGTGGTAATTTATTAGTTGGTGTTGGGGTCGGGTAGTTACACTTTATAATATATACATACTTGTACTTTATGCCTCTATCTGTTTTCAAAAAGCGTAGACTTGTAGTTTTGATAGTTGCCTTTATTTTTATGAATATTGTGGCGTTTTTTCATGCATATAAATTCACTCATTTTTCAGAAGGCACAACCAAGACTAAAAGTCCCGAAAAATTAACTTATGCCGAAAAATTGACTGCAGCATTGACAGGTGTAAACAATCCAAGACCTGTGAATAAGAACAAGCCAGCCCAATATTTCAAAAACATTATTCTTAACGGTACTATAAAAACAGCCTGTTGGTATATCCCTGCTGACACACTGGTGGGGCCTGCAAAGGGAACGATTGCCTTATTTCATGGTTATAGTGGTGACAAATCGACAATGCTGGACAAAGCTAATGAGTTGTTGAAAATGGGATACAATGCAGTTTTGGTTGACTTTATGGGTAGTGGGGAATCGGCAGGAATACAAACCACGATAGGGTATAAAGAAGCTGAGCAAGTAAAAGAAATATACGAATACCTAACATTAATAGGCGAAAAGAGAATATACCTTATGGGTACATCGATGGGGGCTGCTGCAATACTCAGGGCTATAAGTGTGTACAAAATAGCACCCGAAGGTATTGTAATAGAATGCCCATTTGGAACTATGTATGAAACTGTGTGTGCACGATTCAAAATTATGCACTTGCCTTGTTTTCCAATGGCATCATTGTTAGTGTTTTGGGGTGGTGTGCAAAATGGGTTTTGGGCATTTAGTCATAACCCTACCCATTATGCACGAAAAGTACATTGCAAGGTATTATTGATGTATGGCGAACAAGATGTGAATGTAAGTAGAGCAGAAACGGACAAAATTTATGCAAACCTTGCTGGTTCAAAAAGATTGATACTTTTCAAAAATGCTAGTCACGAAAACTATCTGCTACGGTATGGAAAAGAGTGGGTGGATGCTGTAGATGATTTTTTGGAAAGTAACTGATACGGACTTATATGTACTGGTCAGAGTATTGTGTTATTAAATAAAATACAGAATTGCTTACACTAGCTGGTACGATACATTCA
The DNA here is from genome assembly GCA_027484425.1 of Sphingobacteriales bacterium. Classification (GTDB taxonomy): domain Bacteria; phylum Bacteroidota; class Bacteroidia; order Chitinophagales; family Chitinophagaceae; genus Nemorincola. Next base: position 35,779 of record JAIXSZ010000008.1, read on the forward strand.
AAAAAAATTTGACAAATACCACCCACTATTTCCCTTTACTCTGGTTATACATCATTTTTATCAGTCCATCTGCAAGGCCTATTTTAGGTACGTATATTTCGTCGGCGGCGGCCCAGCGCATAATTGAGGTATATATCTGCATGGCGGGAACTATTACATCTGCCCGGTCGTCACGAAACTGGTAGAGGTGTTTGCGTTCGTCAAGCGATGTATTGCTGAGCTCTTTGTGATAATCCTTCAGCAACTGTAGCGATAGCGGTTTTCCTTCTTTGCGTTTAGAAATGGAAAATATTTTGTTGATGTTGCCACCTGTTCCTATTGCTTCTATATTGGGCTGATAGGCACGGGTGTGAGTTTTGATGTACCATTTCATGTGTTCCCATTGCTCATCGGTCACTTTGCCGTGAAGCATACGGATGGTACCTATGTTAAAGGATTCTTTGAAAATAGTGCGGTTGTTGGAGAACAGTGATATTTCTGTGCTACCCCCACCTACGTCTATGTACATGTAGGCTTTATTTTCGTTTAGTTTTTCTGCTACATGTGTTTCGTAGAGTATGTTGGCTTCTTCCTGACCTGTGATGATATCAACTTTCAGTCCGGTTTCGGATAGTATTTCTGTAAGTATTTCTTTTCCATTAGTGGCATCGCGCATGGCAGAGGTAGCAAATGCTTTGCTGTCTTCTACTTCATAGATGTTCATCAGCAGTTTGTATGCTTTCAGTGTTTCTATGAGCTTTTGTTTTTTCTTGTCGCTTACAAAGCCTTTATCAAAAACATCGAAACCCAACCTTAATGGAATGCGCAGCAAGCAAAGCTTTGTATAGTCGACGGTACCATCTTTGTACACCGAAGCCTCACATATTAGCAGTCTTGCGGCGTTGGAACCAATATCAATAGCCGCAAGTACCATTATTCATATTTTTTGTTTCGTAAGTAATTATAAATAGCCTCTTGCGAGCGTACGGGTATTTGGTCTTTTTCCCTAGGCACGTAGTGGTTACTCTGTTCGTTATCCAAGATACGTCCTTTCACGTTTTCTGCAAGCTGAATTGCCAAAATATCTGTCAATTCTTGTTGTATTTCTTTATTTTTTATGGGGCACGCTACCTCCACACGATGGTCAAGGTTGCGTATCATCCAATCGGCAGAAGATATGTAAACTTGACGGTCGTTATCGTCGCCAAAGATTAGTACCCTAGCATGCTCCAGATAGTCGTCTATAATACTTATCGCTCTTAGTGAGCCTTTTATAGCTTTAAGTTCGGTATGTGCACAGCAGATGCCTCTAACGACCATTTGTATATCTACCCCAGCTTTTGCTGCGGCATAGAGTTTGTCAATAAGTACCTGATCTACTAGGCTATTCAGTTTTATAATTGCTTTGGCAGGTTGTTTTTTTCTGGCTTGCCTTATTTGTTTATCGAGGTTTGCCAGCATTACTTTTCTCATCGTTACGGGCGAAACTGGAAGAATTTTGCAAGCCTTAATAGATGCTGCTTTTTTTATCGGGTTTTCTATGTAGTCGAATACTCTGTTTATATCTGCTATTATAGCCCTATCTGTAGTGAGTAATGTGTGGTCTCCGTAGTAGGTAGCGGTGTTTTCGTTTAGGTTGCCAGTGCTTACGAATCCATATTGGCGAGTGCGGTTAAATTCTCGCTTTTTTATCACACATACTTTGGCATGTACCTTCATGTTAGGTATACCCAGCACTACTTTTACTCCTTCTTCTTCTAGTTGCGACTTCCACCGCATATTGGCTTCCTCGTCAAACCTTGCTCTGAGCTCCAGTACAACTGTAACCTCCTTGCCATTTCTTACTGCATTGATAAGCGCATTTACTATTTTAGAATTTTTGGCTACCCTATACAATGCAATTCTAATGCTTTGTACAAATGGATCTATTGCTGCCTCGCGTAGTAGGTCTATCACAGAGTCGAAGGAGTGGTAGGGCAAATGCAGCATTACATCACGCTTCTCTATGATTTCCATTATTCTGCACGGCTGTTGCAAAAGTGGGTGAACAAAAGCTTTAGGCCTTTCACGCAGATTATTGAAAATAGAAGAAGGGAAATCTATAAAATCTTTAAAATTGTGAATTCTTCCCCCAGGTATTAGATTGTCTTTTTTGGAAAGGCCCAATCGCTTCACCAAATAATTGAGCAGTACGGGGTCTATTTGCCTGTCATAAACAAATCTTGTAGCTCTTCCTTTTTTTCTGTTTTTCAGTCCTTTTTCCAGCTCAGCTATTATATTAGTATTTACATCATTGTCCGTTTCCAGTTCGGCATCTCGCGTTACTTTAATGATGTATCCTAAGAACCTATCGAACCCAAAAGGAGCAAAAAGCATGGGTAGATTGAATCTTATAATATCCTCGAGCAATATAATGTCAACAGCTTCTTTTTCGGATGGTATAATTACGAATCTTGGTAAGACCTTAGTAGGGATTTCAATGAGTGCATATCGTTGAGCCATCGACTCATGTGTCTTGCCGAGTAGGCAAGCAAGATAGATTGACTTATCGCGAAGCAGAGGCATTTGCGGTATAGTCTCTATCATTAGGGGTATGATTTGTGTGCGTACTTTTTCCTCAAAGTAGCGAGTCACATAATCTTTCTGTTTTTTGGTTAGTTGTTTTTCATTTTTTATAAAAATGTTTTCCTGCTCCAATTTGCTGATGATGTCTGCATAGGTATTGTCAAACTCTTGCTGTTGAGTGAGTACCGTTTGTTGGATTTTCTTTAGTATCCGATCAGGGTTAGATTCTAGGTGCATTTTAGCCTCTTTACCTAGCAGCAGCATCTTGTTGAGAGCGGCTACCCTCACCCTAAAAAACTCATCTAGATTGTTGGAGAAAATGCCAAGAAATCGCAGCCTATCGTGTAAGTGATTGCTTTTGTCGTTGGCTTCCTGAAGCACTCTGGCATTAAATGCTAGCCAACTTATATCTCTTACTATTGTGGTTTTATTTAGTCTGTGCATGTTTCTCTATTACCTTGAGTGGTAAGTATTAATTCGGTAAAAATAGCATCACCAATTCGCACAATATAGGCAACTAAACAACATAACATAACGTTCACAAAAAATTAATATTCAGCATGACTATCTGTTTTTTTTGGTTTGTTTGTTGTTATGAACGAAAATTATCTCCATCCGCCACCCAGTGCTCTGTATAGGTTAACTGTGCTCTGTAGAAGTTCTTTTTTGGTTTTTACGGCTTTCAGTTCTGCCGCTATCGCATTGCCTTGAGCAGTTACTACCTCCAAATAGTTGGCATAACCAGCCAAATACAGATCATTTGCAATTTTAGTAGCGTCTTCCAGTGCATTTGCTTCTTGCTCATTAAGGGCATATTTAGCTTCCAGATTTTCAATACTACTCATTGTGGTTTGTACCTCATAGATAGCGTTCATTGTGGTTTTGCTGTAGGTATAATAGGCAGCCTTATTTTCCGCTATTGCTAGGGCATGACTGGCATTTATGTTCCGTCTGTTGAGCAATGGTCCCGCGAGTGTACCAATAAAACCAAATGCAGTAGAAACTGGGTCAAACATCAGCTCTGGGTGATAAGTATTGAACCCTGCATGAGCAGTGATGCTGAACGATGGCAGATAAGCCGCTCTTGCCGCGGCTATATCTGCTTTGGTTGCGCTGAGTTCTAGCTCTGCCTGCATGATGTCGGGTCTTTGTTGCAGCAACGCAGTGGGTATTCCTGTTTTAACAACAACGGGTAAGGGCGCATTAAAAATTGATTTGCTTCTGGAGATAGGTGATTGGTATCTACCAGCCAAAAAGTTGAGTTCATTTTCGAGTTTAATCATTTGTTGCTTTACCTCAAACTTTAAACTTTTGGTATTGGTAAGCAGCGCCTCAAATTGTTTGGTAGCTAGCTCTGTAGCTCTGCCTGCTTCTTTTTGTATGTTGATAATGTCTAATGCGGTTTCTTGTAGTTTGATGTTTCTGTCTATAATATTCATTTCATCCTCTAGCGATACTAATTCATAATACCTATAGGCGATTTCGGATAGCATAGACGTTACCACCAAATTTTTACCCATTTCAGTAGCAAAATAACGCATCTGAGCAGCACGTTTCTTGTTGCGAAGTTTGCCCCATATGTCTACTTCCCACTGGCTGCTTACTCCTATCATGTAGCTTGGCACTAGCGGACCTGGCACCTCTGGTGTGGTAGCGTTGCCGGCACCATCCATGGTGTACCTACCATATTTAATGTTAGATCCAAAGGTATTGATGCCCACAGATGGTAGTAATGGGCTTCTGCTCATTAGCACATTGCTGCTGGCCATTGCTATGCGTTGCTGTGCTATTAGTACATCAAAGTTGTTGCGCATGGCCTCGTCTATGAGCGTAGCAAGATTTGGGTCTTTAAAAAAATCTTTGCGCAGTACAGGTACTGTTGTATCTGTACTGCCCTGATAAGTATCTGGTAGTTTGTTGTCTGCACTGGTAAATACCTTTTGTGGGGTTTTACAACCGGCCCACATAAGCAGTAAAGGCACACAAACTGTTACTATCGTTTTTATATTATTATGCATGATGTTGATTGTTAGCCGTTACAGTGTTTTCTGAGCGAGATTTTTTCTTACTGCCAATTTTCTCATTGATTGAGGCAAAAATGAAATACAGACCTGGAATAATAATGACGCCGAATACAGTGCCAGTAAGCATACCCCCCGCAGCAGCGGTACCTATAGATCTGTTGCCGGCTGCGCCTGCACCACTGGCAATACAGAGTGGAATAAGCCCTGCCAAAAAAGCAAACGAAGTCATAAGTATGGGTCTTAGCCTGAGGATGGCGCTCTCAATAGCAGCCTCGAATACAGTTCGACCCTTGGTGCGCAAAAGCTCGGCATATTCTACTATCAATATCGCGTTCTTACTTAGTAGACCAATGAGCATCACCTGCGCTACCTGTGCATAAATATTATTTTCCAGTCCGGTGACAAGCAACAAAAAATAGGTGCCAAATATGCCTGCAGGCAGCGAGAGAATAACTGCCAAAGGAAGTATAAAGCTTTCGTACTGTGCCGACAAAAGCAGATACACAAACAGTAAGCAGATAATAAAAATGAAAACGACCTGGTTGCCTGCGGCTACCTGCTCTCGTGTCATACCAGACCACTCTATATCATAGCCTCTAGGTAGCATACTTGCTGCCTTGGTCTCTATTTTCTTTATGATATCACCGCTACTATAGCCACTTGCAGCTTCGCCATTTATCATAGCAGATACATACATGTTGTATCTGGTCAGCTGCTCAGGGCCATACACCCGTTCCATTTTGATAAATGAGGAATAAGGCACCATTTCTCCTTCATTGTTTTTTACGTACAGGTCCAGTATATCTTCTGGCTTACGTCTGTATTGAGGTGAGGCTTGTAGCATTACTTTATACATCTGCCCAAATCGGATAAAATTGGTAGCATAATAACTACCTAACAATGTTTTCAGAGTAGTCATTGCAGTGCTGATATTCACACCTTTCTTGGCCGCTATTTCTTGGTCTATACTAATCATGTACTGAGGGAAGTAGGGGTTGAAACCAGTAACGGCATTCACTATTCCATCGGTTTTGTTCAGTTCTTCTAGGAACTTATTGGTAACCTCTGCCGTGTTAGCAATTTCGTCATCGCCGTTTTTGTTTAGCAGCCTTAGCTCAAAACCGCTAGCATTACCAAAACCAGGAACTGTAGGCGGAGCAAAGTATTGGATACTGGCATCGGTGAGCGTTTTGGATTTTTCATTGAGTTCTGCCATAATTTCATTGGCATGCTTACGTTTGTCCCATGGTTTCAGATTTATCATGGCCATACCGTAGGATGCACCAGCTACCTCTGTCATCAAGCTGTAGCCTGCAAGAGTAGAAACAGACTCTACACCATCTATCGATGCTGCAATTTTCTGTATCCCACTTAGCATTTTTTCTGTTCTTTCCAGCGTAGCGCCTGCCGGGGTAGTAACATTGGCATATATCATTCCCTGATCTTCTGTAGGGATAAAGCCGGTAGGGAGTAGGTTATTGACGCCTAATGTAGCAACCACAAATACCAGAAGGAGTAGTACTGTAACGAGTCTGCGACCTACTATTTTCACCAACAGGTTTTTGTATTTACCTGTTATCTTGTCATAGCCAGCGTTAAATTTCCTAAAGAATCTTGCTAAAAGACCGTTACCATCAGTGCCATGGGTGGGTTTCAGTATTAGGGCACACAATGCCGGTGTAAGTGTGACGGCATTAATACCAGATATAACTATGGCTATCGCTAGTGTAATTGAAAACTGTTTATAAAATATTCCTACAGGACCCTCCATAAAAGTGACGGGTAGGAACACCGCCGACATAACCAGAGTAATAGCTATAATAGCACCACTTATCTCCTTCATGGAATGAATAGTAGCGTCGAAAGCCGACATATGATGTCGGGTCATTTTTTCATGTACAGCTTCTACCACAACTATCGCATCATCTACCACAATACCTATTGAAAGTACAAGCGCAAACAGCGTCAGTAGATTTAAGGAGAAACCCAATACCTGCATAAAAAACAGAGTGCCTATGAGTGCTACAGGCACTGCCAGAGCAGGTATAATAGTAGATCGCCAGTCTTGCAGGAAGAGGAATACAATGACAAACACCAGTAGAAAAGCCTCGACCAGTGTTCTGAGTACTTCGTGTATAGATGCATCGAGAAATCTGGAAACATCATAACTGATGTTGTAGGTCATGCCATCTGGAAAAGAACTTTGCTTCAGTTCTTCCATTCTTTTTTTCACGTTATTAATGACATCTCTAGCATTAGAGCCTGGTCGCTGTTTAAGCATAATCGAGGCAGATGGTCTACCATCTGTTCTGGATGTCATAGAGTAGTCTTCCGATCCGAATTCTACTTCAGCCAAGTCCTTCAGCCGAAGAAAAGAACCGCTTTTATCGGCCCTTATTATAATGTTTTCATACTGTTCGGCCATAGAAAATTTTCCGGTGTACTTGAGTACATATTGCAGCGACTGTGGTTTGCGGCCGGAGCTTTCGCCAGTCTTTCCGGGGGCCGCTTCTACATTTTGTTTTCGTAGTGCTTCTATTACTTCTTCTGTAGATACATTATATGCATGCAGTCTGTCGGGCTTCAACCACACACGCATCGAGTAATCCTGAACGCCCATAATATCGGCAAACCCTACGCCGTATATACGTTTCAGCTCCTTTAGAATGTTGATGTCTGCAAAATTGTAGATGAATTTTTCATCTAGCATGGTATCTGAACTGACAATGTTTAGATACATGAGCATACTGTTCACTTCTTTTTCCGTGGTCACCCCGGCTTTTATTACCTCTTCAGGCAACTCATCTAGAATAGTTGTTATCCTGTTTTGTACGTTCACAGCAGCCACGTCGGGGTCTGTGCCTACTTTAAAGTTTACCTGTATGATAGTGGTACCATTGTTGCTGGTGACGGTAGACATGTAGGTCATGCCAGGTACGCCATTTATAGCTTTTTCTAGTGGAATAGCTACTGCATTGGCACATACCTCTGCGTTCGCTCCAACGTAGTTAGCGGTAACTGTGACACAAGGAGGTACGATATCTGGGAACTGAGTAACCGGAAGTCGGGTGAGTGAGAGCAAACCCAGCAACACTATAATGAGTGATATGACCAGCGATAACACTGGCCTTTTGATAAATATATTGAACATCGGGATTGTTGTTAAGTGTATATAATAATCATGCGATGGTGGCCAGAATAATTAGCTACACCATCAGGTAGTACAGTCGCATTTTTTTACAGTGCGGTTAGCTGTTTTCTGTTGTCGGCAGATATGTTTTTGGGAGTGATTTTTGTACCACTTTTCATGTTCTGTATACCTTCATACACAATCACGTCACCTTCTGCCAGCCCCGATTCTATTATATAGAACTGATGTGTGCGGCCACTGGGCTTGAATTGTCGCATGTTCACGATGTTATCTTTGCCCACTACAAAGACATAGTTTTTATCCTGTATTTCGAAAACAGCCTTTTGTGGCACCAGCAGTGCGCCAGCCACATTAGTTGTTAGTTTCACTTTTCCGGTAGCGTTGTGCTTCAGTAGTTGGTGGGGGTTGGGGAACTTAGCCCTGAACGCTATGGAGCCTGTAGATTCATGAAATTCGCTTACCACTGTTTCTATAACACCCAAGCTTCCGTAGTCTTTGCCGTCACTTAATACTAGGTGAACTGACCTATTTTCAAGAGTAGTATCGGCATTTATAGCACGCTTGTAAGTGAGGTATTCATTCTCAGATATGTTGAAATATACATACATTGCACTGATGTCTGATACAGAGGTCATGAGTGTGCCTTCTTCTATAAGACTACCAATCTTCATTGGAATTCTGTCAATGATACCATCGTACGGAGCACGTATTACAGTATAAGACAGTTTGTGTAGTGCGGTTCCTAAATTTGAGTTTGCTTCGTCAACTTTCGATTTTGCAGCATTAAGTCTTGACAAGGCAAGATCTTGTTCTGTTTTTGATATAATATTTTTTTGCACTAGCGTTTGCACCCTTTTGTACTCTACCTCTGCACTTTTCATTTCAGCCTGAGCAATGCTTAGCTGTGCACGGGTTTTTGCCACCTCATTTTTGTGTTCATTTTCGGATAGCTTAAACAAAGCCTGTCCTTTTTTTACGGCTTTTCCTTCGTCTACATATATCGCTTCCAAAAACCCAGATACCTTACTGCGGATTTCAACATTTCTTATAGCCTGTATATCAGAAACGTAGAGATGGTCTAGTTTGATGTCTTTTTTTTCCACACTCACAGTTGGTATTTCTTGAGCGCGGTTGGGTCTTTTTTTTCCACTCTCATTACACGCACTTACCGTCATCAGCAAAACCGATGAAAGGAAAATAAAATATATTCGCATTGTTTAATTTTAGAATTGTATGAAATAGCATAGAGCTCACACATGCAACCGCACGGCTGAGTAAAAATGTATCAATACAGTAGTTCTAAAACAAGGCATACCTAAAGAGGTAGACGTAGTATAATGGACGGATAAAAATATGGGCACAACTATTGTAGTTGTGCGTTATCCAGGAATAGTTATATTTTTCAGTTGCGCCCCAGGGTTGTAAGTTCTTTTTGATGAAGTATGCAACCATGCCACGTTTACGCTGAACGATGTGGTTTCTTTTATGTTCAGACCTATGGTGTAGATCTACTTTTTCTTTGGGTAGTTCAAAATTAATTTCGTTAATGTTGAGCAGCGCATGAGATTCGTGCAGTGCTACATAATCGTGTTGGGCAGGAGAGTCGAAATTGGTTTGTGAAAAGAAAAATAAGCCCAATAATACCAGCAGGTAGTACATTGGCTTAAGCCTCAGCGGTACTTTGTGGTACTTATTTTGCATTGTTTAGTTAGTCTTTTTTTTCGATAGCGAAAGTAGGGCAGGAAAAACTAAAGAAATGCTAAAAGATAAGAATACATCCATAAATGATAGTAAAGCTATCGGGGTATTGCGCTGCTGATTGCTTGAATCCATGCACCAAAAAGATCTGTTTCGATTTTACAGACGTCTGAAGCAATACGTTCCCAATCGGGGTGAAAATCGACCAGCATTTTTTGCATTTCTTCCAGATGTCCTTCTTCTTCAGCGATAATTGACTTTACATTGACCTTAGATTTATATTTGGTTAAGGCCTCCTGATAAATACCATATAGCATATCTGCTCTTACTTCAATAGAGTAGGTAACAAGTAAGTAAGCGCCATGCATAAGAGCTCGACCTGTTAGTTTCATTTCGTCTTTGAGGTAGCGGCATGCTGCAACATCTAGTCTGTTGAGGTAATGATGGGTTTCGGTGGGGGCTAAGAGGTAGGGATGTGTAAAATTAGGGCAGGCAGATGGGTCTAGCTTACTGATTTGTTTTTTGAGGTAATAGGCATGACGGGCTTCTTCTGCTGCATGTTTTAAAACTACAATTTCTGAATGTATAGGATCTTCGTATTTTGATATTTTTCGGGCTCCTGTATTTTCCATCATTGACAGACAGTTAAGCCAATGCGTATGCAGGTTGTCGTTCGCTACAATTTTGTCTACCACCAGCGCCAGTTCTCTTTCTTGATTCATAACTGGGCGAAATTACGCAGATTTCATAGTAATTGTCGTTTGGTTCATTATTCAAAGATTTATACCTTTAGCCCTCAATGTATTACTGAAAGAATGTTAACCACACTGGCGAATAAATTCCGACGTATTACCAGCAACCAGATATATCTGGCTGAAATTGATGGAATACGTTTCCTGTCTCTTACGTTGGTAACTTTATTTCATATAAAGGGATTCTTTCTCGAAAAAACCAAGGTCAAGTTCATAGACAATCCGCAAGACTATTACTGGTTTGATCGGTTTTTTGTGAATGCGGATAGGAGTGTGCCCTTATTTTTTGCTATTAGTGGGTTCATTCTTTGCATGCCATTTGCCCATCACTTTATCAACAATGGCAAAAAAATAGAACTGAAACAATATTATGTAAGGAGAGTAACAAGATTGGAGCCACCCTACTTCATAGTAATGATATGCATCTTCATAGCGCAGTTGTTATTTCACACAAACACATTTGCCACATTGTTTCCTAGTTTGTTGGCATCACTGATATATTCACACGATCTTATTTTTCATCATACTCCGCTTATTACGGTTGTAGCATGGTCGCTAGAAGTGGAAATTCAGTACTATGTTATGGCACCATTACTGTTCAATATGCTAGCATTGCCACGTGTGTTTAGACGACTGCTTATATCTGGATTAATAGTTTTATTTGTAACGCTACAACACTTTTACCCTCCCACTTTTTTGAGCTTGTATGGATGTATACAACACTTTTTGATAGGGATACTTATTGCAGATTTTCATGTAAGTGGGTTTGCTATCAATACGTTTCAGAAAAAATGGATGGCACTAGTTGCTCTGATAGTATTTCTGGTAATGTTTTTGATGCCAAGATGGGAAGACTATCCAAGATTGGAACTTTTGCCACTCGCTATATTGTTTCCGTTTATGATAGGTTTGTTTTATTATATCATTCTCAGAAATGAAATAGTAAAAAAGATATTCAGCTATAAGTTTGTACCTATAATAGGTGGAATGTGCTATACCACCTATCTTATTCATTATACGGTAATATCTATGCTGGGCAGATATACAGTAAACATAACATTTACGGACTATTATTTGCCCAATCTGTTTTTGCAGTTTGTGCTACTTATTATTCCAATATTGTTAGTAGCCTCAGTTTTTTACCTCTATATAGAACGACCCTTTATGTCGAAAAAATGGGTAGATAAGCTGATGGGCAAAAAACCTAAAGAAGAAAAAGCAATTACAAACACAACCGCATAAAAAAAGATTACATTTTTACAGTATTGCTTGCTTTGCTCTCGTTCCACATTCTGTCAAGGGCTGTTACCACATACACCATTCCTTTTTTAGAGGTAGGGTCTTTGTAGGTGTTCTCCTGTTGTATGGAAATAATACGGTCATTGCGTTCTAGGTCGATAGGTTCATTAGCTGTAAATCTGTAAACGACGTAGCGTTCTGGCGCGCCATCGGTGTTCTTACTTTGCCATTGTAGTTTGCCATCTGATATGGATAGGATGGGTGCTTCAGGTGCTATGCTGTCTATCCAAGTCATAGGGGGTATGAGTGCTGGGTATTTTGCAAAGCTTTTTTGCAAGCTGTCTTTGATAGGTGTTTTTATTTTATCGAAGCAAGATGCACTGTAAAAAGAATAACCAGAGTTGGGGCAGCGCTGGCGAATATCTCTTAGTTGCCACATGAGCTCATTAGGAGAAGCATAAGGGCCGCTTTTGGCAGTGGTCATTTTGTATAAACCCAGTCCATAATATACATGTCTTTGATAGCAATGCTCATACCACCAGGGCTGAAGCACAGAAAACGGTGCCGCTTTGTGGGCGTGCTCCCAATAGAGCTGTGGCATCATATAATCTACCCATCCTTTTTGAAGCCACATTAATACATCGGCATATAGGTCGTCGTAAGTGGTTTGACCTCCTTTGGTGTCTGAGCCTAAAGGGTCTTTACTTTTGTTGCGCCACACACCAAAAGGGCTAATGCCCAGTTTCATGTAGGGTTTTACGTGTTTAATGCTAGTGTTTAGCAAGGTTACAAAACGGCTAACGTTTTCTCTGCGCCAGTCGTCTTTGCTGGTGCCTTGTCCGTATTTGGTATAGCTTTTTGCATCACCAAACTCCTGACCGGGTAAACGATACGGATAGAAGTAGTCGTCGAGGTGCACTGCATCTACATCATAGCGCTTTACTACATCTGTAATGATATCTATCACATAGTCGCGGGCCTCTGGTATACCTGGGTCTATATAGGATTTGCCACCATAACTGATGATCCAGTCGGGATGAGTGCGAGTAACGTGATTGGGTGGATTGAGGTTTTTTTTGCTGTCCATGAGTGCCCTAAAGGGGTTGAACCAAGCATGAAACTCCATATTGCGTTTGTGCGCCTCCTCTACCATAAAAACGAGAGGGTCATAGTAAGGAAAGGGAGGTTCGCCCTGACGACCGGTAAGGTAGTGGCTCCAGGGTTCTTTTTTAGAGGCATAAAAGGCATCGCATACTGGCCTTACCTGCACTATTACTGCATTGCAGCCCAAGGACTGCAATTGGTCTAATTGGCGAACAAACTGCTGCTGCTGCTCTACTGCTGCTAAACCGGGCTTAGATGGCCAATCGATATTGGCAACGGTGGCTATCCATGCACCCCTAAATTCTCGTTTAGGCGACTGTGCATTAGCAGAGCAAAAAATGAATATGAAACTGAGCAAAAGCAACGAAAAACGATACATAAACACGATTTTAGAGGGCACTGTATTTCAAAGTGTGAAAGTAGCATTTTCGTGGCATCTTGCAATCTGTATGTTAATGACGCCAGCTATATGGTGGAAGAGCACCCCAAAATGCCAATTTATGCTGTGATGATGAGTAGGCTGAAGAGACATAAGTATTAATTAATGTGAAGCTAAGGGCTCATTAAAATAAAAAGCACAAAAAATGCCCCTCAAATGATTATTTTTGCAGCGTTTTTGTAAAATAACTTAAAACCATATTATGGCGATAGTTGATGTTGTAATGCCCAAAATGGGAGAAAGCATAATGGAAGCTACCGTGCTCAAATGGCACAAACAGGTAGGCGACACCGTGAAAATGGATGAAACCCTACTGGACATAGCCACAGATAAGGTAGACAGCGAAGTGCCCTCTACTGGTGCAGGTGTAATAACTGAATTACTATATAAGGAGAATGATGTAGTGCCTGTAGGTGCTGTGATAGCCCGCATCAATGCTGGCGGTGCAGTAGCTGCTGCGCCAGCCCCGTCGCCTGTAGTGGCTGCTGCACCTGTGGCTGCTGCTGCTGTAGCCGTAGCTGCAACCCACCAGGCAAGCAGTGGTGCCAGATTCTATTCGCCATTGGTATTGAACATAGCTGGTACTGAAGGTATCAGTATGACTGAGCTGGAGAACATACCTGGCACTGGCAATGAAGGTCGTGTAACTAAAAAAGACATACTTGCATATGTAGCTAATAGGGCTGCTGCACCAGTTGTAGTCGCTGCGCCACAACCAGCCCCTACACCAGCCGCTGCTGCCCCTGTAGTAGCTGCTCCTAAACCAGCTGCTGCGCCAATGGTGGTATCGGGTAATGTGGAGATCATAGAAATGGATAGAATGAGGAAACTCATTGCTGACCATATGGTGCGCAGTAAGGCAACATCGCCCCACGTGACGAGCTTTACAGAGGCAGATGTGACTAACATAGTGAAATGGAGAGACAGAAACAAAGGTCAGTTTGAGAAGAAATACGGTGAGAAGATAACTTACACTCCTATATTCTTTGAGGCAATTGTAAACTGTATTCGCAAGTTTCCGATGATCAATAGCAGCCTGGATGGCTACAACATCATCATGAAAAAAGATATTAATCTGGGGATGGCTACAGCATTGCCTTCTGGCAACCTGATAGTGCCTGTGATAAAAAGTGCTGAAACTAAAAATTTGCTGGGTCTTACCAAGGATGTAAATGCACTGGCTAATGCTGCACGCAATAACAAGCTGAAAGCTGATGACACACAGGGTGGTACATTTACGGTGACCAATGTAGGTACTTTTGGTAGCTTGATGGGTACGCCTATCATCAATCAGCCTCAGGTGGCTATACTGGCAGTGGGTGCTATCAAAAAACGCCCAATGGTACTGGAAACTGAAGATGGTGATGTGATAGCTATACGCCATATGATGTATCTGTCTATGAGCTATGACCATCGTATAATAGATGGGTCTATAGGTGCCAGCTTCCTTTCGGCTGTGGCTAAAGAGCTTGAAGCATTTGACCCCAATAGAGAAGTATAAATACTGTTGAATTATTGATATAAAAACACCGTTTTGGCACTTGCTGAAACGGTGTTTTTTTTGTGGGTGTTGATATTGGTTTTGTGGTAGCGGATTTTTTTGAATTTGATGGGTATGTGTGTAAATGCAGGTTGGGGTTAGTGTGAAGCGATGATATGTTTGGTTTATGTTAAGTGAGTGGGTTGGGTGTTTTGGTTTAGGGTTCATATTCGGTTTGTTTTTAATTTCCGGTTTGTTTCCGGTATTTTCATGGGTTTTGGTACTTAAGTCGTTGATTATCAATGCTATTCACTTTTCCGGTTAGTATGTATTTTCCGGTGGGTGGTACGGTGACTGTGATTGCTGATTTTTCTTTTATAGGTTGGTGTTTAGGGGTCATATTTGGTTGTTTTGTCATTTCTGGTGTTTCCGGTTTGTTTCCGGTGTTTTCATGTGTTTTGGGGTGTAAGTGGTTGATTATCAATGCTATTCACTTTTCCGGTTAGCATGCATTTTCCGGTGGGTGGTGCGGCGACTGTGACTGCTGATTTTTTCTTTTATGGGTTGGTGTTTAGGGTTCGTATTTTGATTATTCGTCATTTCTGTAACCGTCGCTAAAAAGCTATGGCTACTGATAGGTTTTGCTGGTTTTTTGCCGGTGTTTTCATGTGTTTTTTGATGTAAGTGGTTTATTATCAATACTATTCACTTTTCCGGTTAGTAGGCATTTTCCGGTTGGGTGGTGCGGCGACTGTGACTGCTGATTGTTTCTTTTATAGGGTGGTGTTTAGTGTTCATATTTGGATTATTAATCATTTCTGGTGTTTCCGGTTTGTTTCCGGTTGTTTCATGTGTTTTTTGATGTAAGTGGTTGATTATCAATGCTATTCATTTTTCCGGTTAGAATGCATTTTCCGGTAGTTTTTGTGGTGAGGTGAGGCACTCATTGTGGAGTGTGGGGTGTTGTGGCAATGAGTGTGGTAATGCTTTGGGAAATTGTATACTGACATAATGATAGTAGGTTTTGTAGGGTAATGGATAAATAGACTACGCTCTAATGATGCCGCAAAAAGTGCGCCAAGGTGGGTGTGGCAGTGATTAAGATATCCACATTTTGAGATGTGGATTTATTGAAAGTGAAAACAACGCTCGTACTATTTGTTTTCTACTAATTAGCTGGCCTTTGGTGGGGAATAACAACGGCGGAGGAAAAAATTAAGCTGCTGGAAAGTAAAGGCGTTCGGGAGAACGAATTTTATTGGTAGTTCCAGTTGGCCCTTCGGAAGAACTGGAACAACGAGGAACTGATTATTATTTTCTAGTACTTTTGTGAAATAACCATGAAATATGAATTACAAAATCTCATTCAAGGAAAGGGCGGAGATGGCAAAACAAATACTGTCAGCACAATTGCCAGCTACCTTAACGGATGCAAAGAAGCAAGTAATAACAACAAAGGAAAAGAGTACACAAAACAACAAGAGGAAAAGAGCCTGATTGCATATATAGAACAAAATAAACTTTGGTATTAAGGTATACTAAGTGAATTTTCAAGAATTGGGGTGGGTGCTGAACAAATAGTTTATTATAATTCTGAAAAAGGAGTTGTTATTAAAACCAATGACAGCGTATTTTATTCATACTGGGTGGATTATTTACGCAGTCTTATTTTACACAACTATTTCTTTCCGGACACTGAATATACTTTACTTGGATTTAGAATTTCCGATGACGTATTGTATGCGGTGGGGCAACAACCACATATTGTGAGTACAGAATTAATAGATCTGGTTCATGTGAAATTTTTTCTGAGACATAACGGTTTTGTGAATACCCGTAGAAATGATTACTACAATGAGTATTTGGGAATCATACTTGAGGACCTACATGATGAAAATGTATTGAGTGTGAATCAAATTCCCTTCTTTGTTGACACCGTTTTTTATATAACTGACAACTTCTACAAAGACTGATGTGCTAATGTTACACAACTAAAAGTTTTCGATTGGCGATGCTCACCGCTTTGGTGCCCCAGTGGGGCTGAGTTATATACTGGCATCGGTAGTGAAACTTTGCCTATTGTTGTGTTGTGGCGGGGTGTTATTCGCAAGTAGAAAAGACTTGCACCAAATTGAGTTACTTATAAGTTTTTTAACAGTCGTGCTCCGTGATAGATACGTACAACAGAAATTTCATCTTCATTTTCAATCCTGTAAATTATTCTGTAGTTTCCTTCTAAAAGCTCTCTTATAGATTCATTATCAAATTCTCTTACCTTTTTACCAATTTTGCTATTGCTCGCCAAAACGGTTATTTTCCCGAGAATTTTATCAATTACTTTTTCTGCATAAAAAACAGAATCGTTGGATATGTAATCAAAAATTGATTTTAAATCGTTTAATGCTGAGGGAGATAGATTTATTTGCGCCATTCTGAAACTATTTTTTTGACATCGTCTAATGGTATTTTCTGACCATTATCAATCTGTTTCAGCCCTTCTTCTACTTTTTCTATAAACAATAATCTTTCTATCAATTCGTCTACATCAAATTCCTGTGGCATTTCTCTAATAGCAGCCGTAGCAGTATCTTTCGTCATAATCGCTGATATTTTTTACGAAGTTAAATAAATCCTGTTTCAATTTACGATTTGCTTCACCTGCAGCTGCGGTATAAGACCTCTAAGAAGATAGCTATCACTGCTGCTATTGGAATGGTGGTATTTTTAAGTAGTAGGAAACTGGCTGCCATTAGATCTTGTTTCAGGCAATGCTGTTTGCAAACGAAACAAGGAATAAATTTGGCTTAATAGCCCTGATGTCGGTGAGTCGCCCACAGAAAAAGAGGGGAGACTCACCGAGGACGGAAATCAATATTCGTACAGCACCTAATTTTCTACTGTGCCATACTTGATGCCGTTATCAATAAATATCTTCTTAATAACATCATAGTCATTGTTTTCAACATCGGGTTGGTATTTGTCTGGCCATGCTTCGGATCCTTCACATTCGAAACAGATATCTAGCCGAGCTATTGTGTTGTGGGTGCTATCTCTGAATAGGATGGCATTTCTGGGCCAGTAACAACCATACCCTGTTTGACGGGTGCTGATGTGTGTGTGTAAAGTATGGTATAGCTGCTGAAAGCCAGCGGCAGATAATAGTTTTATTTCGTGTACATCTACATAACCCAGGGTATCGGGGAAAGGTAGGTTGGGTTTGTTGACAAATCTTTTGGCGACGGTGTCCCAGATCATGGGGTCGGTATTGAGTGGCTCAAAGGATATGAGGAGCGTGTATGCTGCCTTGTTGAACGGGAATTTTTTTGTGGGTGTTGGTTTAGTGTGAGCCGTTGTTTTAGCTTTTGAGTGGTTTGCTGGCGTCTGTGCAACAACCGCGAAGGGAAACAATAAGCAGCAAAGTATCAGGTGTTTCATAGAATAAATGTAGGTAAGTGGGTGGTGTTGTTTTTTACTGAGTTGCTGAATACTGTACAAAAACAGTTTTAAGAAGAATAAATAATTATTGGACAACAATTGTGGTGGTATGCTGCTCTGTGGCAGTAGTAGCAGAGACGGTGTAGATGCCAGGTGGCCAGCAGGTGGCTATGGTGATGGGCTGGCGGGTAGAGCCCATGCAGCGGTGTACTTCCCTGCCTGCTACGTCGGTTATCAATACAGTTACTTGAGTTGATTAATGGCCTGTTCCTGTGCAATAATAATACCGTCAATACGGGCATATTCTGCATCTCTTATTGCATCATTAATAAAGTCCCATAGAATATTGTCCTTAGTTGGAACAATAAAGACAATGCTTGATCCTTCCGTCATGTAGAAAGTTGCGACATGATCCAAGTTCATCGGCTTGTTGTGTATGCCAGCCCGTGCATGTTGTTCATGTGTGCCATGATAATTCGCTCTAATCCAATTTCCCATTGTGTAACAGTTTTGTCAAATATACCAAAACTTCATTTATTTTGCCCGTAAGTGGATATTGTTACCAAAATTAAACAAGGAATAAATTCAGCTTCGGTACCCTGATGTCGGTGAGTCCCCCGCAGAAAAAGCAGGGAAACTCACCGAGGACGGAAAAGATAAAGAATGACACAAGACTTATGAATAATTGTAGTAATTTTATAATTTAGTAAAATTACTTGAAATTTCATACCCAATCTATGAGAAACGAAAATTTCAAAGCGGAAAATATAGACGAACTTGTCTGGCTGCGAATAAATCGATTGAAAAGTGTCAAGCTTTGTGAGAACCTAATTAGAAACAAATTAGCTAAAACACCCAACCCAGCAATTACAGAAGAAATTATAAAATCAAAAGCAATTGGCCTTTCATCTGCAATAGATAGCGCAATCGGTTATTGGCAAACAAGCCCCTTTTCTGTCAATGCTAAAGTCCTTTCTCGGTACTATTTCTTGCTGCAAATGACGATTGCTGAACAAGTAAGTAGTGTTAGAAATGTTGACGACCTTAAAACGGTACAAAAACATACCGAAAATGGGCACGGATTAAGCACAATCGTCAATCAGGACGGCGAATTTCCATATAATTATTATACAGCTTCAATTAGATCTGGCCATTTTTATTCTTATGCTCAATCTCTCGGCATAAACACACGAAAATTTGACTTCGAGAAACGTCCCAGAACATTCACGGATAATATTGATAAATCTAAACTTGTTAGCATCATAGATTTGTTTAGGAGAATACCGGAACTAAGTAATGTAATTGAAGAATACACAGAACAACCTCCATTAAGCTTTCATGTAGGGTATTCCAACTCTAACATGCGAGATGATAGCGAAGCAATAAAGAGGCATTTGGAAGATACAGGAGAATTACTTTTTAAAGCACCCATTACAAATTCGGAAAGAACAACATATATCTCAGTTTATTCTGAATCAATGAAAGTGACTCCAGAATACTTAAACTCTTTAAACTTACCCCTGAAGGATTTTAAAGTGAGCCAAGGACAGGGCACAAATGAGCGTCATATCACAGGTCAATTAATTCACCCATCAAGCGAAATATGGAATCGACATCTTAAAACCTATTCATCGTCATATGCTCCAACATCCCTAATTGTTCCCTTGTGGAACGAGACTTCAGATATTATTATTATCAATTTCACCTTACTCTATACTCTGAGTATTATTGTTCGGTATTTGCCCGATTTATGGTATCGAATAAACTCAGGAGATTTAAATCATATTGGTTCATTGACAGAATACTACGTTTCTGTTATAGACCACATTATTCCATTAAAGATGTTGGAACGCATTACGGAAGCCCGAATTTCAATTCACCAACCTGGAAGCCTTTTCGGTCCATTATAACTCGTACTGTAAGTATTGTACTCTCAGCAGCTCAAAATCCTTGTCACATTTTAAGTTCCGTATTGTGAAGAAGAACAAGAAAAAATACAGTTACTACTGACGTTGAAATAATTGTCAAAAGGGATATCAATGTAATTTGATTTTGCCTATTTCCATATCCATCAATTTTTGTTGTTGGTTGAGACATTACTTTGGATAAAAATCTTCCTTGTTCCATCATTCTATAATCAAGATATATTAGCACAGCCGTATTAGTAATCGGAACAATTAAAATCAATTCTGAGGCATTCGGGCTCAATGCGATTATTGCAAAATAACCTGCGATTAGCATATTGTTAAATGAAGAGAGTTTGTCATTGATGCGATCAAAATACTTATAAACGTCTGACAGCCCTTGCGCTTCTCGGGTCTTCATACGTTCTTCCATCTCTTGGAGTTCGCGATCCATACGCTCAAGATCAAAGTTCTCAGTTTTCATAACAGCAATCTATTTATATGCAGCAAAATAAGTAAATCACGTTGTATTTAGAGCATACTGTTTACTTATGCATTCAAAGAACCGCTGGAATTATATTATAGTGGTAACTTTATATTAGGCACTAAATCAATACCAAATAAAATCTATCAAACCTGCGCTACCTTGCTGTAACCAGATTTTGAATCCGATGTGAAGTGAGAAAAGTACATGTACTATTGGAGATAATCCGTATGTTCCAAACATAGCCCCCCACTGCCCCGCCAGTACAAGTGAGTGACACAAAGCCCGCTGCTAGAAGTGCTGAGGCTGGGAGCAAAAAAGTGAAAAAGGGTGTGGTGTAAAAATAATTTTGGTGGATTTGCAAATTGATGTACTTTTGATATCGAATTGATATCAAACAATTCTAAAAAAATGGAGAAAATATTAAAACCTACGAATGGCTATATGGCCTTGTTATTGTCGCTGGTAATGCTGGTGGTGGCACTGGTTTGTTTTGGGAACTCGGGTACGGAGGATGGTGCCTTACTGATACTGCCGGGGATAGCGCTGGTGGTGCTGTGCATCATTGTCTGGAAAGGACTGATGATAGTGCAGCCGAATCATGCACGAATACTGAACTTGTTTGGTAAGTATGTGGGTACGATAAAAGACAATGGATTGTTTTTTGTGAATCCACTGTATACGAGCATAAGAATAACGCAGCGCGTGCAGAACATGGCTACGCCTACACTGAAGGTGAACGACAAAATGGGTAACCCTGTGGAGATAGCGGCTGTGATAGTGTGGCAGATACAAAACACCTACAAAGCTGCGTATGAGGTGGCCGACTACAATGCATTTGTGAGGATGCAGAGCGAGGCTGCGGTGAGGGCCCTGACGATGAGGTTTGCGTATGACAGCATAGAAGATGAGGGTGCTAACATAACGCTGCGTGAGGGTGGTGCGAAAATACTGGAACTGCTGGAGCATGAGCTGAATGAGCGCTTGCTGACAGCGGGTATAATAGTGACTGAGGCGCGTATAAGTCACCTGGCATACGCACAAGAAATAGCGGGTGCTATGTTGCAAAGACAACAGGCATCGGCGATAGTAGCTGCACGGTACAAAATAGTGGAAGGTGCTGTGGGTATGGTGGAGCTGGCGCTGGAGCAACTGAGCAAAAAAGAAATAGTGCACCTGGACGAGGAGAAAAAAGCCAATATGGTGTGCAACCTGATGGTGGTGCTGTGTGGCGAAAAAGCAGCACAACCTGTGTTGAATACTGGCACCATATATCAATAACTGCAAACAACGGATGGATGTGGCTAGATGCCACATTCATCTTATTTATTCAATCTTTCTACTTGAGCAACATTGGCAGCGAAAAAAACATTTGTACTGAGACTGGATGAGGACGTGTACAAAGCCCTGGAAAGATGGGCTGTGGACGAGTTCAGGAGTGTGAACGGACAGATAGAATGGCTTATAGATGCATCGCTGAAGAAGGCGGGCAGAAAAAAAGAGGGTAAGGAAAAACCTAAAGACGAGAGTGGTAGTGAGGAGTAATCATTACTATTATAGCGATACTGGAATGCTATGAGTCCCATATTTTTTAATAATAAAGAAGGACTGAGGGAGTGCAGTGAACATAGATAAAGTGGCTGTACTAACAGAAAAGGGACTGATGCTACCCGAAGGCATAGCTGCCTGCGAGCGGGGCGAGCGGCCGTAAACAATAAATTTTTTTAGTAGAAAATATTGGTGTTGGCAGTGGTAGTTATGATGCCCGCTGCTGCTGCTTTGGTAAAGAGGGTTTCTATAGCTTTAGTGCCTGTGGTGCCGAGATCTGTGGTGTATTCGTTGACATAGAGATTGATGTGCTGGCGCATAACGTCTTCTTCCATCTCCTGAGCATGGCAGGTGATGAAGGGTGATAGCTGAGGATAGTGCTGCCAAGAGTAAGCGATACTGTCGCGAATGATAGCATCGACGGTGGCACATAGCTGCTGAGGTAGGGAGCGGCGCATGACTATGCCCCCTAGTGGTATGGCTGCTTGTGTGTGATGCTCCCACCAGTCGCCTAGATCAGCGAGTTTGGTGAGGCCACGCTGGGCGTAGGTGAATCTGTTTTCGTGAATGATAAGACCTGCATCGTAGGTGCCATTGAGCACAGCGGCTTCTATTTCGTTGAAGACAAGTTCTGTTTTGTTGGTAGCCTCGGGGTAGGCGAGGGTAAGGAGGAGATTGGCGGTGGTGTTGATGCCGGGTATGGCGATGCGGTAGTGGTGCATCTGCGTCATATCGAGCGGCTGACGGGCTATGAGCAGCGGGCCTACGCCCTTGCCCAGCGCACTGCCACTGTGCAGGAGCGCATACTGGTGTACCACCCTGAGAAAAGTATTGTAACTGAGTTTGGTGATATCGAGCTTGCCTTCTTTTGCCCATTGATTGAGGGTTTCGACATCTTCCATGACGTAAGAAAAAGTGATGCCATGGGTAGCTATCTTGCCATTGACCATGGCATCGAAGATAAAAGTATCGTTGGGGCAGGGACTGAAACCAAGCGTGAGGTGCATAATGGAAAATGAGATAATGCTGCAAAGGTAGTTACTGAAGTTGTCAGATAGCTGCAACGAAGGCTATGAGCCAATTGTTAAGATTGATGATTGCATCTTTCATTTTCCAGAGGCTTTTGTCGCGCGGGGTGACGTAGTTGGATATGCTGCGCACCTGAGCGAAGGGGACTGCCAACTGTAGACAAACATAATGTAGGGCTGCGCCTTCCATACTCTCTATAGTGCAGGCATATCGGCTGCGAGAGGTGATGGTAGCAACAGAGCCAGAAACGGTATTGACAGTGATGCCTGTGGCTGTGGGTAGGGTGATGGACTGGTGAATGGGTAGCATGGGTGTATGGAGTGCTCCGTCTACGTATGGGGCTTCGTGGGGAGAGAGGAGGCCGAGATCGAAAATGTCGAGGTATTGGTCGTGGTCTTCAGCACCGAAGTCGGCAAAGCGGTCGGAGGTGATGAAGAGGAGGCTACCTAGCGGAATACTAGTATCGAAACTGCCCCCTACGCCTACCTGTAAGACTAGGTCGTAGGTGTGGGTGAGTAAGTGACGCGTGAGGGCAAATGTAGTGGCGGTAATGCCTACACCGGTGATGAGCACCTCTATAGAGGGATTGTGGTTTTGGGCCATGAAGGGTGCTATTTCGGGGGGTGTGGCGGCTACTATCAGGATTTTCATAGTGCAATGATAGGTAGGATATAGGAAAAAATAAGCCAGGGGAGTATTAACCAGGCGGATGTAAGGGATGAAGGTGAGTAAGAGGGGAAATTGCGGGGTGGTAACTTTTTACTAATTTTAGCGCTATGGGTAGTTCGCATGTAAGACCTTCGGAACAGCTGACAAAACAAGAGCGGGAG
This sequence comes from Sphingobacteriales bacterium, assembly GCA_027484425.1. Classification (GTDB taxonomy): domain Bacteria; phylum Bacteroidota; class Bacteroidia; order Chitinophagales; family Chitinophagaceae; genus Nemorincola. The sequence goes on from JAIXSZ010000008.1 coordinate 59,440, forward strand.
TATGAAAATACGATACGACCGCAGTCGATAGAGGATTTTGCGGGTCAGCCGAAACTGATAGAAAACCTGCGGATATTTATAAAGGCGGCTAACCTGAGAGGTGAGGCACTGGATCACATATTGTTTCATGGACCACCGGGACTGGGCAAAACAACGCTATCGAGGATAGTAGCTAATGAACTGGGTGCTAATATAAAAGAGACCAGTGGCCCAGTAATAGAAAAGCCTGCCGACCTAGCAGGACTGCTGACTAGCCTAGAACCAAGAGATGTACTGTTTATAGATGAGATACACCGCCTGAGTACTGTGGTAGAGGAATACCTGTATGCGGCAATGGAGGACTTTAAGATAGATATAATGATAGACAGTGGCCCATCGGCTAGGTCTATACAGCTTACTATTAGTCCGTTTACGCTGGTGGGGGCTACTACACGTAGCGGGCTGCTGACGGCACCGTTGCTGTCGAGGTTTGGGATAAAGTCGAGGCTAGACTATTATAATGCGGAGGTACTGCAACGGATACTGCTGCGGGCATCGGGCGTGCTTCAAGTGAAACTGACATCTGATGCGGCACTGGAAATAGCTGGCAGAAGCAGGGGTACACCCCGTATAGCCAATGGGCTGCTGCGGAGGATGCGTGATTTTGCACAGGTGCTGGGCAACGGTGTGATAGACCGAGCAATAGTGGAGCACGGGCTGAAAGCACTGAATGTAGATGAAAGCGGGCTAGACGATATGGACAATAAGATATTGACCACGCTGATAGATAAGTTTAAGGGAGGCCCTACGGGTATCAATAACATAGCCACTGCTGTGGGCGAGGAAGCTGGCACGATAGAGGAAGTATATGAGCCGTTTCTGATACAGGAGGGGTATATAATGCGCACGCCACGAGGCAGAGAAGCCACAGAAAAAGCGTACAAACACCTGGGTAGGAAAAAAGGACCAGAGGCAGGTACGCTGTTTTGATGGGGGAGTAGTGAGTGATATTCTCAGATGACTAGTATGAAATGTAACTTAGGCAGCGGTGCTTTACCTCCATTGTTTTTGTAATGCTTGTTTGCGATGCCACTAGGTGCAACTTAACAGCATACACATTGGGGTATCGCAACTGTAGTGACCCTTTATAATAACAATAACTACCGCGGATGGGATAGGCACCCATAAGGTAGTGCGAAGCAGGTAGCTGTTGCAATGTTGCATAAAAATGAAGTTAATATACTGTAGGGGTATGGTATAAAGCTATACCCTGATTAAAGATGAGGACTAAAAAAAGTGTACCTTTGCAGCCATTTTTATTATATGGCGGTTCCTGTACAGATTGTAGAAGACGTAGTGATAAAGTTTGCCGGAGATAGCGGCGATGGTATGCAGCTCACCGGTAGCCAGTTTACCAACAATAGTGCCCTGATAGGTAATGACCTGTCTACATTTCCCGATTTCCCGGCTGAGATACGAGCGCCTCAGGGCACTGTGCCAGGGGTGAGCGGCTTTCAGTTGCATTTTTCGAGCAACAAAATATACACCCCGGGCGATAACTGCGATGTGCTGGTGGCAATGAATGCTGCTGCACTAAAGGTGAACCTGAAGACGCTGAAGCCGGGTGGCATAATAATAGTAGACACAGCGGGTTTTGACAATAAGAACCTGCGTCTGGCGAACTATGCGGAAGGTGTGAACCCGATAGAGGATGAATCGCTGAATGGCTATGATGTACACAAAATGGACATCACGAAGCTGACCCGCGAGGCGCTGAAGGAGATACAAATGGGTGTAAAAGAGAAAGACCGCGCTAAGAACATGTTTGTGCTGGGTTTTTTGTACTGGTTGTATAACCGTGACCTTACGAGTACCTTTTCTTTTTTGCATGATAAGTTTGGTAAGAGAGCAGAGATACTGGAGAGCAATGTAAAAGCACTGCAAGCAGGCTACAATTATGGCGATACAGTAGAGGCATTTGCATCGAGGTATCAGGTAGAAAAAGCTAAGCTGCCAGCAGGTGTGTATCGTAGTATAACTGGTAATATAGCATTGACTTATGGGTTGATAGCTGCATCTGAAAAGAGTTCTTTGCCGTTGTTTTTAGGATCATACCCTATTACACCGGCATCAGACATACTGCATGAGTTGTCTCGTCATAAAAACTTTGGGATACGTACTTTTCAGGCAGAAGATGAGATAGCGGCAATAGGTGCAGCAATAGGTGCCGCTTATGGCGGTAGCCTGGGCATAACCACTACATCGGGCCCAGGTATGGCGCTGAAAACTGAAGCTATGGGGCTGGCAGTAATGCTAGAGATGCCCCTGCTGATAGTGAATATACAAAGGGGAGGACCATCGACAGGATTGCCTACTAAAACAGAACAGAGCGACCTACTGCAAGCATACTATGGTAGGAATGGAGAGTGCCCTATGCCAGTAATATCTGCATCGACGCCTAGCGACTGTTTTGGAGCTGCTTACGAGGCCGTGCGCATAGCAGTGCAGCACATGACCCCAGTAATACTACTGAGCGATGGCTACATAGCCAATGGTGCAGAGCCTTGGATTTTCCCGCAGAGTGCAGACTTGGAGCCGATAACAGTACACTTCAAAAAAGAACTAGGAGAAAACGAAACGAAATATTTGCCTTACCAGCGCGATGAAAAACTAGTGCGCCCTTGGGCAGTACCGGGTACACCGGGGCTGGAACACAGAATAGGTGGGCTGGAAAAAGAAGATATCACTGGTAACATATCTTATGACGCGGAAAACCACCAGCATATGGTGAAAGTACGTGAGGCTAAAGTGGAAAAAATAGCAGACTTTATACCGTTGCAATCGCTGGATAGTGGTCCTGAAAAAGGAGATGTTTTAGTGCTGGGCTGGGGATCAACCTATGGTTCTATAAAAAGTGCTGTACTAGAGCTGCAAAGTCAGGGTGTGAGCGTAGCACATGCTCATTTGCGTCATCTGCGCCCATTCCCTAGAAATCTGGGTGAAATGCTGGGTAATTACAAGCACATATTGATACCCGAAATCAACAATGGGCAACTGATAAAAATAATCAGAGATAAGTACCTGGTAGATGCGATAGCCTACAACAAAATAAAAGGAGTACCTATAACACGTACCGAACTAGTAACAGCCATAAGCGAACTACTGGGCAAATAACCATTAGCAAAGAGAGGCAAACAATAATAGTACTGCCTGTATCTGCAACAACTTACGAGGGTTGCAGATGCAGGCAGTTTCTTTTTGCATGTATATATCAGTTAAACCCAGAACGAATAATGGAAGCAATTTTTGAGGAAATAGCAGAAGGATATATCACTAACAAGGTTGGGATTTCGCTTTCATTTCTTACTGAGAAGCTATCGGCAGCATTAGCCCAAAACATACATTTATTTCACGCAAATGGTGATTTAACGAAGGCGGGAATCAGTAATATGCAGCATGGGACAGATACAGCCAAGATAAGAAGTGATAAAACTAGATGGCTGGAGGAAAGCACTAAAAATGAGGCTGAGATGGAGTTTTTGGAGATAATAAGGCTGTTCACTTTGTACCTTAATAGGACCTGCTATACAGGTCTAAATGCTTTTGAATTTCATTATGCATTGTATGAAGAGGGGTCGTCTTATGGTAGGCACAAAGACCAATTCAGAAACGATAGTAACAGAAAGTTTTCGATGATCAGTTATTTGAATGAAAACTGGCTACAAGCCGATGGTGGGCAACTAATACTACACCATGCAGGCAAGGCTGCCCAAAATATACTACCAGAAGGAGGGAAAACAGTATTTTTCAAAAGTGACGAACTGGAACATGAGGTAGCTGTGGCCACAAGAGATAGAATGAGTGTTACTGGATGGCTGAAAAGGGTGTAATGTAGGAGGTTAGTTAAAGTGCCTCAACGATGTGAGTGCTACATGTTTTCGAAAATCTCTTATTTATAATACTTCAACTTAAGGTCTGTACCATCAAACTCGGCAAAGCTATCGTACCTGATCCAGTCGCCAAGATTGACATAAAGGCTATTTTGAGGTAGCGGGTATTCGATAGCAATGTGACGATGACCAAAAACAAAGTAGTCGTAGTGCTTTTGTTGCAGTGTAGAGAGACAAAACTGCACCAGCATCTCTTTATCGGGCCCAAGAAATTCTTTCTCTGGCATATCGGCGTGTTTGGGTCCTAGCCTACTGAACCAGCCAGCGAGCCCTACACCCGTGTCGGGGTGTACCCTGCGGTACAACCATTGCGACAATGGGCTACGGAGTACTGTTTTAAGTATTTTATAACCGGTATCGCCAGGACCTAACCCATCGCCATGAGCTATAAAGAACTTTTTACCGTTGATCTCTCGTTCAATATGCGTGTGATGTACGGGTATGTCTAGCTCGTGCTGAAAGTAATCGAGCATCCATAAGTCATGGTTGCCAGTGAAGACCTCTATCTGCAATCCGGCATCTCTGAGTTGTGCCAGCTTGCCCATGAACCTAGTATAACCTCTGGGGATAACATTTTTGTATTCGAACCAGGTATCAAACAAATCGCCTACCAAATATAACTGGGCTGCATGAGGTGCTATATCGTCAAGCCAGCGGCATATTCGTTTTTCGCGCGCCACACTAGTTGCATGGTCGGGAATACCCAAATGAAAGTCTGAAGCGAAGTATACTTTTTTGCCTATGGGTAACTGCATGCGCTGAATTGATGAGTGCAAATTTAGCAGAAATACCCAACAACCGATTATGGGACAATAGAATGAAGTAAATCTACCCAAACGTGTGACTGTTGTAACTAATGTACCTAAAGGTGTAACAGTGCTACAGACGGGTGCAGGTACCTTTGTGATAGTGGAAAATTCTCCACTAATAAATTAATTTTTATGTCAACCATAAAAGTGCCAAATGAACCAGTAAAAAAAGAAGAAAGTAAAACACCAACTGCTCAGACTACGAAAATGGTAGAGCATCACAAACAAGCAGAGATTCATCATACAAGTGCTGCAAAGTATCATGGTGAAGTAGTGAAACATCACACAGAAGGTAACACTGAAAAAGCTGCCGAAAGTGCGAAGAAAGCTAAAGAACATCATGAACAAGCGTATAAGCATCAGCAAGAGATAGACAAAACTCATTCTGAAAAAGCGCTATAATATATCCTGCAACAGCAGCTATGCAATGATTATAAAAACAAGTACAACAACCAATAAACAAAAAATAAACAAACAACCATGAACAAATCAAGAATAATCATTGCAATAGCTCTGATGGGTATTTCGGCAACTTTTGCATCTTGCAAGAAGAATTATGTATGTAGTTGCAACACCGTAGTAGGCGCAGGCGCGGTAGAGGTAAAGCATAATATAGATAATGCTAATCGATTTGATGCACAAAAGTCGTGCAACAACTATGAAGATCAAGCTAATAGCTCGCTGCCTGGTAGCACTACTTGTCATCTGTAAGACTACAAACAAGTACTTTGTGCAATGCAATGATTACCGAGCTGTATATAAGCTGTACGAATAACAAAGAGTCTCCCGATAGAAGTATCGGGGGATTTTTTTTGCTTGGTAACAAAAAATGTAACGGTTATTTGCGTGTGTTGCGAAGAGTAGCTTTTTCTACTCGCATACCTATATGCATAATTTCTGGCAGCGGATTGAGGCGCATGTTTTGCTCCATGCCTACTTGATAGGTGCCCGGGCGACTGAGATCGATAGAATCGCCGAGAGAAACGGGCATGCGCTGCTCATATATAGCCCCTACGCCTCTGCCCAGCCACTTACCTGATGGCTCTGCCAATGTAATATTGATGCGAGCCTTATGAGTAGCAGTATCGCCGGGAGTTTTGATATAAAGCCACAACCAAATATTGTTGTAGGGATAGGCTTGTGAATGGCGAATAATAAAATAAGGTTGATATTGTGCGGTGCTGTCTGTGATATCGAATGTAAAAACCGGTCTGAAATTGTATGACCATCCGTTTTGTGGCACAGCTTCTACTTTTTGGTAGTGTGGCACAGGTTGGCATGCCATCCAAAAGCAAGACAATACAACAATAAAGAGTGCAGAACGAATTGGAAGCATTTCAATAATTCAGGTGGGCAAAGATACAAAACGGTAATCAGGAATTACGGATGGAAAATGAGGATATTTTGCCGAATGACAATATCGAAAATTAGCAATAAAAAACGCCCCTACTGGGTGTAGGAGCGTAAAATGAATAGGTTAAGAGAAAAACTAGATACCTACCATGAGTGGCATCAGCAACATCATGAGGTCTTCATTTTCTTGTTTATCAATAGATCTGAATATACCAGCACGAGATGGAGTGCTGAGCTCTAGCACTACTTCTTCGCCATCCAAATTGTTTACTATTTCCACCATCAATTTAGCATTGAAAGCAATTTTCATGTCTTCACCACTGTACTGACAAGATAAAGTTTCTTTACCCTCGTAGGAGAAGTCAATATCTTGTGCACTGATGTTGATACTGTTACCGTTAATATCTAGTAAAACCTGATTGGTAGTTTTATTGGCAAAAATATTAACGCGGCGCAATGCACTTGCAAAGTCAGAACGATTGATCACCAAACGATACGGATTGTCAGCGGGTATTACTGCTCTGTAATCTGGGAAACGAGCATCTATGAGGCGACAGCTAAGGCTAAGATGTGAACCAGTAACAAACAGGTGACTGCCGTTGAAAGCAAGACGCAGTTCAGAATCATCTGTAGGTAGTGTGCCACGTAGTTGTTGCAACGGTTTTTTGGGCACTACTATACCTGCTTGCGCAGGGCAGTTCACATCATTGCGGCGCAACTGTACCAGTCGATGTGCATCTGTAGATACAAAACCAATAGAGTCATGTGTCATTTCGAAGTATACACCAGTCATGGCTGGGCGTAGCGTATCTGTACTTACTGCAAACAAAGTGCGGTTGATAGATTCAATGAGCGCAATTGAAGTCATTGTAAATTCTGAGGTTTCGCCTGGTGATGGCTCTTTGGGGAAATCGTCTGCTTTTTCGCCCACTATTTTATACTTACCAGAGTTGCCAGACATATCAATAGATAAGTCGGATACATTAACGATGAAGGTAACTGGCTGTTCGGGCAGGTTTTTAAGGTATTCGAGTATTATTTTAGATGGTATACAGATTCTTCCATCACCTTCAGCATCGTTTACAGTTACCTGTACACGCATCATTGTCTCGAGGTCGGTAGCTGTGAGGGTGAGGGTATTGCCCTTCAACTCGAACAAAAAGTCTTCGAGTACAGAAAGCACATTGTTGGCACTGATGATGCCACCTATTTGCTGCAGGTTTTTGAGCAGCACTGTAGACGTAACTATGAAACGCATTGTATGAGTATGTTTCCTACAAAGATATTTGAATTATGACCAAAATCACCTACAAAAATCCATTGTGGATAATTTAGCAAAAAGAGGCTTGAAATAATAAAAATAATGTATGTGATTAGCGAATTCCTTCTTTACGAATAATACCCAGAAACAAAAAAATTACAGAAAACAGCACCATGATGTGTATTAATGGCCCTGGACGCCAAATGAAAAAACCTACTGCCCACCCAATAAGTAGTGTGACGGAGATAATGTAAAGAAGACTGCGCAATATCATGCTTCAAAAATGTTTTCTTAACTATTTACGATCGACAAAATAGCTAATTGCAGACTAAGAATAGAGTAAAAATAAACAATTATAGATAACAAAGTACTCAGTACAAATATGAAATGCTGTATAACAGCAGAATGCTTGGTTATATGTATTTTCCGAGTAAAAAAACACTGAACGAATGTGCTTGAAGCCTATATTTGCAATACGTGAGGGGATGCTAAAATTGATAGCCCAAAACGTAAACACCATTCATAAATAACGTAACAATGAATAAGATATTAGTTACTGGCGGATGTGGCTACATAGGTGGTCATACTATTGTAGACTTGCTTCAAAACGGGTTTGATGTAATATCTGTAGACGATCTATCGAAGGGTTCGTTGAAGATGCTGGATGGTATAGAGAAAATAACAGGAAAAAAAGTAAAGAATTACAAAGTAAACCTTTGTGACCTAGACGATACAGAGGCTATTTTTCTGGAGAATCCCGACTTGGTAGGGGTGATACACTTTGCTGCTTTCAAATCGGTACCAGAATCTGTAAAGGAGCCGTTGTTGTATTTTAGGAATAATATCAATTCTTTGCTGAACATTTTACAATGTGCAAAAGACTTTGATGTGGACAACTTTGTGTTTTCTTCATCTTGTTCGGTATATGGTAATACCTCAGAGTTGCCTGTGTCGGAAGAGGCTCCGCTTGCTGAGCCAGAATCGCCCTATGCACGTACCAAACAAATGGGAGAAGCTATTTGTAGAGACTTCACCAATTTTCACAAAGATTTCAATACTATATTGCTTCGTTATTTTAATCCTGTAGGTGCGCATCCATCGGCAATGATAGGGGAGTTTCAAGACTTATCTGAGAGCGTAGTGCCAGTGATTACTAAAACCGCGATAGGCAAACGACCAGCAATGACTGTGTTTGGTAATGACTATGACACCAGAGATGGTTCTTGTGTGCGTGACTATATTCATGTTATGGACATAGCTAATGCACATACGCGTGCGCTGCAGTATATAATAGAGGACCGAAATAAACGCAATTGCGAAATCTTTAATCTGGGTACAGGTAATGGTGTAACAGTATTAGAATTGATCAATGCTTTTGAAAAGGTGTCTGGACAGAAATTGAACTACAACATAGGTGGCAGAAGAGATGGTGATATTATAGAGGTGTATGCCAACAACAATAAGGCGCGCACACTGCTGGGCTGGGAAACAAAATATGATTTGGATGCAATGATGGACACGGCATGGAGGTGGGAGCAGGTGTTTACTGCAGAAAAAAAATAAAAGATTTCATATTTTGATCGAGACATCGCCGGGCAATAGGGTATACCACCATTGCCCGGTTTTTTTATGCAGTTTCGGTTTGGTGACGGTATAGATTTGCGTATCGGCCATTGAGTGCCATAAGTTCATCGTGAGTGCCTTGCTCAACGATAGTACCACCATCCAGAATTATTATTTTGTGGAAAGACCAACTGGTAAATATGCGGTGGGTAATGACAATGGTGGTTTTGTCTTCGAGGTACGATTTTAGATTACCTAATATTGTTTTTTCGGTTTGAGTATCTACTGCAGACAAGCACTCATCTAGTAGCAAGATGTTGCTGTTTTTGAGTATCGCTCGTGCCAAAACCATCCGTTGCTTTTGTCCCCCGCTTAGCATTACCCCACGTTCTCCTACCATGGTTTGATAGCCCTGCGGAAAAGATGCTATGTCTTTGTCTAGATCAGCCATTCTTGCTGCTTCCATTACTTCGGCATCAGTAGCATTTGCCCTTCCAAACCTGATGTTATTGAATAGGGTGTCTGAGAACAAATAAGGCTCTTGGGGAGCATATGCTATCCCATTACGTAGTGTATGTAAATCATATGCTGCTACATTATGATTGTCAACGGTTACCTGTCCGGAGGTGGTATCATACATGCGCAGCAGCAGATGAGCTAAGGTAGATTTGCCAGAGCCAGTTCTGCCTATAATAGCAACTTTTTGACTGGCGGATATATGCAAAGAGAAGTTGTTGAGTGCAGTAATGCCCGTGTGAGGATAGGTAAAGGTTACATTCTGAAAGGTTACATCACCTTTAGGTATATGGGTGATGGCATTGGGCGGCGATACTATATCGGGTTGAGTATTGAGAAACTCATCAATGCGTTTTTGCGATGCGCCTGCCCGCTGAGTCATACTGGCTACCATGCCTATACTGGAAATAGGAAACATAAGCAGATTGATGTACAATACAAACTGAGCAATGTTACCCGTAGTAATAGATCCGTTGATGGCAAAATAACCACCTATGAGCACTGTACATAACATGCTAAGCCCAATAAATAGGTTCATAGCGGGAAAGTACACCGCCTCTGTTATGGCTAGATTTACCGAACTTTTGCGATAAGACTCAGAATTGGTTTCAAAAAATCGCATCATGTTTCGTTCCTGTACAAACGACTTTATCACTCGTATGCCAGAGTAAGCTTCCTGGGCAGTAGTAGTAAGTGATGATAGTTGTGCTTGTATTTGTCCGCTTTTGCGAAATATGATTTTATTGACATAAAAAATAGATATAGCCAATAGTGGTAGTGGCGCCAGTACGCAAAGCGTAAGTGTAACATCTACCCGAAGCATATCCCAGGTGCAGAAGATAACCAGGAAAACTACAGATGTGAAATACATAACAGATGGGCCAGTGTACATACGTACCCTAGATACATCTTCTGAAATACGATTCATAAGGTCGCCAGTAAAATTGGACTTAAAGAAACTAGTACTTAACCGTTGGTAGTGTGCGTATATTTCGTTTTTCTGGTCGAATTCTATGCGGCGCGACATCACAATAATCAACTGACGCATCATGAACATAAACAGACCTCTGAGCAACGCCAATCCCAATAATAACATTCCACCCCTGAAGACCATAGAAAATATTTCATCTCGGCTACTTCCATTCTTGGCCATGAGCTGCACATCGTCTAGTATGTCTCTGATTACATTGCCTGGCATAACGGCAAACTTGCTGGAAACAACGACAAACAACATACCGAGCATCAACTGCCACTTATACTTAAGGAAATATTTATTCAGCGCACCCAGATTCTTCATTGCCGCGCAAAGGTCGGGGGAAATAGCCAATTAACCAGCAATGCTGTTTTTGTTGTGATGGATAAGGCTGAGAGTAATTCGCTATATTTGTATTGTAATCAAGTATGCGATCTACACAGTCTGATTGCACAAAAACATTTTTTAAGCATTATAAAAATTGAGTGATGAAATTATTTAGATTAGTAAAGGGATTTATGATGGTGGTGGCTACCATTACGGGCAGCGTACTGTATGCACAAACGCCTGTGGAGCTACAAATAAGACACAAACTGGGTTCACCAGATTTTGCGTTCAATACTGCGACTACCAATAATTTGGGCAACAACTTTAATGTAACCAGACTAGAGTATTACATCTCTAAAATTAGTATAAAGCATGATGGTGGTACTGTAACTAACATTCCGAACCACTATATCTTGGCGAACGGGAGCGCAAACGTAGTAGATGCCTTGGGCTCCTATCCAATTACATCGGTAGAATCAATAACGTTTTATATAGGAGTAGACTCGCCAGTTAACAATGCCGACCCCTCTTTGCAGCCAACAGATCACCCGCTGGCACCCAAAACGCCTTCTATGCACTGGGGTTGGGCATCGGGGTATAGGTTTGTGGCTATGGAAGGTATGGCAGGAACCACACTGGGTCAGGCATATGAAGTACATGCGCTGGGTAACAATCTGTATGACAAAGCGACTGTAAACGTAAGCGGCGTAATGGTAAGTGGCAAACTAGTAATAGCACTAAATGCCGACTACACTCAGGCTCTAAGAGGTATCAATGTATCGTCGGGGCTAATAGCTCATGGCTCGGGCAGTGATGAAGCAGCGGTGCTGAGCAATTTCAGGAACCATGTATTTTCGGCAGGTACGCCTGTATCAGTAACAGGAGTAGCAGCAACTAATAATACATTGGTTGTGTTCCCAAATCCTGCACAAAATGGTACTACCACATTGTCATTTGGCAATGCGCTACAAACTGGCATGATAACTATTATAGATCTGCAAGGCAGAGTAGTATTGACAACTGAAAAGAAAGCAGGAACAAGTAATGTGAGCATTAACCTGAAACAAACAGGATTGTACTTTATAAAAGCACAAATGACAGATGGCAGTATTGCCAACAATAAGCTGGTAATAGAGTAGCTAATATGAGGTATACGAGAATAATAGGTGGGCTGATGTGTGTGGTAATGGTACTATATTCTTGTAGTAAGAAAGAAGTTGTAACTGAGCCTACAAAAGAGGAAGACGTAACAGCGGTGCCTTTGGGTTTTCCGGATGTACCGTACCCAGCCGACAATCCCTTTACGATGCGTAAATGGGAGCTGGGTAAAAAATTGTTTTACGATAATATACTTTCAGTAGACAACTCTGTTAATTGTGGTTCATGTCACAAGGTGTCACTGGCATTTGGCGATGATGTGCCAAAGAGTTTGGGGGCAGGCAAAACTTTGGGCAGGCGCAACTCACCGTCGCTGGCGAATGTGGCTTACCACCCTTATTATACCCGTGAAGGAGGAGTGCCTACGCTGGAAATGCAGATACTGGTGCCTATACAAGAGCACGATGAATTCAACTTCAATATAGTAGAAATAGCAGATAGGCTGAAGCAGCTACCTGAGTACGTGGCTATGAGCAAGGAGGTGTTTGGCAGGGAGCCCGACCCGTATGTGATAACCCGCGCTATAGCCACCTTTGAACGTACACTGATAAGCGGCAACAGCACCTACGACAAGTATTTGTATCATGGCTACGCAGGTATATTAACGCAAGCCGAAAAACGAGGCATGAAATTGTTTTACAGCACACGGACGAATTGCGGAGGCTGTCATAGTGGGTTTAACTTTACCAGCTATAGCTTTGAAAACAATGGATTGTATGAAGTATATGCAGACAATGGCAGGGAACGATTGACAGGCAATAGTGCAGACAATGCATTGTTTAAAGTGCCATCGCTTAGGAATATAGCACTCACTGCGCCCTACATGCACGATGGCTCTATGGCTACACTTCATGATGTAATAGAGCATTACAATAGTGGGGGCAAAAATCACCCAAATAAGAGCCAATTGTTGAAACCAATGGGGCTAACACCTAATGAGAAAGAAGACCTTATTGCCTTTCTGAACACACTGACAGATAAAGAGTTTGCCAGTAATAAAAACTTGCAAAATGCACAGTAAAAAGATATTGATAGTGATTGGTTTTGCAGGAATGTTAGTGATAATGAGTCGCTGTAAGAAAGATACCATCACGGCAGAACCTGTAACCTACGACACAACGAGATATTCCCTGCAAACTGGATCATTTCCAGCACCAGTGTTTGCAGACAATGTGCCCACCAATGCAGGTGTGAGCCTGGGTAGAATGTTGTTTTACGAGAAGTTATTGTCAAAAAACAACACTCAGTCATGCGCTAGCTGCCACTTGCAGTCGCACGGGTTTACAGATACAGCGCGTTTTTCGATGGGAGTGGAGGGTAAGCGTGGTGGTAGGCAAGCAATGAGTGTTTTTAACACTGCATGGCATACCAAGGGTTTCTTTTGGGATGGCAGAAGTGTACTACTGAGACATCAGTCGCTGAAACCTATACAAGACCCGCTGGAGATGAATGAAACGCTAGACAATGTAATAACTAAACTATCTGCCAAGAAAGAATATAGGGATCAGTTTTTAAGAGCATTTGGTAGTAGTGAAATCGATGCGGAAAAGATATCGTTGGCTATGGAGCAGTTCATGAACAGTATTATTTCTAACCAGTCTAAGTACGATAAGTTTTTGGCAGGTACCGAAACGCTGAGTGACAGTGAAGAGAGAGGAAGGAAATTATTTTTTACAGAGTACAATGAATTCTTTCCAGCACAGTCTGGTGCCGATTGTGCGCATTGCCATAGCGGATTCAATTTTTCAAATAATGACTACCGTAACAACGGTCTGGATTTGGCATCAGATATAGTAGACATAGGGAGGGAAAGGGCAACTCAAAACTCGGGCGATAAAGGAAAATTTAAAGTTACATCATTGCGCAACATTGCCCTTACTGCGCCTTACATGCACGATGGTCGATTTGGGACACTAGAGGAAGTGATAGAACATTACAATAATGGTATAAAAATGTCACCTTCTCTCGACCCGGCATTGCAAGCTACTATGGGTACCGGACTCAGGCTTACTGCACAAAACAAAGCAGATTTGGTGGCATTTTTACAAACGCTCACAGATAACACCTTGGCTACGGATAGTAGGTACGCAAACCCACATCAATAATAAACTAAGGTGCTGATGTGCTAATGAACCAAATAAGTTGACGATTTAGTTAGCACTCTTTAAGATTTAAGAAAACAAAAGCTTTAAAATGGAACACCAAGGAAAATATCAAAAGATCAAAACATACTACTTTGGCTTATTGTCTACACTTACCGAGGATAGTTGGAAAATATTTGAGAGTCTATTGAGTATCAGAACTATAAAAAAGGGAGATTACTTGCTTCGAGAAGGGAAGATTTGTAACCATGTTTCGTTTGTAAATCATGGGCTGTTAAAAATCTATTATGAAGTAGATGGTAAAGAGAAAATAATAGCTTTTTTTAAAGAGCTTACCTATTGTTGCGACTATGCTAGTTTTCTGACGAGAGAATCAGCTGAAACGGCTATTAAAGCACTGGAAGAAACAGAGGTTGTAGAAATAAATTATGAAGGACTACAGCACCTTTACAATTTGGTGCCTGAGGCGAATATGATAGGCAGAAGGATAGCAGAAAATCTGTTTATTGAAAAATGCAGAAATAGCTCTAATAATGTAACTGAAGGCGTGGAAAGTAAGTATCAGAAAGTGGTAACAGAAACTCCATGGCTCATTCAAAGAGTACCCCAGTATATGATTGCTTCTTATTTGGGCATTACTCCCGAGGCACTAAGCCGTATCAAAGCACGCAACTCAAAAAAGACCGTTGTGGCAGCAGCACAATATTGATCTGGGTTAAGAAATATTGATGGTTTTGTTTTATTGATTTGGGTTAAGGAAAAGCAAAAGATTAGTGTAGACTTTTGCGGTACAAAATAATTTAATCATGAACAGACTTTTGGTTGTTATACTCACCATGCTGGTATCAGTACAGCTATACGCGCAACAACAAACCCAACGCATAACAGGATACATATATGATGAGGCATCTCGAGTGCCTTTGACTGGAGTAGTAGTATCGGTAATTAATTCTTCGCCTGCCAGAGGGGCCGCTACCGACGAGAATGGTAGATTTAGTATAGATAGTGTAACTATAGGCCGTCGCTCGCTGAAGATATCTTACATATCTTATGAAGCCAAAGTAATTAACGATGTAGTAGTAACTGCAGGTAAAGAAGTGAATCTGGACATAGCCCTGCAAGAGGCGGTAATGAACATGAACGAGGTTACGATAAGTTATGACCGTAGCCAGGATAAAAACCGTACCATCAATGACATGGCACTCATTAGTGCTCGTTCTTTCAATGTGGATGAAACTAAAAAGTATGCTGGTGCGCTGGGCGACCCATCGCGCATGGCAGCCAACTTTGCAGGTATAGTAGCCGGAAACGATAGCCGTAATGACATAGTGGTGCGTGGCAACTCGCCTACTGGTATGCTGTGGCAAATAGAAGGACTCAATGCGCCCAACCCCAACCACTTTGGAACTATAACTAGTACAGGTGGACCAGTAAGTATGCTCAATAACAACAATATTGCTAAGTCTGACTTCCTAACTGGTGCGTTCCCAGCACAATATGGCAATGCATTGGCAGGGGCATTTGACATAAAACTGCGCAATGGTAACCGCGATAAAGCTGAGTATGTGGCACAGATAGGCTTTAACGGTTTTGAGGGTGGTGCAGAAGGCCCAATTGGCAAAAACAAAAAAACCTCTTATCTCATTAATTACCGTTACAGTACGCTCAGTGTATTCAAAGAGCTGGGGCTGAATCTGGGTACTGGTACTGCTGTGCCGGTGTATCAGGATGTAAACTATAAAGTAGTAAGCGACCTGAGTAAAAAAAGTAAATTATCTGTGTTTGGCATTGCAGGTAACAGCCGTGCCGATTTTCTGGGCAAAGACATAGATACTACCAAGCCAGACCTGTATGGCGGTAATCCGTTTTCTGACCAGAAAACAAAATTTGGTACTACTATAACTGGGGTGTCGTTTGAGCACATGCTGAGCGAAAAATCGACCACCAAATTGATAGCGGGCTACTCTACTACAGACCAACTCTATACGAATGACTCTATAAGCCAATCGGACTATTCGACACACCCCAGTGAACTGGCGGACTTTAGCACAGGCAAGTTATCTGTGCAATGGCTGTACATGTACAAGTTTAATGCTAAAAACAACCTGCAAACAGGACTGACCTACGAGAACATAAGTTATGACATGAATTACAAACGTATGTACCCACAACAGCCTGATAGGGTATATGCCGACCAAAGCGGGAATATGGGATTGTATCAAGGCTTTGCACAGTGGAAACATAGGTTTTCTAAAGACCTTTCGGTGGTAGGTGGTATGCACTTTCAGTACCTAGACCTCAACAATAGTTTTGCTGCAGAGCCAAGAGCTGGTATGAGATATAGCATTAATGCCCGCAATGCAGTAAGTCTAGGATATGGTTTGCATAGTCAGGCACAGAATGTGTATAACTATTTAGTGCGCACACCTGATGCTATTGGTGGTTACACTCTTACCAACAAAAACATGGGTTTTACACAAAGCAATCATTTTGTGGCTTCTTACGACCTTAATATGTCATCGTCTATGCGTATTAAAGCAGAGACATTTTATCAGCTAATAGGTAACGTGCCTGTGGAGTCGTCTGCTAGTTCATTTTCTGTACTGAATTCGGGTGCTGATTTTGGGATAGACAATCGTGATAGCTTGGTCAATAAGGGTAAGGGATATAACTATGGTGCGGAGCTGACTGTAGAACATTTTTTGAGTAAAGGCTTTTATTTCCTTATCACTGGTTCGCTGATAAGGTCTAGATATGAAGGAAGTGATGGTGTGGAGCGCAATACCGCCTTTAATACTGGTCATGTGCTGAATGTACTGGCTGGCAAAGAGTTTAAGGTAGGCAAAAAAGGTAGTGTATTGGCTATAAATGTAAAGGCTACGACAATCGGTGGCAGATATCTTACTCCGCTCAACTTGGCAGCATCACAGCTAACTGGTAGTGCTGTATACCGCACTGAGCTTGCATTTTCAGAAAAACAGACAGATTATTTCCGTACCGACTTTAAGATAGCTTATCGCAAAGAGTTTAGGAAAAGTACTATGGAGTTTTCTATAGACCTTCAGAACGTTACCAACAATAAGAACGTATTTAATCAAACCTATGACCGTCGCACCAATCGTATTGTGAACAACTATCAACAAGGCTTTTTCCCAGTACCCATGTTTAGGTACACATTCTAATATTGCATTAATAGTATAAGAAGAAGAGGGCGCACCATAGCAGGTGCGCCCTCTTCTCGTTGTATTTGTTTCAGTTCAGTTGCGTGGATGCTAAAAGAAATCGTAAGCTCTTCTTTGAGCATTGAGCCTGAAACCAAAGTAAAAATAAGTAGTGGTTAGTGGGCTAGTGAAAGTGCCTGTGGTAGAAACATGAGGGTATTGACCTTCTACATTTTCATAATTGCGGTATACACCTCCCATATCCACAAACATATTGCGGCGCACTTGATAAGCAAGGTTGAGACTCAGCATTTTGCAGCGGCTTTCTGGACCGTTTATCATAGCTACACCATATTTCGTGGTGGCTGTTGGGTATGCCTTAAAGATGTTGTTGCCATAGTTAGTACTGTCATAGTCATTGCCACGCATGTAGTAGGTGGCACGAGCCGTAACAGTGAGGTTACGTAAGGGCTGATAACGTACCTGAGCTATAGCTTTTATAAAACCTGAACCCAGAGGGTCAGCCATAGGCTGGTTGTAGTTGGTATAGTTAGCAATGGTGTCCTGTGCAGAGTAGGTATATGGGCGCACGGCATCTATTTCGCCTTGCAGGTCTAGATTCTTTATACCCAATGCATTGAAGTATTTACCACCCATTTGCACCCCCCATTTGTTGCCATACCATTTGTTGCCACCGGTGAGCTCTCCTATCCTGAACTCATTAAGCAAGAACTGGCCGTAGAGCTGAAATCTTTGTGCTATGATAGCTTTTGCACTTAGGCCTAGCATAGATTTGTCGCCAGCACCATTGTAGCGGCTCATAGCAGTGGTTAGTATAACTGGATTGAGGTAAGATATTTCGTAACCACCTGTGCGGGCAAATACCTGCGACTCAAATAAGCCTACGTTGAGCCAACGTGTAGCATTCATATTGAGGTAGCGAATAGTGCTGTATTTGTGAGGTAATATTCGGTCTGCGCCTTTCACGTATTGTGGTGTTAGTTCCATAAACAGGCATTCGTAATTGAGCCTCCATATACGCGTTTGAATTCTGAGAAATGGCATGTTAGATGAGTTGTCGGTGAGAAACAAACTGGTGAAACCATCTCCAATGAAGTGTTTGCCAAAACCAAACGTTGCGCTTACATGATTTTTTACAATGTCGGTGTTGATATATCCATTCACCTGCAAATAGTCATATCTGCCAAACTGGGTTTGTGGGCGTTTAAAGTAGTCGGCACCAGGGATGGCTTCTAGTTTCCGTTGTACCCAGTTGTTTACATGATAGGGATAGCTTTCCTGATTATCTGTTATCATAGTGTAGAAGCCTATTTTCTTAGCTATCCAGCCACGCACTTCAGCTCCCTGACTATTAGCAAGGGTGATATCTGGTATTGCATTCTTGGTTACAGGGTCAACACTGATGTCGTTATTTTGCATTACTGCCATACCGCTCATAACTGGGTTTACCACCGCAAAAAAGTTATTAGTTTTTACGTAGGCAAAATTGTATTGTTTGGTATAAAAAGTATTGAACAAGGACCGACGAGAATCTATAGCCCCATTTTCGTCACCCGCCCATTCACCGCTTTCAGATACCATCTGCTGCATGTTGTAGTGGTCTATGTAGTTTATCTTTTTGCCTAGTTTGTTAGCTGCAAGGATCTCTATTACATTACTACCACTGTCGTTGATAGCTGGTGTAGGGCCATTATTGAGCGATTCAATAAAACGTACGATATTTCTTCTGGATTCAGGTTTGTCGCCATTTGCCAAACTATCGCACAACCTACCCGACAAGGTTTCCCAACGGTCTATGTAGTGGTATCCGTCTGAGCCCAATTGTAAAAATGTGGTTTGGGCACTTGCAGCAGCCGCTATTAGCACCGACGAGGAGAGAAGTAAGGCTTTTTTGAGCATAAAAGAGTTTTTCAAAAGTGTATTTGGTAGATTTGCATTAGTGCTTAGGGGAGCGTATTCCCCCTTTTTTCAGAGCACTAAGATAGATATATGTTTTCAAAACTGATAAAGAACGCAACAGTAGTAAATGAAGGCACAAGTAAAGTGCAAGATGTACTGATAAAAAACGGACGCATAGAGCGTATAGATAGTAACATACAGCCCGAAGGCAACTGTGAAGAGATAAATGCGGAAGGCCTATACCTAATGCCTGGTGTAATAGACGATCAGGTTCACTTTAGAGAGCCAGGTCTCACTCATAAGGCCAATATCCGTACTGAGGCACGAGCAGCTGTGGCAGGTGGCACCACTACGTTTATGGAAATGCCTAACACTGTTCCCGCAGCTCTCACACAGGAATTATTAGAGGACAAGTACAACATCGCCGCAAATTGTTCGGTTGCCAACTATTCGTTTTTTATGGGTGTGTCTAATACCAACGTAGATGAGGTACTGCGCACCAATGCAAAGAAAAACGACGTTTGTGGTATCAAGATATTTATGGGGTCTAGTACTGGCGATATGCTAGTAGATAACTACATCACATTATCGCGCATATTTGCTGGTGCAGAACTGCTCATAGCTACTCATTGCGAAGATGAGAATGTGATAAACGCTAACAAAGAACAATATAAAGGCGCAGACCATGCATCTTTTCATCCGCTCATCCGTAATACGGAAGCATGTTTCGAGAGTTCTTTTTCGGCTGTGCAGCTTGCTAAGATGCACAATACTCGCTTGCATATTCTGCACATATCTACAGCCCGAGAGTTGCAACTATTTGGCAATATGCTGCCATTGGCAGATAAAAGAATAACAGCTGAAGTATGTGTACATCACCTGCACTTTACCGCAGACGATTATGCACAACAGGGCAACCTTATAAAATGTAACCCTGCAATAAAAGCCGCCGAGAATAAAACAGCACTGTGGGCAGCGCTTCTTGATGACCGACTGGATATAATAGCTACTGACCACGCGCCCCACACATGGGAAGAAAAACACCAGCCTTACCAGAAGGCGCCGTCAGGATTGCCATTAGTGCAGCACTCTTTGCAATTGATGCTGCAATATGCCAAAGAAGGGAAAATCAGCATTGAAAAAGTAGTTGAAAAAATGAGTCATGCTCCTGCAGTGTGCTTCAATATAGCAGAGCGAGGCTACTTACGCGAAGGTTATCATGCTGACATGGTGCTGGTAAACATGAACGAACAAATGACGGTGAGTAAACAAAACTTATTATACAAGTGCGGTTGGTCGCCATTTGAGGGGCACACCTTCCCCGTATCTGTACACACTACATTTGTAAACGGAGACATTGCCTACTCAAACGGACAAGTGAATGATGCCTGCCGTGGACAAAGAGTGAAGTTTAGCAGAGGATAGCATTGTGGTCAGTCAATGCAATATTGGTTAAGTGAGAATGATAGTGCTAACAATTACCAGAAATCTACTATAAATGCAAAATGATAAAACCACCCTCAGAGACTTGGCAGTTTTTCCTGCCGATGGAAGTGGTGGCATATTTGCACTTATAGACCGTACCACTACACAGTCTGGAAGAGATGCACTCCGAAGGCACATCCTTAACCCACCCGATAGTTATGAACAATTGGTGGCAGTACAGGACACCATAAAGTTTTGGAGTAAACATACCAAGCTGTGGCCAGTGGTGATACTGAACGGCACTATAGTTATGCTGGAAAAATTTTTCGAGTCGGCTGAGGGTGCTTCGGCCCCACCCAGCGGACTAGCCACAATACTTACACCTACTTTTCAGAAACTTTTTAATAAAAGGGAGTATTTCTTCACTAAGTTTTCTTTGTCGCATTTGTCTGATTTTTTGAAGGGTTGTCTACAGCTCACAGCCATTATAGATATGCCCAATGTACCAGAACGCTTACTTGCTGAGCTGATAAAAATGAAGGGCAATCTGGAACATCAACTAATAAATGAACTAACAGAAATTAGCGAAAATACCCCTTTTGCCACACTGGCAAGATTGCAATATCGTGCTCGCAGAGAACTAAAAAATACCATTAATCGGTTGATAAGTAGTTATGCGCTACTAGATGCCTGGCATTCTATGGCGTGCGCTACCAATGAGCATAAGCTGGTATTTGCAGACCTTATACCAGAGCTACCGGTATTACTAGAAGGGGAGGGGATATATCATCCATTGCTAACAACTCCTGTGTCTTATAATCTGAGTTTTGGAGATGGTAAAAACTTCTTGTTGCTTACAGGTGCCAACATGTCGGGCAAAACTACTTTTCTAAGGGCTGTAGGTATCAGCTCACTGTTGGCACACTTGGGCATGGGTGTGCCAGCCAAGCGATTAAGAACCAGTTTTATGCAGGGTATAATCACCAATATGCATGCTGAAGATAACATACTAAAAGGCGAGAGCTACTTTTATGCCGAGGTACAGCGAATGAAGCAGATTGCTGCTAAGCTAGGTAGCGAACGCCCTTATTTGGCACTGATGGATGAATTATTTAAGGGTACTAACGTACATGATGCTTGTGAGTGCACAAAAGCAGTAGTAGAAGGCCTCATGAACCATCCAAACCATATCATGGCATTATCTACACACTTGTACGAGGTAGCACAGCAATTCAGCAACGATGGCAGGATATTGTTTTATTACTTTGTAACTAATATCTCTGCTTCAGGTGAATATAAATTTACCTATCAGCTACGGCAAGGGATATCCGATGATCGAATAGGTTATTTAATTTTACAGCAAGAAGGTGTAATTGATATGCTAAAGAAAAAGCAGTAATTCGCTTTTCATTATCCTGCATTAAACAGTAAAAAACATAAAAGTGACAGATACTCCAGTAAACGAAAAAGCGATACGCACTAAAGGTATAATAGCAGTAATTGTGTTTTTGGCGATCATTTTATTGCCAGTGTGTTATGCAGCATACAAGGAAATCAGATTGCGTCAACAAGCAAAAGCAAATACTATTGAGGCACCCAAGCCTGAAGTGAAAAAATAGGGGCAAATAAAAAACCCTTCTGGTTAAGAAGGGTTGTATATGAATTTGAAGCCTATTCCGTGTATAGTTTGCAACTTGGCTTCTGTCTGCGATTTTAAATATTTGCGTATTTTGGTAACAAATACATCCATGCTGCGCCCTAGGAAGTAGTCGTCTTTACCCCATACATTCATTAGAATTTCATCCCGTTTCAGAACCTTGTTTGGATTCAGACACAGGTAACGTACTAGGTCTGCCTCGCGTTGTGTAAGTTGGTATTCAACTTTATCATTTTTCAACAACAAGTTGGTATAGTCGAACACCAGATCACCGATATTGAAAGACATTGGACCTATGTCTACTTTTTTCTTACTGCGCTTCACAAACACTTGAATACGCATGAGAAGCTCCTGTAAATTGTAAGGTTTGGTTACATAGTCATCCGCTCCACTCTCAAAACCAGCAATTTTGTCATTGTCCATATTTTTTGAGGAAAGGAGAATGATAGGAATGTTTTCATTCTTTTTTCTTATGCTGTTTGCCAGCTCCATACCATCTTTTTTGCCAGGTAGCATAATGTCTAGCAGGCAAATGTCAAAGATGTTTTTCATAAACTGATGCCAAGCTGCGTCACCATCTGTGCAATGGGTAACCTCAAATTCTTGTTTTTGTAGGTAATCTTTTACCACATACCCCAGTACAGGATCGTCTTCCACTAAAAGTATTTTCAGTTTGGGTTGCGACATATAAAATAGTTTCCAACTGCTAATATAGTACAACTATTGAAAGTTGTTAGAATAAAAATCAAAGTTATATATGTTAAGCAGGGAATTTATTTAATCCTGTCAGGGTTTTGTGCTATAAATGAAGCCCAGTCGCCTGTTTTCTTCTTTTTTGCGGGTGTGTTTACTTTTGTGGTCTCTAGTTGCACAGCTGTTCTATTTTGATAATGGTGACAGAGTGCCACCGCAACAGCATCGGTAGCATCCATGTATTTCACATCATCTACTATGTTCAGCGTATGCTGAAGCATCATCCACACTTGTTCCTTGGTTGCACTACCTCTTCCGGTTACAGATTGTTTAATTTTTCGAGGGGAGTATTCCACGGCTTGCAGTCCACTCATCATGGCTGCTGCTATAGCTACCCCTTGCGCTCTGCCCAGTTTAAGCATGCTTTGTACGTTTTTGCCAAAGAAAGGTGCTTCTATTGCCACCTCAGCAGGGCTATGCAACGCAATGAGGCTTTCCATTTTTTTGAATATCAATCTTAGTCTTTCAGAGTGGTCTTTGTGCTTAGACAAATGCAATACACCCATTTCTATAAGTGATACACTACTTTTGTTGACAGATATAAGTCCGTAACCCATTATGAGTGTGCCTGGGTCTATACCTAAAATGATCTTATTATCTTTCAAAAAAACTAGGAGATTTAAGTGTGAACAAAAATACCAAAATATGGCTTAACTATCTGCTAGGTGCTACAATATCATTGTTGCTGCTTTGGGCTATTTATGTGCAGATTTCAAAGCAACTGAAGGGTATAGATAACTTTGCCTGGCAGCAATCTGGCAATCCCATTTATCTCATTATTGTTTTGCTATTGGTTTTTGTCAATATTTTTCTCGAAAGTTTTAAATGGTATAATCTGATGTCTTGGGCAGCTCCTGTAAAATATACAACTGCCTTATCTTCTTACTTTGCAGGTATCACTTTTTCTATAGTTACACCCAATAGAGTAGGTGAATATCCTGGCAGGATATTGTACTTGGGCGGTACGAACACCATACGGTATATGGTAGTTTCTGTGTCAGGGATATTGTCTCAGCTTGCTGGTGTTTACATTCTTGGTATGATAGGTCTCACCTACTTTTACCTACACTTATTGTCAGTGCCTGTAGCTGTATTGGGTCAAATACAGATACCTGACATTGTGGCTAAAGGTGCATGGGTAGTTTGTATAATTATTAACATTGTTATTGCGGTTATGTATTGGCGGTCTGATATATGGTTGCCATTAATAGCCACCAGTAAGCGTTTACGCAGATTTGCTGTATATAGCAAGCTGATGAGCAGGATCAGTAATACTAACAAAAAGAAAGTTTTAGCTCTTTCGATATCACGTGTACTGGTGTTTACGGCACAATTTTTGTTTTTACTCTTATGGCTGAATGTAAATGTGCCATTGCTTCAGGGTTTTTGTATGGCAGCTTTGTTTTTTTGGGTTATGGCAGTTGTGCCGTCGCTAGCACTTACAGAGTTGGGTATAAGAGGAGCAGTCGGCTTGTATATATTCGGTCAGGTTTCGCCAAATAGTATTGGGATTCTGGCAGCCACAACCGGCATATGGGTCATTAACCTAGTACTACCCGCGATAATAGGTAGCATACTAATAATAAAAATGAAATGGGTAAAATAGATGAATTTGATTTGTTGAAGTTAGGTACTCAGCCATGCTGTTCTAAAAGAGGTAATATTTCAGGCTGGTCTTTCTTTTTGATTGTTTTTCTACTTGCTTTTACTCCTCAAGCAGGTAATGCGCAAACAGACTTTTGCTATACACGCAACACGAGTTACAGAAGTGGTGAGCGGCTTACGTTTAAGGTATACTACAATATGGGCTTCGTGTGGATACATGCTGGCGATGCTATATTCAGTGCCAAGGAAACTGAACATAACGGACGAAAAGCATTTCACATCAAAGGTGACGGCAAAACGCTCAAATCATACGAATGGTTTTACAAAGTTCAGGATTTGTATGAAAGCTATGTAGACCACGAAACCCTTTTGCCGATGCGCTTTGTACGTAATGTAAATGAAGGTGGATTTAAGTTCAATCAAGATGTGAAATTCGACAGGAACGAAAAAAAGGCCATAGCCTCAGGGAAAGCCATAACAATCACCCCTTGTACACAAGATGTACTTTCTGCTATCTATTTTGCACGTAATATTGATTACAGTAAATATCAACCTGGAGATCGTATACCTTTCGAGATGTTTCTCGATGACAAGATATATTCTCTCTACATCAAGTATCTGGGTAAGGAACAAATACAAACTAAAAAAGGTACGTTCAGAGCCATCAAGATTGCACCATTGCTCATAGAAGGTACTTTGTTTAGCGGAGGCGAAAAAATGACGGTATGGGTAAGCGATGATAAAAATCATGTGCCCTTACGCATCAATAGCCCTATAGCTGTAGGAAGTATAAAAGTAGACCTGATGGAGTATGAAAATTTACTCAATCCTTTCGAGTCGCTTATCAGCCTCTAGGCAACACTAAAACAGTCTTTTGTTTTTGCGCACTGTGCCTAGGTATTCTACCATATCCTGCGAAGGTTTCAACCATAGCAGCATTACAAAATATACCACTATTATTAGCGTACTGCGTAGGGCTGTATCTATAAAAGCATGTAAATATTTGTGCTCAGTAAGGTCAAATAAATGCGGAAAGAAATAACCCACTGCTAATGCGGGCACAGCGGCTACCAGCACCAGTAGGGTGTTGGCCGAAAAGGGCAGTATCCTCAGTTTTTTCCAAACATAAAAACACTTTATAGAGTTAAAGACAATCAGCGTAATGGTAGTACTCCATGCTGCTCCGTACAAACTGTAAACGGGCACCAGCGTGCGTATCAGCACAAAAAGTACAACCAGCAGTACAATGGAAACATAGAAATTGAACTTGTAGTAGTTGGTAATAGACAGCACCTGATCATTCATGCCGGTGGCTACATTCACAATATTGCCTGCAAATAATATCAAAAAAACAGGTATGATATCAGCATAACCTTCTTTCATAATCAAAACAAGATTGGGCAAACTACAACAGAGAACCAGAGAGATGCCTAAAGTTGCAATCAAGATATTAATCGAAGACCTTAAAAATAGATCTCCAGCCTTTGCTAAATCATTTTCTGCAAACGCCTTTGCAAGCACAGTAAAGCTGGCAGGAATAAGGGCTTTCATGGGTAGTAATACAAATGAAATAAGAAATACAGCCACACGGTACACCGCTACAGCACTAAAACCTTGATGGTCATAAAATGGCAGCAACAACGCATCAAGATATCCTATTAGCAACACAGATGCCGTAAGCAAAAAATGAAACCAAGAAAAGTGTGCCATTTCTTTATACTCTGCAGGTGAAAAATCAGAGGCTGTACGAGATAAGCCAAAATCTTTTGTTCTGGTAACTAAAAACAACATTATTCCTACGGGTAATAGATACAATAGTACCGTGCCTACAACTAGCATGCTGAATGATACAAAACCATATCCGAACAAAATTATCAGTGTAATATTGGCCACACGCAAAACCACCTCTCGCATAAAGGCGGATATGGCTACTTTCATTTGCGATCCCAGATATTGCTCAAATATTACCATGTAAATAAATAGCAAAGTGAATAGAGGTAGCCAGATAAAGTAGCGATCCATAAACGGCTGATCGGCAGGCTGAAAATGGACAAGAATCCAAGAGCGCAGTGAAAAATATACTATGCTGGTGAGTGCCAATATCACCACAGGTAATCCAAAACACCATGTGATGAGAAGTTTTTTCTTTTTTTCATCTTGGGCATATCTATGAATGTATACCACCAATGTGCTATTAAGGCCAAATAAAAGGATCTGAGAGAGGGTAACAGCATAATTGGTGAAATTGCCTAAGAACCCAAATTCCCGTTTGCCTATATATAGGGTTGATAGCCATATAATGGCGGCCCCAAGTATTGCCCCCATTCCGGTGACAATGGAATTCTTTGCAGACTGCCTGAAAACGATGCCCATACCCAACAAAGATAGGTATTGCAGGTAATGTACAAAAGCACCCGATGATAGGTAATGTTTTCGGAAAGTAGGGTGTTTTCGATGAACACAATTTCGTCAAAATCATTAATTCCGGATTCTCGATTTGAAATAACGACGACTATTTGCACAGCTTTCAAATGTCAAGATGTAGAAATATGAATGCTTTTCTGCTTTCAGCCACCTTATGTTTTATATTTGCTACAAAAAGAGCGAAATGAAAAAAGCCCTGATCACAGGCGTAACAGGACAAGATGGTGCATACCTTGCAGAATTGCTATTGGAAAAGGGCTATGAAGTGCATGGTATCAAAAGGCGCACTTCACTCATCAATACTGCTCGTATCGATCATTTGTATAAAGACTTACACGAAAACAATATAAAGTTTCGATTGCACTATGGCGACCTTACCGACTCAACAAACATCATACGCATAATACAAGAAGTGCAGCCAGATGAAATCTACAATCTGGGTGCTATGAGCCATGTGCAAGTAAGTTTTGAAGAACCCGAATACGTAGCCAATACTGATGCTACGGGTACACTCCGTATTCTGGAGGCCATACGTATACTAGGCCTTGAGAAAAAAACCAGAATATATCAGGCTTCTACATCTGAGTTATATGGTAAAGTGCAAGCGATACCACAAAACGAAACTACTCCTTTCTATCCCAGATCGCCATATGCGGTCGCAAAACTGTATGCGTACTGGATAACTGTCAACTACCGCGAAGCTTATGGTATGTATGCCTGCAATGGTATATTGTTCAATCACGAGAGCCCACTACGTGGCGAGACTTTCGTAACTCGTAAAATAACGAGAGGTGTGGCTGAAATAGTATTGGGTCTAAAAAAGAAACTATGGCTCGGAAATCTGGATGCCAAACGAGATTGGGGGCATGCAAAAGATTTTGTAGAGGCTATGTGGCGCATTTTGCAGCAGCCTGAGCCCGAAGACTTTGTAATAGCTACTGGTGTCACTACATCTGTAAGAGATTTTGTGAAGTTGGCTTTTAGGCATGCAGGTGTAGAGGTGGAGTTCAAGGGTGCTGGTGAACAAGAAATAGGAGTAGTAAAAGAGGTACTCAATGCCGATTGCAAAGCTTTGGTGGGCGATGTGTTGGTAGAGGTGGATAAAAGATACTTCAGACCTACTGAGGTGGACCTACTGCTAGGCGATGCCACTAAAGCAAAAGAAAAGCTAGGCTGGGTACCTAAATACACACTCAACGAACTAGCTAAAGAAATGGTGGAAGCAGATTTAGAGCACTTTAAAAAGCAAGTAATACTCAACAATTCAGGATTTCAGATTACCAATCATTACGAATAATGGAATACGGGAGTAAAATATATGTTGCAGGTCACAGGGGTATGGTGGGTTCTGGCATTGTAAGGAGTTTACAGATGCAAGGCTACGTTAATATAGTGACCCGAACATCTTCAGAACTGGACCTTCGTAATCAAGCAGCTGTTGATGATTTTTTTGCTACCGAAAAGCCTGAGTACGTGTTTCTGGCTGCTGCTAAAGTGGGGGGCATAATGGCTAATAATACGTACCGAGCAGATTTTTTGTATGACAATTTGGCTATCGAGGCAAATGTTATTCACAGTTCTTATGTGCACGGAGTTGATAAATTATTGTTCTTAGGTAGTTCATGTATTTACCCTAAGCTTGCTCCTCAACCTTTAAAGGAGGAATACTTGCTCACCGGGTTGCTTGAGCCGACTAACGAACCGTATGCGATTGCAAAAATTGCAGGTATTAAACTATGCGAAGCATATAGAGACCAGTATGGTTGTAACTTTATTGCTGCCATGCCTACCAATATGTATGGACAGGGCGACAACTACCACCTCCAAAACTCACACGTTATACCGGCACTATTGAGAAAATTTCATGAGGCAAAAGTATCAGGTAGCGCATTTACTGAAATTTGGGGCACGGGCACACCACTCAGAGAGTTTATGTATGTAGATGACCTAGCCGATGCGTGTGTGTATCTGATGAACAACTACAACGAAAAAGAATTCATAAACGTAGGTACTGGTGAAGAAGTAACCATTAAAGAGTTGGCTCATGTGGTGCAGCAGGTAGTGGACTTTGAGGGAGAAACGAAATTTGATGCTACTAAACCTGATGGTACACCCCGTAAACTAATGGATAGTGCTAAACTACATAGCCTGGGCTGGAAGCATAAAACGTCTCTACAAGAGGGGTTGAAAAAAGCATACCAATTTTTCATGGCTGAGAACGTCTGATCAAGCGTTTTCTTTGCCCATTTTTACCTTTAGTGCATATAGTATTTTTCCAGCTCTGCTTTGTAACAACTGATGTAGAGCGGTGAGACGCCAGCCCCATAAGGTTTGTTTTACAGAACGTCCGTAATACTTGCGATACTGAGCAAAGGATTCTTTCATGGCCTTTACGTAGTTTTCTGAGCTTACACCAGTGGGGTCGAATGTAGCGAGCGTATCTACTAAAAACACTGATTTTTCGTTAGCTATCCGGCACAAAAAATCATAGTCCATAGCCAATTTCAGGTTCACATCAAACAACCCATGTTTGTCATAAAGTTCTCTGCGCACATACATAGTGGGGTGCATGGTGCCGCGCATACCTCTATACAGTTTTTCTTTATCGAAAGGTTTACCTATTGCAACCCACACACCACCTCGCAGCATATTCAGCTTACCATGACACCACATTACTGATGCATCTTGCTCGAACACCGCCTGTACTTTTTGCAAAACACTATTATCATACAATGTATCCCCTGAGTTGAGCAGGTTTGTTACATCGCCGTTAGCTATTCTTATGCCCTTGTTAAAAGCATCTGATATGCCTTTATCGCGCTCGCATATCCACTTTCTATAATCGGGTTGTGTATAGTTTTCAAGATATTTTTCAATGTCGCTATTCGTAGACCCGTCAATAATAATGTGCTCGTAAGGTGGCACAGCTTGCCCATCTACAGATGCGCAAGTAGTTTTCAGGTCTTCGAGGTTATTAAAACAAATGGTTATTATTGATATGCGATTCATACTAAACAATATATGCCTGCTATGGCAGCTGCAAGGTACAAAATAGTGTGTTGAGACCTTTGGTACAGGTAAAAAACACTATAAAGTGACATAGTTCTTATCAGATTACATATTTTTGTTCCAGCACCCATTTGTTCCAACAAACATTGTATTTCATGCCCGAAGTATTGCCTAAGATAACCGTAGTAACTCCATCTTATAATCAGGCTCAGTATTTGGAGCAAACAATTCTATCAGTTATTGGGCAGGGATATCCCAACCTTGAATACATAATCATGGATGGAGGTAGTAACGATGGCAGTGTAGAAATAATAAAAAAATATGAACAACATTTCGCTTGGTGGCAAAGCGAAAAAGATAATGGGCAAGGATCTGCAATTAATGCTGGTTTTGCGAGAGCCACTGGCGACATACTGTGCTGGCTCAACTCTGATGATATGTACATGCCTGGCACTTTGCTGAAAATAGGCAAAATGTTCAGTAGCATTTCAGAGCCCACCATCATTTTTGGCAACTGTCTGCATTTCAACCAGCATAACCCCAAAACAAGGGGAAGTGACGTGCAGCACAAGTATAGTTCGCTGCAGTTGGAACTTTATGACTATGTTATTCAGCCCTCTAGTTTCTGGAACAAAGCTACTTGGAGTAAAACCGGAGTCATCGATGAAAACTACAATTATGTTTTTGACTGGGACTGGTTTCTGCGTGCAAAACAATCAGGCGTCAAATTTTTGCCAATTAGTGATTATCTCTCGTTATATCGCATTCACGAGGCACATAAAAGTGGGACGACAGGTAGCAAAAGAGCTTTAGAGTTGGCAAAAATTTATAAAACATACAGCAACGAAAAAGTAAGCAAAGCATTCCTGAAATTAGATAAATACACAACACGCTACAAGCTGTTTCATAATGCTGTCTATGCGTCTAATCATTACAACCTTACTGTTCTCAATAAGCTGATCCATTTGCTGTTTTTTAGTTCAATTAAATACGAAGAATATACGCAGATAGCACCTCGTTAAAAACGAAAAATGATTAAGCAGCTAGTTTGCTCGGCCTTTATAATAGAGCAGTTGCCGTAACAATATTGCAACCAGTACCCAATTGTCATTGGCGAGATCGAAGGTCGGCTAGGTTTAGCATGTTTCGGATGTTGCTATTATGGCAGCCAGTGGTTAATAGGCAGCTTTCACTTTGTCATTTTTTATAAAAATAGCATCACCATATATAGGAATACCATTTTTGCTAGATTGGGCTTGATCAACTACTCCTGCAAACTTAAAACCATTGTCTGTGAAAAAACGATAGGTTTGGTCAAACAACCACTGTCCCTCGTATATAGGTTCGTATGAATATTCAATGATTACAACTGACACCTTTTTTATCGTCTCTTTTCCTCCAGCTATCACTTTGTCTTCATAGCCCTGCACATCTATTTTTAAAAGTACATTACCTACAAGGTCTGAATTTTTAATCACATCATCCAATCTTTTCAATTCGATGGTTTGGGTGCTGATATATTTTGAGTTTGGATATAAGTTCTTGTGAAGGTCTTCCATTGGTAATATCGAAGAACTTACCAAATTCTCGCTTACATTTATCTCTGTAGTGCCATTGTAGTCGCTCAGTCCACAATTGTGATAGGTAACATTTAGCCCCTTGGTGTTAGCCACTAATACATCAAAGCATTTTTTTATTGGCTCAAAGGCAATTATTTTACTGCTAGGTAACACTCTGCTTACCGACTTTATAAACTGACCTTCATTAGACCCTACATCAATAATCGTTTTGATATCAATCTCTGCTATCCATTTACCCAGTTCAAATGTGTTTGCATTTTGCAATTTTATCACCTCATAGCCCATAGCATTGATAACTTTTCGGGCAATTCGTGTAAAGGGCTTAAACATATGTGTAGCTTATTGAGAAAAATGATTATTAATTTAGTTTATCTAAAAGATATTTTTAGGTCTGCTCTGTTTATTAAGTTGGGTTTATCTAGTCCGTCAATCGGGTATGTTTTATGGTTTTGGCTATTTATTTCTTCTTCAGAAAGGAGGTTTTTTTTGATCAAAGATAGCTCGATAAAGTTGGGTATTTCAGTGCCGGGTATATGTCCGCAGCAGTTATTGCCATGTACATGTATTACTGCATAGTCTTCACTCATTAGATCCATCAGGAAATTAAAATCTTTCCAAAAATGTTTGAGATCGTGAAATTCTATTGCAAAACCATTTATTTTAGTTTTGTGTTCCAGCAAAAACTCCAGTATGTCGTATTCAGACTGCTCAATGTCCATTTTAACATAAATAGAATTTTCTGGTAGGCTTTTAAAGTCGGGCACATCAGCAAACATTTCATCTACAGTAATAAAAACCGACTCTGAGGTATCTGATATGCCTTTTGGGAAGAAATAGTTGCCTTTTTCTGGTTTGAAAAACGACTTAAAACTAAAATAGGTGCCTAGGTCAGAGATTGGCTTTTTGAAAACTGGTATCGGCGACCTTTTGTTGAATACTTCTTTTGTATAACTATTAAGGCTTAAAACGTTGATGGTAGAAGAAATAAAACTTTTCAAATAAACGGGCAACCCTACACTAAAATCAAAACAATAGATTTTGGTATTGATGTTTTGCTTTTTAAAGTCTTCCTCAAAGGTCCAATCATAATTAATACCCAATCCCATCAATACCTTTGTTTTCTCCACTTGGCGTTTACTTATCACATAACCACCATCTTTTTCCTTATTGCCTACCCTTATCAGATCATTGACTATTTTAGGGATTACCTTCTTCAAAGAGTATTTATCGCTTCTCATTTATTAGCATTTGTGATGCAAGCCATAAGGAATACACCAACTGCCTAGTTGAATGTAGTATTTCTTTATACGCCTGTTTTGATGCAAGGTACAAAAATAATTATTTACCGCTTCGTTGTTTGGCTAACTAAGTAATGTATTCACAATAAGCAGTTGAAAAATTTTCTTTTAAAAAAAATTAATGTAAACATTTTTTCCTAATTTTACCGGTATTAGTTAGTTATTACTTTAGAATTTATACCCAATATAATGAAAAAAATAACTACGTCTGTCCTCTTGGGCATGGCTATGTCATGTGCTGTAAATGCACAGATTATTACTACCGAAGCTGGCAATGGTATCGCCAGTTCTACAGGCGATGGCGGTTCTGCATTAGCCGCAAGCTTTAATAATCCTGCCGGTGCTTACTACGATGCAGTTGGCAACATTTATGTAGTAGAATATTCGGGTCACCGAATACGAAAAATCAACACAGCTGGCATTGTCAGTACGTTTGCAGGTACAGGTGTAGCTGGTTTTGCTGGCGATGGTGGTCCGGCCACTGCTGCACGATTTTATTATCCAATAGATCTTGTTGACGACGCTGCCGGCAACGTGTATATTGTAGATAATACTAATCATAGAATCAGAAAGGTGGATGTTGCTGGCAATATCTCCACCTATGCTGGCAATGGTATACCAGGATACTCGGGCGATGGTGGACCCGCTACTGCAGCCAGTTTGCGCAACCCCAACCGAATGACAATAGATGCAGCTGGCAATATTTTTATAGCAGATGCTAGCAATAACGTTATTCGTAAAATAAATACGAGTGGTATCATTACTACTGTTGCAGGCACTGGTGTACCTGGCTTTAGTGGCGACGGAGGGCCTGCAACGGCTGCTCAAATGTCGCAACCACTAGGCGTAGGATTTGATGCAAATGGCAATATGTATATTGCAGATGGGTTCAATAGGCGAATCAGAAAAGTAAATCCTTCAGGTATTATATCAACTATTGCTGGCAATGGAATGTCTGGCACCAGCGGCGATGGTGGGCCAGCGATAGCAGCCACCATGCAATATCCTAATGGCATAGCAGTAGATGCGACCTGCAATGTGTATTTCACAGATTGGACGGCTCATACTGTAAGACGTATTAACACCTCTGGTGTGATTGCTACTGTGGTAGGTCTGCCAGGCCTTCCTGGCTTCACTGGCGATGGTGGTCCTTCTGTGGCTGCGAAGATTAATGGACCAGACAACCTCACCTTCGACCCAGCCATGAATCTTTACATTCCTGACTTTTATAACAACAGAATACGCATGGTAGCTAATCTTGGTGAGGTGAGTGGCTGCCCTCCAGTAATTCCCGCTGCTTCTTTCACTAGCTCTGGTACATCTATTTGCCAAGATAGTTGCTTGGCTTTGACTAGCACCAGCACCGGATTAATAGATAGTATAAGATGGCAGATAACACCTTCAGGTGCAGCCATTTCGGCTCCTACATCCGTTATCACATCAGTTTGTTTTCCGCAGTCAGGTACTTACACCATCAGGCTCAAGGCTTATGGCAGTGGTTATGTAGATTCTTCATCTACCACAATCAATGTAGCTCCAGCGCCAACTCCAGGCATAGTTCGAACAGGAAGTACACTTAGTACTATAGGTGGCCCTTATTCTGGTTACCAATGGTATAATGGATCTTCAATTATTGCCGGTGCTACTAGTTCTTCCTATGTATTCTCTTCGCCTTCAGTTTATTCTGTAGTAGTTGATTCTGCAGGGTGTAAGGGCACCTCAAACGCGGAAAATACATTGTCTATAAATACTCTTTCAGCTAACACACCGGCTTATTGGGTTGCCCAGTCAGGGTCAGATAGACTGTACATTTATTCTCAATACGCTACTGACAAGGATTTAGTGATAGCTGTAAATGACATATCAGGAAGAACCATAACCAGTAAAAAATGGGTTAGTGGTTCAACAAATTCTGCTATAGATGTAAGTGAACTACGACAAGGAATGTATTTTGTTATATTACATAATGATGTTGCAAAACAGACTATTAAATGGGTGAAAAAATAGTGTAGCAACATTTGTTTTTTATGCCTTTACTCAATTAGCTGCTCTAGGATTTTTAC
The DNA here is from genome assembly GCA_027484425.1 of Sphingobacteriales bacterium. Classification (GTDB taxonomy): domain Bacteria; phylum Bacteroidota; class Bacteroidia; order Chitinophagales; family Chitinophagaceae; genus Nemorincola. The sequence goes on from JAIXSZ010000008.1 coordinate 94,326, forward strand.
AAAAAATAAACTTTTTTTTGAGCTGCATTTCATTTCCCTGATACTTAAACAAGCGTTTGCCCTAAGAATAGATACGAATAATTAAAGACACAAGAGGTCGATAATAAATCACGCCATTTCAGTAAATTATATTTAAAGTAACATTAAAATATCTTATAAAAGTTAAACCCCAAAAAATGAGAAACATTAAACTTATTGCAATGGCCTCTATCAGCTTTGCAAGCACCCTTTTCGCTTCTGCTAATGTACATGCGCAAACAGGTAATATCACAACCGTCGTTGGTAACGGCACCGCAGCTTATAGCGGTGAGGGTGTGGTTGCAGTATCCAGTGCTGTTAATCACCCTGCAGAGTTAGTCATTGATGGGTCAGGAAACACGTATTTTTCTGAACTAAACAGCAATCGTATAAGAAAGGTAAGCCCATCTGGTATCATAACCACAATAGCAGGCACAGGTGTGGCGGGTTATAGTGGCGACGGTGGTCCGGCTACTGCGGCAAGATTAAATATGCCCTTTGGTATAGATTTGGATAACGCAGGTAATGTGTATTTCTCCGATTGCCTCAACCATCGTATCCGCAGAATATCAACCTCTGGAATTATCACCACTGTTGCTGGCAATGGTATTGGAGGATTTTCGGGTAATGGCGGTCCGGCTACGGCTGCTGCTATGTTGGGGCCCACTTACATCAGATTCGACCATTCAGGTAATCTTTACATCTCAGACAACAGCAATAATATGCTCAGAAAAGTAAACACGTCTGGCATCATTACTACTATTGCCGGTACGGGCTTTGCGGGTTATACTGGCGATGGCGGTGCTGCTACAAATGCAAGATTATATTCACCATCTGGTATGGCGGTAGATTTATCTGGCAATGTGTATTTGTGCGATTATGGGAACAATGTTGTAAGAAAAATTACTGCAGCAGGTATTATTTCCACTTTTGCTGGCACAGGAATAGCAGGTTATACCGGCGATGGTGGACCTGCCACAGCTGCAAGGTTTAAATCAGTTCAGGATGTAATTATCGACCCATCTGGCAATTTTATATTTGCAGACACCAAAAACCATGTAGTAAGAAAAATAAACCCATCTGGTGTTATTTCTACTATTGCAGGTACGGGTGTATCTGGTTTTAGTGGTGACGGCGGTCCTGCTACTGTCGCTAACTTTTATGAACCTGGTGGGTTGGCAATAGACCCTACTGGAAATCTACACATTGCAGACGTTTTCAATCACAGAATCAGAAAGTATATTACCTCATCCGATTCTACACCTTACTTTACTTTCTCAGGTGTTCCTACATTGTATTTATGCCTAACAGAGGGTTTTTTAACTACCCCTATCGATACTTATCTCACGGCCTTTGATGCAAATGTATCTCAAACGCTAACGTGGACTGCTCTTATGAGTCCGAGTAATGGTATACTTTCTGGCACCTACAGCACCTTATCTACAGGAGCTGCTATTACACCAATTGGTTTCACATATACGCCTACGCTTGGCTACATCGGTACAGATAGCTTTAGCTACACTATTACAGATGGTATAGGCTACGACACCATTACGATATATGCCTTTATGAATACGACACCTACCTCTGGTATCGTCAGTGGCGATGACAGTGTGTGTGTGGGCGATACTGCGCATTTATCATCTACAATAGCTGGTGGAGTATGGAGCACTCTCCATCCTTCTATCTCTAGCATCAGTACAACTGGCATACTTACAGGTGTAGCTTCTGGTGTAGATACTGTAGTGTATACGGTTACTAATCATTGTGGCTCTGACACTTCATATTTTCCTGTAGTAATAATAGATGGTCAGTTGTGTGATGCTTCTTTGAATGACAGTCATAATGGTGTGTTCTTCAAAGTATTCCCTAATCCCAATAATGGACAATTTAACATTCAATTACCGCTCAGTACTGATAAAAACATTCAGATAACTGTTAGAAATATGTACGGGCAAGTTGTGAGTACTACAAATGTTAAAGATGCAGAACAAACCTCTCTTAATTTAGATATCCCTGCTGGTATCTATAGTGTAGAAGTCGTGACAAATAGTGGCAAATACACCGAAATGCTGATAGTACGAAAGTAGCTAGCAACCTATATTTACGCTTACAGCGTCATGTCTTTCGGTATGGCGCTTTTTGTTAGCTGCAATCTATGGAAAGCAGCTCCCACTTATATGTCAAATGCCACGCATTGCGTGGCATTTGACATATAAAATGTAGAGAGTTATCATTAAAGTTTGAAACCAGCTATTAGCGAAAGCACCTTAGTTTTATCAAAAGGCTCGTCAAATGCTGCTGTGGCTGATATTTTAGGCATCACACCGTCGGCATAATAAATGTTGGGTAGCGTGGTAGTTATTATGCTATTATGTTCCACATTATCTTCACCTAAATAGTAAGGTTGTAGCGGTATGGTAGGTGGTATATTATTAGTGATCCACGGAGCTGGTGTTTCTGGAGCATTAATAGGCGCCAGTCTGCGTACAAGCCTTACAAATGCTGCATGACGTGCTTCTGTAGCCTGTAGCCTAAAGGCCTGTTGTAGTACACCATTATTGCTCAGCAACTCAGGCATTTGCCCCTGTAGCGCATGAAGACCAGTGTCTTCAAATATCTGAGCCAGGATCAAAAACGTTTTATAATCGCTAAAAGGAGTATAGGTACCACCCTTTGTAAAGTCGTATGCAGCGGGCACATAGGGTGCTACTGTCGTAGCAGCTGTAAAGTTCTTTGGCTTGAAAGGAATGCCACCTAATTCTGTTATAGTCTTGTTCAGAAAATCGATGTGTGCTTTTTCCTGAGCTTCTATAGCCTTAAAACCAGGAAGATCTGTAGCAGTTATTAATCCTCCAGTATTGTTGCCCTGACGGTAATAAGTATATTCCAGATATTCAAACTCCAAAGCTAGGTTCAGAGCATCTACGACAGTTTTAGAAGTCTGTCCGTAAGCCTTCTTAAACATAGAACCTATGGCAAATGGCAAAGCCACCATCGCTACTTTAGCGCCAAACCCTTTTAGTACTTGCCTCCGATCGCTCAGCTTCTCGTATACTTCTGGGTCAGATTTTTCAATTTCGGAAAGTATATGCTTAAAATTCATGAGTGTTGCTGATTAGAAAGTAGGTAATTTACTGATGTCAAACTTGGTTTCAATGTAATTCTCCAGAGTAGCAAAACCTACTGAAGGTGCTACTGCTCTATCTAGTCCATTAGCATCAAGTATTGTACCATCTGCAAATGTATTGTGTTTCCATACTTCTCTAATATAGCCTGCATGGCGTGCATCTACTGAGCATATTTTACTCAGTGTCAGCATATAGTCTGTACTGCTCATTACTTGTATAGCACCATTCATAGCACCTACAGATAGGTCTTCAAGAATTGACGCATGAGTAAGAAAACTTTTTTTGTCTGCAAATGTTATCAAAGACAAGTTGGTAGTAATCTCTTTCACAGCGTCTCTGCCCAGTAGTTTCTTCAGGAACTCGCGGTGAACCAATTCCTGATCTCTGAGGTCTATTTGCAGTTCAGTTTCGCTTAGCGTAATGCCATAATAAGGGGTGGCTATGGCTTGAGTATACATAGCTACTGTCACCTGCTTCAGTATATATAGATAGTTTAGCAAACCTATATCTCCTGCACCTACATATGTAGTACTAGGTGGCGTGCGCCTACACGATGCTACCAGCATGCCTGCACCAGCTATGCCGCCTGCCAGCTGAAAAAATCGCCTGCGCGATGGGTTACCAGCTATTTCAGTTTCATCCACCTGTGCAGGTGTATTGTTTTTCTTCATAAGTTTCGTTTATTAACCACAGCAAGCCTTCGCTTGTTATGTACATAACTGACTATCAGACCTTAAAATTAATAAAAGCAAGCTTCAAAGCAATAGCTGCTGTTTGTTTGTAATAAAACAGTGTGTACAACTAATGCCTATCAGCCAACGGTTATAAAGTTATTCAGAAAAATCAGGAAAAAAAATTTTCAACACGTATTGCGCTCAAATTTTACTTTACAAACATTTTTTGTTCAATCACGCTGCTATTTTGGTCACTACAGCACAAAAAAATAGGGACAGATACCGTCCCTATTTTTTTATATTCGACATTAATATTAACTAATAGTCACTTTGTCATTTAGATCTGAGTCTACCAGTATACGGCCACAATGTTCGCACACAATTATTTTTTTGTGTTGGCGAATCTCGCTCTGGCGCTGGGGAGGTATCACGTTAAAGCAACCACCACATGAGTCGCGTACAATAGGTACTACAGCTAGTCCGTTGCGGTAGCTTCCACGAATGCGATCGTAAGCAGATAACAAACGAGGTTCCACTTTTTGTTTGGCTTCGTTCGATCTTTCCGCTAGTATTTGTTCTTCTTTTTCTGTTTCCACAGATATTTTAGCCAATTCCTGACGTTTAGTGGTCAGTGCTTCTTCTACTTCTTTGATTTTTTCTTCTGTTCTCAGGCGCACATTCATACGGTCTTTCTGTTCGTATGTCGCATCCTTGATGTGTTTCTCGTTCAGCCTTACTTCCAGCTCCTGCATTTCCATCTCTTTGTTGATGGCTTCAAACTCACGATTGTTCTTTACGTTGTCTTGCTGTTTTTCGTATTTTTTCATCAAAGCCTGAGCATCTTTCTTGGCATTTGATTTAGTTTCAATAAAGGCGTTGATATTGTTGATCTCAACATCAATATTGTTGATGCGCGTCTGCAAACCTTCAATTTCATCCTCAAGGTCTTTAACCTCCATAGGCAACTCGCCTTTGAGTGTTTTGATCTCGTCTATTTTAGAGTCGATCTTTTGTAAAAACAGAACCGAGGTCAGCTTTTCTTCAAATGAAAAGTCTTTAACAGTAGCCATATCAGCAAAAATATTTTACAGGATTGGTGGATAAATTTGATAAAAGAATCGCAAAATTAGGGTATTTTTTCGTAAGTATCGCATGAAATATTTCTGATGTGTATTGCTCGCTCTCATAATGCCCTATATCTGCTATTATAATTTTCTGTTCTGCATCGAAAAACTGATGGTACTTATAATCTGCTGTCACAAACATATCGGCCCCAGCATTTATGGCATTGCGCAGCAAAAAGCTACCCGACCCACCACACACAGCTATCTTGCGCACTGGCTTTCCCAATAGCGATGTATGCCTTATACACTCTGCTTGCATTTTGTCTTTTATTAGTTGCAATGCTTCGGTTTCGCTTATGGGCAGGGGCAGCTCCCCTACCATACCGGCACCTATATCTGTAGCTGCGTTGGTGAGGGCTATTAGTTCATATGCTACTTCCTCATATGGGTGATTGTTTTTTAGTGCCTGCAGCACAGCTTGCCGCTGGTGTACGCTCAATATTACTTCTATTTTGGTTTCTTGCACCCCTTCACGTTCTCCGCCAGCTTCACCTATAGTAGGGTTGGTGTCTGCCGCTCCTCTGAAGGTGCCTACACCATTACTGTTAAAGCTACACTCGCTATATTGGCTTATGTGACCCGCACCTGCTGCAAACAATGCCTCCCTTACCCGGCTGGCATCTGCCAGTGGCGCATAGGTATACAGCTTGTACAGCAAGTTATCTTTGGGTGCCAATATTCTTACATTAGTGAGCCCCAGCTTTTCAGCTATTTTAGCATTCACACCATTTTTTACATTGTCCATATTGGTGTGTGCGGCATAAATGCAGATGTCATTCTTTATAGCCATTTTCACCACACGCTCCACGTAGTTGGCGCCGGTAAGTCGTTTTAAACCGCCAAATATCAGCGGATGATGTGTCACCACCATATTGCACCCTCGGCTTATGGCTTCTTCTACAATAGCTTCTGTTGCATCTAGTGCTATCAGCACACCGGTTACTTCATCATTTTGGTTGCCCACCTGTATACCGCAGTTGTCATAACTCTCCTGATAGGCAGGTGGAGCATAAGCTTCTATTAGGGTGGTTATGTCTCTTACTTTCATGTTTTATGCTATTGATTTTTCCGACTGTGAAGATACATCCAAGATTTTTTCTGCCACCTGTAATAAAATAGCACTTCTGTGCTACTAATACTGTAAAGCTTCTCTAAAATGGAAACATCAGCTCCCAAGCAGAAAAACATGACCAATGTATTCAACAAGTTTTGTTATGCAGCATTTGTGCTGTTATCGGTATACTACTATGTCACCTCTCATCAGCTGAGCGATGTGGTGGGCACACTTGGCGTAGCCCTGGTTTTCGATCCATTCGATCAGGCAGTTGCCTTTCCCAGTCGCCCTCGTTACCAGCAAGTTTGGTTGATTGCACATACTATCATACTAGTAGCTATATTTATATTAATGTTGATGGGCAAGTAATGCTGTCCTGTTTTTAACCCATAATGGTGTGAGCGAAAAAGAATTTCTTCAGCATATACGCGACAGTCAGGGCATCATCATCAAGGTGGTAAATCTTTATGCCTCAGATAGCGAAGAGCGCAGAGACTACTATCAGGAGATACTATATCAGGCATGGAAAAGCTGGCCACAGTTTGCTGGCAAATCCAAGTTCAGCACTTGGCTGTATCGCATTTGCCTCAACACCGTCCTGACCAGCAAGCGTAAGAAAAGCAGAATGTTGCCTACAGATGCAATTGGCGAAACAGATATAGCCGCAGACACCCATACCCATGCCCACAGTGCCACACTAAAAGAGGCAATAACCCAGCTCAATGATATAGACAAAGCCCTGATAACACTGCATTTGGATGGATATGAACAACCCGAGATAGCAGCTATAATGGGTATCACCCCAAACAACGTGCGTGTGAAACTATTCAGGATAAAAAACCAACTTTCAAAACTTATTAAAGATAACCTCAATGAATAACACCTCATTACCATCGCAGGAGGAGAAAGAATTTGAGTCCTTTCTGGGCTCAGTACAGTTGCAGCAGTTACAAACCTCCAATCCGTTACAGAAACTCAGCAAAACACTGTTGTATAATATTCTCTTTGGTGGGGCTATATGTCTACTTTATTGTGTAGCGATAATCGCGGTAGACGCACTTATCATCAAGGCTATTTTAGCTGTCTTGTTGTTATTTTCGGTTTGGGCGGTGTATTCTGGTTACGTAATATACAGTAGGTTTTCGCCACAGGTATCGGTTGCCCATCCAGTACTAGAAGAAATGGAACGCCACTACACCACTATGACCGCATGGATAAAAAAACAAGAGATAACTGGGCTGTTTTTCTATCCCATTAGTGCAGCCGGTGGTTTTATGATGGGTGGTGCTGCTGGTAGTGGAAAGCCTATTATAGAGTTCATGAGCAATACCTATGTACTGTTATTGCTACTGGTTTTGGTAGCCATTTTAGAGCCTATTTGTTTCTATCTGGTACGGTATTTCAATAAATTACTTTTCGGCGTTCACCTCGCCGATCTTAAAAGAAATATAGATTTGCTAAAAGAGGGGGAATAGCAGATTGATACTAGGTGTTTTCCTGTCGTTTGTTCCTAATTTCACATTAGCAAACCTATTTGCATTGACATGAATATCTCCTTTATAACAGACCTTATTTTCTACATCATGTATGTGCCTGCACGCCACTATAGGCTGGGCGCAACATACTATGCCGTACAGTCGTTTTGTTTCAATGTTTGTGTGTATGCTGCTATCCCTTTCAGCTTTGTGTGCTGGTATATTCTACCCAAAACCATGTCTGTTAATATTGTAGCTATGATATCTTTGTTTGTAGGAGAATTTCTTTTATTTCGCCAACTAAAGCGTGCGATTACTGTAAGATACACCGACGAAAAAATTGCCGAAGTACAGCAACAATTCAACCGCATTATCGGCAAAACACTAGCAAACATTATTTACTGGCTCCTAGTCATACTATCTATTCCTCTTATGATGTCTGTGCCATTCATTGTAGCTACTGGTTCTTTTCCACGCCTTAATATTTGATGCGGTGGCTCCTATGTTGCATTGCAACTTTTATTTCTATGAGGCCCCCCAACTCCAAACCCACCCAATTTGCAATTTATAATCCGAATCTCCCATAACTTTGTACCCCTATGAGCAACAGCAGAGTTCACGAAGTTAGTGCAGTTATCAAGGGCAGACGCTCAGTAAGTTGGGCAAAAATGAATGGAGCGTTAATCCCGGATGAGTCAATACACGAGTTGCTACAGCTAGCACATTGGGCACCCACCCATGCACGCACTGAGCCATGGCAGTTTTTTGTCTATGCAGGCGCGGCACTCACCGCCTTTGGCAAGGCACATGCCGACCTCTACTGGCAGCACACCGCTGAAGACAAACGAATGGAGGCTACTTACAACAAGCTGCTACATAATGTAGACAAAACATCGCACCTCATTATTGCAGCTATGAAGCGTGGCAGCAATCCAAAAATACCAGCAATAGAGGAAATTGCAGCCGCATCTTCAGCCATCCAAAACATACTACTTGGCGCAACAGCTATGGGAATATCCTCGTTCTGGAGTACAGGAGGCATGACACACCATCCCGCACTCAGGCATTATTTGGGTTTGGGAGAAGAAGATATTGTATTGGGGTTATTATATCTTGGCTATACCGACGAGCCCGAAAAAGAAGGTGTAAGAAACACACCTGTTTCCGAAAAAGCAATTTGGCTATGATTTTTACTGATATGAATGTATCTTTCCACTTTAAATGAAAAGCATGAGAAAAATTATATTGTTCTTGCTGGCCTCTAGCATCTTTGTTGTAGCCTGTCAGAAGACCGTAAAAGTACCTATTTCTTATACCGTAGAGTCTATTCAGAACACTGTACCTACCGATTTTTATATCACAGATCAGGGTACTACTACCTTGCCTTTGCTGGTCAAGTTTCTCGGTGGCTTCTCCGAAGATACCGTTATGCTCACCCTCAAGGGCCTACCTGCCGATGTTCGGTTAGATGAAGACACCATTACTGGTGTGCCTACCTTCCGCGCCGACTTTGTAATGAGTACCAACAAAGCAAGACTTGGTACTTACCCTGTTACACTTACGGCTGTAGCACCTGGCTCTGACCCCAAAACTTACAAATTCAACGTCATCGTTACTCCTGCCGATTGTGCAACTGCGCTTTGGGGCAATCTCTCGGGTAGTAATGCTTGTACCGCCCGCAATTTCACGTACACGTCTACAGGTGTTTCTAGCGGCTCAGTTAATGTGCTAAAGCTGATTAACTTTGGTGGTTATGGTAGCAATACCTCTACGCTTATTGTGCTCAATTGCAACAACGATTCACTAACTATACCAGCACAAAACATTGGTAATGGTGCTAATCTGCAAGGGTATGGCACTTTCACCGCTACTGGTATGACTGTTTATTATTCGGCGACCAGCACTCCTGGCGGCTTCCCAGAGAGCTGTACTGCTACTTATACTAAATAAACAACGTCTGCTCTGCAGCTAAGAACCTAACAATTACAATCAATTATACATGTCAAGTCCATCATTTTATGCGCGTCTGCAGCAGGAGCTGCAAGAGATCAAAGACGCAGGTTTGTACAAAAGCGAAAGAATTATAGAGTCTGAGCAGGGTGCTGAAATCACCGTTAATGGCAAAACTGTACTTAATTTTTGTGCCAACAACTACCTCGGTTTGTCTTCACACCCAAGGGTTATAGAAGCTGCCCACAAGGCTATAGACCACCGTGGCTATGGTATGAGTTCTGTTAGGTTTATCTGTGGCACCCAAGACATACACAAAGAGCTAGAAGAAAAACTGGCTAAGTTTCTGGGTACAGAAGATACTATCCTTTATGTAGCCTGTTTCGATGCCAATGGGGGTGTTTTCGAACCATTACTGGGCGAAAACGATGCCATCATTTCCGATGAGCTCAATCACGCATCTATTATCGACGGGGTGCGCCTTTGCAAGGCTCGTCGTGGCAGATATAAGCACAATGACATGGCCGACCTCGAAGCCCAGCTTCAAGCGCATGCCGATGCCCGTACACGTCTTATAGTTACAGATTCTGTATTTTCTATGGATGGTACCATTGCCCAGCTCGATAAGATCTGTGACCTAGCAGACAAATACGATGCACTGGTGATGATAGACGAGTGCCACTCATCAGGTTTTATGGGTGCTACTGGTAGGGGTGTACACGAGTTGTGTGGTGTTATGGGTCGCATAGATATCATTACAGGTACTATGGGCAAGGCATTGGGTGGTGCATTGGGTGGTTTTACCAGTGGCAAAAAAGAAATCATAGACATGCTCCGTCAGCGTAGCCGTCCATACCTCTTCTCCAATTCTCTGGCACCATCTATAGTAGGCGCTACAATAGCTGTGCTAGATATGCTCAGCGAAACCACCGCTCTCCGCGACAAGCTAGAAGAAAACACTCTCTATTTCCGCAGCAAAATGACCGAAGCTGGTTTCGATATCAAACCAGGCTCACACGCTATTTCGCCATTGATGCTTTACGATGCAGTAGTTGCGCAAAAGTTTGCAGCACGTATGCTCGAAGAAGGTATATATGTAGTAGGTTTCTTTTACCCTGTAGTACCCAAGGGTCAGGCACGCATAAGGGTGCAGATATCTGCAGGTCACGACAGGCATCACCTCGACCAAGCCATCGAGTCATTTATCAAGGTGGGTAAAGAGTTGGGGGTTATCAAGTAGTTCCTTACAACGTACTTTCAGTAATACTATTCTATTCATTGGCATTGCAGCACCACTGCAATGCCAATTTTTTTAGTGCCAATTACTACATCCCCTCCAGGTCCAGCAGCATAGCACGTGCTTTTTCATTGCTGGGGTGTTTGCTTAGCAGGTGCTCCAGTTGTTTTTTGGCTTTGTCATACTGTTGGTTACCGTAGTGCCACACTGCTAGGTTTATCAGGTTTTGCTCATAGTCTGGGTCTGTACCCTTGGCCTTCATCATATAGTCATATGCCATAGTGCTGTTACCCTGCTGCATATATATGTATCCTAGGTTGGTATTGGCACTGGTGTGGTTGGGGTTCTGGCTCAGCACAAACTCAAATACCTTTTTAGCCTCAGGTAGTTTGTTCAGAGCCAGCAGGCAAGTACCATATTTGTTGTTGAAGTCTAGTGCATATTTCCATATGTCAGTAGCACGTTTGTACCACGGTAGGGCGGCTGTGGCATCGCCGGTTTGGTAATATGCCTCTCCTATTCGGTAGGCAGTCCACGCATCGGTTACAGCAGCTGGTTGTAGTGGGGTAGCATAGGTTTTCACCTGCTCATAGTTGTTCAGCAGGTAGTAAGCACGTATGTAGTCACGGTTTTGTTTTTGTTTGGCTTCCACATCAGCTTGTTTACCGAGGTATACCAGCGCAGAGTCTATCAGCCCTTTCGAAGGCGCATACCGCTCATAAAACTCCATAAATCCTCTTGCCTTTGTTATTGCATCGGGCTTGTCGTTGTTATAACATTTCATACCCAGAAACGCAGTAATCTTCTGTGCTTCTACAGGTGCAATTGGTCTGCGACGTATGTAGTGGTCGGTTACAGCCACATGGGGTATGTCTATGCTGCCATTGCGAGGCATGTGGCAGGTCACACAGTCATCATTTTTGGCAGTGCGCAGGTTTTGCTGCTCAGTGCATAGTTTTTGCCCACTGCTGCTATGGCAACCCTTGCATGCAGTTAGGTACTGGGTGCGAGGAGTGTATTTTACGCTCACATGGGGTTTGTGGCAGGTGATGCAGCTCATCTTGCCCGATTGCACGAAGCAGTCACTTTTTTTCATTCGCTCCACATGCGATGCCATTATCATTTTGTCTTGTGCGCCCTCATACTCCGGCATAAACACATTCATTACCTCCGATAGGCGCATGCCTGGTCTGAAGTCGTAAAATGTTTTACCGTCATTAAGCACAGATATGCCTTGCAGATGGCACCTTTGACACACATTGTTCTGTAGTTCGGTGGTCAGGCGGCGAGGGTTTACTATGGTGTAGTCTGGTCCCTTCGATGTGTCTACCGGCTTGCTTGTTTGTCTGGCCAATACATGTATGCTGCCCGGTCCGTGGCACCGTTCACAGTCTATACCAGCTTTTATGTTGTGGTATTTGTTTTCACTATTGGCAGCAAAATCTGGGTAGCCATTGTGGCAGGTCATACATTCCAGTTGTATCATCCGCTTAAAGCGGCTGTTAGAGCCCTGCTCAAAACCCGGAGCCATATCCCACTTGCCCTTCTGCGTATAAAAGGTGATAGGCGCCTGATGTAGGTACCCGTTTACATTAAATATATGCGAATTGGTGTGTTGCCCCGAACCTACCACATAGTCTACTCTTTGACGTTGCAGGTGCACGGTGTCTTTACCACTCAGCCGGTATTCCATTATATAAAAGGTATCACCCAACCAGTAGGGCCGATAGTAATAATCCAGTGCAGTATCGTATACTATAGCATGCGCAGGACTAAAGTCTGCTGCCGATTTTTCTCTCGTAGCTGGGGCAAACGATTGTCCCATTCCAGTTTGCATGTAAGTCTCATACACTCCCGGGTGGCAACCCCTACACACATCCATACCCACGTAGCGTGCAGATGTATCGTATACATTCAGCCAAGGCGAAGTGGTGGCTTCAGCTACTGCGGTGGTGTTGTCGGGAGGGGTATTGCAGAAAAATACAGGGAGCGTTATTGCAAACAGTCCTATAATCAACAGTAATTTTCGCACAATCCGGTTCGACATACAACGACAAAATTAAGGCTTTATAATTATTCCTCCATTTGACGTTGAGTTATGGCCAGAATTATATGGATATTTCCTATCCTGTTGGCCCCAAACACCAATTTGCAGCATATATTCCCCTTATATGTATGGCCTTGAAAAAGTTTTTTAACGAAAATTTCCCGAAAATTTGGATAGGGCTTTATTTTTTTATATTAAATCATATCTTTGCACCCCTTGCGGGGTTAGGGTAACCTATATCCTGTGGGGATTGTTTGATTTTTACATATATATTTTCAATAAAAACCTATGCATTTAAAAGGGTTAGTGAAGTTTTTTACAGCAATGCTCATTCTCATTTCGCTGTACCAGCTCTCTTTAACGTTCATTGTGAGAAGCGAGGAGAAAAAGATGCGGGCACAAGCCAGGCGCGCCGCCTTGGCAGAAGATCCATCTGCTACAGGCACCAATCTGGACAAGCTAACAGACAAGTACTACTCGTCTATTACCGACAGTATGCAGAGTGAGACAATTTTCAGTGTTCCATTGCTGAAAGAGTATACTTATCAGTCTGCTAAGGCCGAAGAATTAAGCCTAGGTCTTGACCTGCAAGGTGGTATGAACGTTACACTAGAGGTTAGCCTCGATGAATTGGTGCGTTCTATGTCTAATAACCCACGCGATGCTGCGATGAACAAAGCTATTGCTGATGCAAACATTGCAAAAGCTAACAGCGATGCTAATTTCATAACATTGTTTGGTGAGATTTTCGAAAAACAGAATCCAGGTGTCAACCTGTCTTACCTGTTTACTAAACCCTCAGAAAAAGACATCACACTTAGCTCTACTAACAAAGATGTGATCGCCAAGCTGAACAAAGAGTCGAAAGAGGCAATCAATCGTACCCACAAAGTACTTCAAACTCGTATCGATAAATTTGGTGTGGCGAATCCTAATGTAAACCTAGATGTTAATAAAGGTATCATTACTGTGGAGCTTGCAGGTGTTCAAAATCCAGAGCGTGTTCGTTCTTATTTACAGGCAACAGCTAAACTTCAGTTCTTCGAAACCTATTCTAATCAGGAGATAGGCCCGATGATTGGTGCAGCTAACAAACCACTATACAATTACCTGTCTGGTGTTAAAGAAGATACTGCTACAGCAGTAACAGATTCAGCTACTGCTGCTGCCGATACTGCTGCTGCAGTAAGTGACACAAACAGCATAGCTAACGTTCTGGCTGGTGGAAAAGCTACTAGCACTAACGATACTTCTAAATCTAAACAAGATAAAGCAGCTAAGGAAAATCCGCTAAGCGCTCTTATCATGCCAAACGGTACGGTAGAAGAAGGGTACTTCGCTAGCCCTATAGTAGGTTATGTAGCCAAAAAAGATACTGCAAAGGTGAACAGATATTTGTCTTTGGATGTATTGAAAAATAAGTTCCCTTCAAATATCAAGTTTGTATATGGTGCTGCTAACAGCAAGAACAAAGATGCAAACACAATTTTACCACTGTATGCTATCAAATTGGCTCCAGGTGGTGGTGCTCGTTTAGAAGGTGACCACGTTACCAACTCACGTGCCGATTATAGTGCAATGACTGGTCAGCCTAACGTGAGTATGGAAATGGATATGACCGGTGCTCGTATCTGGAAAGATATGACAGGTCGCAATGTAGGTAAATATGTTGCTGTAGTACTAGATGATAAAGTGTACTCTTGTCCTCGTGTAGACAACGAAATAGCAAGTGGTAATACAGAAATATCTGGTTCTTTTACCACTGAGGAAGCTCAGGATTTGGCCAACATTCTTAAGTCTGGTAAACTTCCTGCACCTGCGCATATCGTGCAAGAGCAAGTAGTAGGTCCTACACTAGGTGTTGAAAACATTGATAAAGGTATGTTCTCACTGCTACTTTCGTTTGTAGTGATCTTCGCACTAATGTTGGTTTATTACAACACTGGTGGTATAGTTGCTAATATATCTCTTATACTCAACCTTATATTTACTGTTGGTGTGTTGTCAGCATTACATGCTACGCTTACCATGGCTGGTATAGCTGGTCTGGTACTTACAGTGGGTATGGCTGTAGATACCAACGTTATCATCTTTGAGCGTATTAAAGAAGAATTGGCAGGTGGTAAATCTTATGCTCAGGCTGTAACAGATGGTTACAAGCGTTCATATGCTCCAGTACTTGATGGTCACGTTACTACATTGATTACTGCTATCATTCTGTTCATATTTGGTCTGGGCCCTGTTCGTGGGTTTGCTACTACTCAGATTTTGGGTATTCTGCTTTCTTTGTTCTGTGGTATTCTTATATCTCGCCTCATCACCGATATATATGCTAAGCGTGAGCGCCACTTCAATTACTTTACTGGTCTTTCTAAAACGATCTTCCGCAAAGCGCATATCAACTTCGTAGGTATGCGTAAGTACACCTACATTATATCTCTTTCAATGTTCTTGTTGGGTGTTAGTACGCTGTTCCATGGTTTCGATTATGGTGTGGAGTTCAGAGGTGGTCGTAGTTACACCATCAAATTTGACCAGAAACTCTCTACAGAAACTGTGCGTGAGAAGTTACACACTTATTTGGGCAACGAATTCCCTATTGTTAAAACCATAGGTACCAACAATAGTCTTAACATTACTACCTCTTACCTCATCACCAAGCCTGGTCAGGGTGTGGAGCGCGAAGTGTTTAAGAAACTTTACGAAGGTATGATTGCTGAAAAGCTGATACCTGCAACTACATCTGAAGAAGAGTTTAAGAGCAAGTACATACAAAGCTCTCAAACAGTATTACCTACAATATCTGACGACCTGAAAGCAGGTGCTGTAAAAGCTACGATCATTTCATTGATAGCTATCTTCTTATACATATTGTTACGTTTCCGCAAATGGCAGTACTCTTTAGGTACTATCCTTTCTTTGTTGCATGACGTTGCAGTTACGTTGGCTGTATTCTCTTATATGCGCGGTATAGTGCCTTTCGCACTCGAAATAGACCAGCACTTCATTGCTGCCGTTCTTACCGTTATCGGTTTCTCTATGAATGATACCGTTATTGTGTTCGACCGTATTCGTGAATACTTCAGAAAAACTCCTAACGGGGATAAAGCAGAGGTTATCAACAGTGCGATTAACGATACACTTAGCCGTACTATCATGACGTCTTTCACGGTGTTTGTAACAGTGCTTATACTGTTCATATTCGGTGGTGAGGCTACACGTGGTTTCGCATTTGCAATGCTTATAGGTGTAGTAACGGGTACTTATTCTTCTATATTCGTAGCTGCTCCAGTACTTGTCGACCTCGATAAGTCTGACAAACTTGGCAATGAAGTAGATAATGAAGCTCGTGTAGAGGAATTGAAAAAACTAGCTTAATTCTTTAGCCAGCTCGGCATATCGAATACAATATAATATCCAATCCCGTACGGTTTTCCGTACGGGATTTTTGCTGCTTAGTTTTTCTTACTTTTGCAAGGCAATGAAAATATTCTTTTGGCATCTGGGCAGGATCGTATTAATGGTTAAAGGGGGGCTTCGCCGGCCCGAAAATGCCCGAGTGTATTGGATAGAGTTTATGGCTCAGTGCAATGACATTGGAATCAGGTCACTACCCATTGTACTTATCATCTCCATGTTTCTGGGTATGGTACTTACCATACAAACATCTTACCAACTTATTAGTTCTTGGATTCCTAAATCAGTAATTGCATCTATTGTCCGCGATTCTACTATTCTTGAATTGTCACCCACAGTAATTTGCGTAGTATTGGCAGGTGTGGTAGGTTCTAAAATAGCATCTGAACTGGGCAACATGAGGGTGAGTGAGCAAATCGATGCCTTGGAAATAATGGGTATTAATACCAGAACTTATCTTGTAATTCCTAAAATTGTTGCTGCTATGATTATGATACCTGCCCTTATCATAGTGTCAATTGCAGTAAGCATATGGGGCGGGTACATTGCTGGTATGTTCTCTAATATTCTTAACAAACAACAGTTTCTTCAGGGGCTTACTATGGGGTTTTTACCCTATAATTTGTTTTTTGCTATGGTGAAAGCTTTTGTTTTTTCACTCATCATTTCCATAATACCTTCTTATTACGGCTACTATGTAGAAGGGGGTGCACTCGAAATTGGCCGTGCTTCTACTACTTCTGTAATCGTGAGCTGTGTACTTATTCTGTGTGCAGACTATGGTCTGTCTATATTATTGTTGTAATTGTTACATCCCTACTCACGCATAATCAGACAAGGGTAAAATAATTGCAATATTTCCTCTACAGCATACTATGTTGATTGATTTGTATTTATAAGCCATTCACTTTAAGAAAATTTTTTGGATTTTCTTTCTATATTTGAACTCACAGCAATATTGATAGCGTCAATTGGTTAACGTTTGAATGATCAATTTGCATTAAAAAATATTTTATCATCGAAAAAAACATACTGTCTATGCGTCACAGTGAGGGTTATGTGAATCACGAAATAGAACACGGAATTGCTACCATCGAATTTTTTCATCCATCAAGCAATGCGTTACCTGCAGCTATATTGGCAGATCTAGCTAAAACAATTAATGATATAGGTATAGATAGTAGAGTAAAGGTAATGATACTACGTAGTGCTGGCGATAGTACGTTTTGCTCAGGTGCATCATTCGATGAGTTGATGGCAATAACCAATGAAGCAGAAGGCAAAAAATTCTTTAGTGGCTTTGCTCATGTTATAAATGCTATGCGCAAGTGCCACAAATTGATTATCGGTCGCGTGCAAGGCAAGGCAGTTGGCGGTGGTGTGGGTATTATTGCTGCTACCGATTATGCTATCGCTTCAGACGTAGCATCTGTCAAACTCAGTGAACTCGCTGTGGGTATTGGACCTTTTGTGGTAGGACCAGCAGTAGAGCGTAAAATTGGCGTTTCAGGCTTATCTCAATTAGCTATAGACGCCACAGGTTGGCGCTCAGCAGAATGGGCTAAACGTCACGGTCTGTACTCTGAAATACATAGCACCAAGCTTGAACTGGATGACGCGGTAACAAGTTTGGCTGAAAGATTGGCACAAAGCAGCCCACAGGCTATGGCACAACTGAAAAAAGTATTGTGGCATGGTACTGAAAACTGGGATGTCCTCTTATCTGAACGTGCTGCAATCAGCGGACAATTAGTATTGAGCGACTTCACTCGAAATGCAATACAGAAATTTAAAACAAAATCAGCAAAATAATACACTGACTAACGTAAGTCATAAAGTAAAAAGAGGGGTGCTGCAAGTTTTGTAGCACCCCTCTTTTGTGATATAACCTGTAAACGATTATCCCAAATCTTCTGCTATGTGTGTTTTTAGGCTAGGCAATTCTTTAGCATCGCGCTTAAGCACAAAAACTGCATTCTTTTTAACTTTTACACCCCTACCACATTTGCGCGCATATACATCCGTAAATTCAGCGCCGAAATAAACTATAAGCGCCGAATAATAGATCCAAGACAGCAATATAATGAGCGAAGCCGCTGCTCCATATGCGGTAATGAGTTTAGAACTTGTGAGATACCAAGTAATGAGAAACTTGCCAATTATAAATAGCGATCCTGTAAAAGCAGCACCAATGGTTACATCTTTCCAATGTATAATAGCATCTGGCAGCACCTTGAAAATAACACCAAACAAAAATGTAACTATTACAAATAGCACACCTGTATTAATAGCCGCAATAAGCACAAAGTTCAAACCACCTAAATACTGCTCAAGATAGTGAAATCGTTCTATTTGTCCAGTAATGGTGTCTACAATTACATTTAGTACAAGCGAAGCGATAAGCAGTATCCCAGCACCAATAATTAGTAAAAATGACAACAGCCTATCTGTAATATGCTTAAGCCAGCCTCTCTTAGGCATTGCTTTTACAGACCACATATAGTTGATGGAGCTCTGCATTTCTGTAAAAATGCTGGTGGAGCTGTAAACAAATACCAATATGCCTATAATGCCAAACAGTGTGCTATTATTGGTATTATCTAGGTTGTCTAATATACTTTTTAACTGATCTGTACTGGATGGACCAATAATTTGCGCTATTCGGTCAAATACCAATTCATTAGCAGCTTCCTTTTTTTTGTAGAAAATTCCTATTATATGTATAATTACCAACAACAAAGGACCTATGGAGAATATTGTAAAATAAGCCAAAGATGCACTTAGCTTAGACGCATGGTCTTCGCCAAATTCTTTGCTCGTTTCTTTAAGCAGTTCCCAGAATGTTTTAAGCAGCTTTAGCATAATGTTTGGTTGTCAACATCTTGTGTCAAAAGTAAACAACACAAACCACAACTCGTGCAACGAGTGTATCACCATTTCATGTCTGGATCTATATCGTTTTGTTGTTGCCTGTGCCTGTGTCTGCTGGTAATTTTTTCTAGTTGTCTGTTATATACTAGTCTTGCTATTTGCTGGGCGGTGTCATCGTTGCCTAGTACCTTTACCAGTCTTTTTTCGGGTATATCTATTCGGTACATCAGTCGGTAAAAAGCATTTGGTCCTTGCTGAATAATGGCCAATATTTTTTCGGTGAGCAGTGATATTATTGCCTCTTCACTAAGCATTTGGGGGGCTTGTAGCTGCCATTCACTTTCTAGAGCCATAGCCATTTCATGTAGTATCTGATCGTTCATATGGCTAATGTATTAGTGCTTAGTGAGAATGGGCTATTTTTTTAAACAATCCATCATGCAGTTCCACAACTTCTCAGATGAGGACTGCCAACTGAATTTTTTTATTTGCACCCTTGCATTGGCTATCAGTTGTTTACGCAGCGATTCATCTTTGTACAGCGTATGCATCTTGGTGGCTATATCTTCGGGGTCGGTAGGGTCTACCAATAGTGCTGCATCCCCGGCTACCTCGGGCATTGATGATGTATTGCTTACAATAGCAGGTACATCGCACTGCAATGCCTCTAGTATAGGAATACCAAAACCCTCAAACAGCGATGCATAAAGCAGCGCATAAGCACCCCCTATCACGTCAGATAGTTCGTCTACATTCATATAGCCCACCCACTTTACATCTTCTTTGTAAGGCATGGTAAGGCGCATTTCTTCCACTTCCTCATACTTCCAGGCAGGTCTACCAGCTATCACTAGTTTCATATTAGTGCGCTGCCGCTTTTTGAATGCCACAAATGCTTTCAGCAGATTCACTATGTTTTTGCGGGGGTGCAGTGCACCCGCAAAAACAAAATATTCACACCCTTCGGCATACTTATTTTTAACTTCTTCACGTTTAGTAGGTGTAAGCGGCACATACTCTTCATGGGCGCCGTTATACACTACATCTATGTTTTGGGGCAGTATACCATACCGAGCAGCAATATCATCTTTTGAGAAAGTAGATACGGTAGCTATTCTTTTGGCCTTGCGCGCAAACAGTGGTGAGTAGTGCCGCCAATAAAGTTTGTGGCTTAGCACAAAATGCTCAGGATAATGCTCAAAAGCCAAATCGTGTATTACCAAACAGGTAGGCACTTTTGTGCTCAGTGACATATATCCATCGGTCGACAAAAAGAGGTCAATTTTGTGCTTTCGCAGCATAAAAGGGATACTCCACTCAAACCACAGGTAAAATAAAATAGGGTGGCGTGCCTGCGGATGAACGACTACTGGAGTGACATTGGGGGCAAATACAAATTGTGGGTCGTAAGGACGGTCAAAAAAGAAATAGAATTCATGCTCAGGGTGTTCCCTGACCATGTGTATCAATGTCTGATAAGTAAACCAACCTATACCCTCCAGCTTGCCCTTAAGCAGTAACCGTGTATTTACAGCTATACGCATACCTTATGCCGACAAAAATATACTTTTACGGCTTTATCCATCGTTATTTATAGGAATGCAGCGTTTTTTTGTAAAAAATATCCTCTTTATCATTGCAGTGAACCTGCTAGTGAAGCCAATATGGGTACTTTTTATTGATAGAACAGTACAAAACACAGTTTCTCCTGCGTCTTACGGCACTTATCAGGCGCTGTTTAGTTTGGGTATCATTTTCCAAACCATTTTAGATTTTGGTATCAGTAGCTACAATACCCGCACTATATCTCAGCACCCAGACCGATTGCCAGATTTATTTCCGTCCATGCTTTCGGCAAGGTTGGTACTAATGGGTGTGTATATGTTGGTGGCGTATCTATGGGGTTATATACTGGGCTATAGGGGGTGGGAATTGGCGCTGTTGTTGGGCATACTACTCATACATTCCATGAATGCACTAGTATCATTTGTGCGAAGCAATGTAGCAGCTTTGCAGCGCTTCAAGACCGATGCACTGCTTTCCATCACAGATAGGCTATTGATGATACTGATTTGTGGCTTTCTGCTCATTTACCCAGCTACTGCGGCTGCATTCAAGATACAGTGGTTTGTCATTACCCAGATAGTCAGTTACTTTATTGCGGCTGTTGGGGGGTACATGGTGCTCCGGCAGATAGGCAAGGTAAGGCTGCGCTTTTCATTCAGCATTCCAGAGATACTAGGGGTAATGAAAAATAGCTTTCCCTACGCTATGCTCATTTTTCTGATGTCGGTGTACAACCGTGCCGACTCTATAATGATAGAGCGTATGTGTACCGATGGTAAAGCACAGGCAAGTATATGGGTGGCAGCGTTTCGCCTGCTGGATATGGCCAATATACTAGGGCTCATGTTTGCCACTATGCTTCTACCAATGTTTGGGAATATGCTGGCCCGCAAAACCGACGTGCAACCCATAGTGAAGCTGTGTGTAAACATGATGGTGCCCTTTGCGGTAATGGTAGCCACAGCAGGCGTGTTTTTTGGTGGCGATATCATGTATCTGCTCTATCACAAAAACGTGCTATATGCCACAGAGGCGCAGAGCTACCGCTTAGTATTCTCTTGCCTTATGTTATCTTTTCCGGCTTGGTGCCTCATGTATGTGTATTCTACACTACTCACCGCCAATGGTAGCCTGCGCACCCTCAACGGCATAGCCATAGTGGGTGTAGTGTTCAATCTGGGGCTCAATTACTACCTCATACCTCGTTACAATGCACTGGGTGGTGCTGTTACATCGGTTGCTACACAATCGCTCTTGGCTATCGCATTTCTGATATATGCAGTACGCATTATCAAGTTGCCTGTTAATATTCGCTGGATGTTGGCACACATAGGGTATATACTATGGGCATGTGGGCTAGGATATGCTGTAGTTACAATGACGACAGCGCTGGCGTGGCATTGGCAACTCTTGCTCTTTGGTATGCTGTGCGTAGTCTCTATGTTTTTGTTTAAGTTCATATCTATTGCCAACCTGAAACAACTGGCTAACAGGAAGATGGAGGGGTAGGGAAATTTATCTTAAAATCAGAATACTAAAATAGAGATTGTCTGTATGATTGTAATGCAATTCCGATTCAGGCTTTAAATAAATGGAGCAAAAAGTGATTCATTGCTGTATTTTTACTTCCTCGTGAATAGCAACCTCAAACATTTTCTGGACGCAAAGGCAAAACTCTACAACAGACCTGAATTTATACCTGCCGACCCTATCTGTATACCACACAGCTTCACGCTGAAGCAGGATGTGGAGATATCGGGCTTGTTTGCTGCTACACTGGCTTGGGGGCAGAGAACTACCATCATCAACAATTGCCGTAAACTAATGAGCTGGATGGACAATGCTCCTTATCAGTTTGTGACACAACACCAGGAAACAGATCTGAAACCTTTTGTGCAGTTTGTGCACCGTACATTCAACGCTACCGACCTACTCTACTTTATGTGGGTATTGCAGCAGCATTATAGGGTTAGCAATACGCTAGAAGATGCCTTCGTGCCTGGCAAAAAATGTGAGGGTAGCACGGTAGAGCCAGCACTCATTCATTTTCACGAGTATTTTTTTGCAGGCGAGCACCCCGAGCGCACCCGCAAACATGTAGCTACACCACTCCGCAACTCTGCCTGCAAGCGCCTCAATATGTACCTACGATGGATGGTGCGAAAAGACAAAAATGGGGTAGACTTCGGGATATGGAATAAAATAAACAGCAGCCAACTGATATGCCCACTAGATGTGCATGTGGCCAGAGTAGCACACAGGCTAGAGTTGATACCTACCATAAAAGCCGACTGGAAAAACGCCACTACTTTGACCCAACAACTGCGCCTACTCAACCCCTCCGACCCTGCAGTTTACGACTATGCTTTGTTTAGCCTGGGTGCAGAAGAGAAATTTTGATGATGTTACATAATAAAATGTTGTTTCTTTTTTTGTACTGTATATGATGCACTTAGTGTTGTATTTTTGTTGTCAAACAAGCGATACATGAAGTTTGAATCACCGGTACCAGTGCAATGGGTAGCCGAATATACAGGAGCAAGGCTAGTGGGCAACGATACACAACAAGCCACTGGTATCAACGAGATACACAAAGTAACCAACGGGGATATTTCGTTTGTAGACTTTGAGAAATACTATAGTGCTAGCATCAATTCAGCAGCTACTATCATCATCATCAACAAAGAGGTGCCATGTCCTGAGGGCAAAACACTCCTCGTTATAGACGATCCATTTGCAGCTTATGTGAAACTCGTTAAACGTTTTCGCCCCTTTCAGCCAGCTTATCAAATGATCAGCGATACTGCGTTGATAGGCGAGGGCACTCATCTACAGCCAGGTGTCTTTATCGGCAACAATGTACGGATAGGTGCCAATTGCCTCATACACCCGAATGTGACTATTTATGACCACACCATTATAGGTGATAACGTAATTATACATGCCGGATGTGTGTTGGGCGCAGATGCATTCTACTTCAAGCGCAGACGCGACCAAGTAATGCAGTATGACAAAATGGAGAGTTGTGGCAGAGTAATTATAGAAGATAATGTAGAGATAGGTGCTGGCTGTACCATAGATAAGGGCGTGAGTGGCGATACCATAATAGGTGCTGGTACCAAGCTCGATAACCACATACACATAGGTCATGGGGCGGTGATAGGCAAAAACTGCTTGTTTGCGGCACAGGTGGGTATAGGTGGCAAAGCTATAATCGAAGATGAGGTGATACTTTGGGGTCAGGTAGGGGTGAGCAAAGACCTTACCATAGGCAAAGGCGCTGTAGTTATGGCGCAGAGCGGCGTGCCTGCCAGTCTGGATGGGGGTAAGGCTTACTTTGGCTCGCCTGTGGGTGAGGCAAAACCTAAAATGAGAGAAATGGCTTGGGTGAAGCGCATACCAGAGCTATGGGAAAAAGTATATGGCAACAAAAATTTATAAAAAACACTAGCACGGGTGGCTACCATACATATCAATGAACAACTGCTGTTACGCACTTTCCATGTAGATGAGTTTCAGCAGTTGTTTGATACCATTCACACTTCGCGGCAGCACCTGTCACCCTGGCTCAACTGGGTGGCTAAAACTACTCGTGCCGAACATTCGCTGGAGTTTATACAACAGGCTCAGCAGCAACAACACAATCAGGAGGCTTTAGCATTAGGTATATTCTATTCCAATACCATCGTCGGAGGTATAGGTATGCACGAGTGGAACCAGCAAACAGGTATAGCACAGATAGGCTACTGGATAAGCAAAGATTATGAGGGCAAAGGCATAGTGATGGCTAGTGTCAGGGGGCTACTAGAATATCTGTTTGGCACTATTGGGCTCAATAAAATAGAAATTCACTTTGTACCCGCCAATAAGCGAAGTGCGGCAATAGCGGAGAAACTGGGTTTCAAGGTAGAAGGTGTGCTGCGCCAGCGGGTAATGCGCAATGGTATAGCTGAAGACCTAGTAGTGACTGGGCTGCTAAAAGCAGAATGGAAAAACCAACAATCATAAAAAAGTAGCTGATATACTACCTGTGTACTAAATAAAAAAGTATTTTGCATACCGATAGTTATGAAAAACACAATTACTGTAATCGTAGCACTAGTAGTACTGATGGTGGCAAGCAGTTGCGGTCGCACTATTTACCGTGCCAAAGTATACAAGAGCAATAAATTCATCAAGGCCAAGCAACGCAATCATTTTTGGCACAAACATGGTGCTATGCCTCGTCAGCACCATGGTGGCTACTGGTAGTAGTTGTATACCACTGTGGCAGCGGTAGTTGACATTGGTAGGTAACCTGTGTCAGCACAATGTTGTATTTGCCCGCCCCCACGCTACCTTTTTTTCAACTTATTTAAAATTACCTTTGTTGCACTCCTGCCTCAGCATCAGTTTTATGTAATGAATTGTTAGGGTTTGGTATTTTAATAATTAATAAACACTGTTCTTAGTAACTTTATAAATTATGAAGAAAACCTTCCTGACCATATTACAGTATGTATTATTTCTGGGGTTAGGTATATGGATAGTGTATCAGCTCATACACCCACTGAGCCCTAAAGAGAGAGCGGAACTTTTAGATGCAATTACTAGTGCCAATATTTGGTATCTCATTCCTGTTTTTATTATCGGGTTTCTTTCTCACTTTTTCAGAGCAGTTCGCTGGCGCTACTTGCTCGATAGTGTCGACCTTCGCCCTTCTCTCGCCAACACCACCTTTGCAGTGCTCATAGGCTACATAGCTAACTTGGCACTACCCAGAGCTGGTGAGGTAGCCAAGTGTACAGTGCTGGCTAAGTATGAAAAAATGCCTGCTCACAAAATGATAGGTACCATTGTAGCCGAAAGAGCATTTGACATGGTGAGTTTAGGCGTCATAGCAGTTCTGGCATTTTTGTTACAGGCTCAGTTTGTAGGTAGTTACGTCTCCTCCAAGATGGGAGCAGTATCAGCCAAGTTCGAAAGCAGTAAAACAATATTACTGATAGCAGGCATAGTAATGATACTGATGGTTGTGGCTGGCATTTTTCTTTATCGTCGCAACAAAAACACTAAAGTTGGCCTATTCGTAAAAGAACTCATGAGAGGTGTGCTGTCTATACTACACATGAAAAAAAGATGGGCATTTCTAGGCTATTCTTTTCTTATATGGTTTATGTACCTACTGCAACTCTATGTAGGTTTCGGATGCTTGCACGACACTGCTCATCTATCTATGAGCACCGCACTGGTAGTGCTGGTGTATGGCAGTCTAGGTATGATAGTTACACCCGGTGGCATAGGGCTCTATACAGCACTGGTAGCGCAAATGCTTGTAGCTTATGGCGTAAACGAAGTGCCCGGACAAGCCTTTGGTTGGATAGCATGGGTGGCACAAACCGCCGTTATTATAGTACTAGGCTTGGTGGCTCTTGTTGCCATACAACCATACAACCGCAAACGCAATGAACAAACTGGAGTGGATACAGAAAAAAGTATATAGCCGCGATGCTCTGCTGCGCGACTCTAACGCGTGGCGAATGATGGGTAAAAAAATTGTGTTTACCAACGGCTGTTTCGACATTCTACATCATGGGCATCTCGATCTTCTAGCACGTGCTGCCAGTTTGGGAAATATCCTCATTGTGGGCGTGAATACAGACGCTTCAGTGCAACGGCTAAAGGGTCCCACACGTCCTGTTACCCATCAGCAAGACCGTGCTTTTCAGATCGCATCTCTCCTTTGCACAGATGCCGTTTGCCTATTCGACGAAGACACTCCTGAGGCACTCATTAATCTACTCAAACCAGACATACTGGTAAAAGGTGGCGACTACACCATCGATAAAATAGTAGGTGCCAATTTCGTGCTGCAAAATGGTGGCCAGGTTCAAATCATCCCATTTGTAGAAGGCTACTCTACTACCAGTCTAATTAGCAGAATAAGGGGGCTTTAATTAGTGCGGTTATTTTTCATTTATTTTTCGTTGGTATATTTTCTCAATATGCTGTATATTTATGTGTGTCAAATTTTAAGCCACTTAATTATTGTATTGAGTCTTAGTTGTTTGTAAGAAATACTATTCTAAGTAGGGCTAGCAATAGTAGCCTTGCTATACACTACCTTTAGCCCCTGTGTTAGGTTTCTGTGTAATCGCAAGTAGTTTATGAAAAATCAATACGAATACCTTTTTGGTTTATTGAATGTATCTCATAATTTTTACCTCATTTTTATTAATATGGAGGGTAATTATGAATACGCAAACAAATCCTTCAAAGATCGGTTTGGCTTTCTGAGAAAAGATTTTTTTGGTGAAAGTTGTATGAACGATGTCCACCCAGGTGATCATGACCTCGTCAATACTGTTGTGGGCAATTGTTTCCAGTATCCCGGTGTTTTCAATTCCTTAGTTATCAGAAAGCCAATAGCTGTTAATGAATTTATAACTACAGATTGGGACTTTATAGCTCTCACATCCGAAAGTGGTGTCCCAGAGGGCATTATGTGCATCGGGTACGAGATAACTGACTATCTTAAAACCATAGAAGATAAAAGAAAAACCATTAGAGATATTATTTATCAGCAATCTCACACTATCAGGAGGCCAATTGCCAACATTAAAGGTCTCATTGGTTTGTTTGACAGAGATACATTGACAGAAGAAAATAAACACTTATTGGATCTGATTAAAGTAAGTAGCGAGGAACTCGATGAGATTATTGTCAATATGGCCAAAAGTGAATAATCAACCTTCCACATTGTTTCGTTTTCATACCCGCCAATTTTATACCCACTACTGACCCTAAATCCGCTGCTTAGGAAAAACAATCACCCCCAAACCATTAGGCTACCAAAGCACCAATATGTCTATAACTACAGTACCCAATATTCCTATTCCTGTATGTAGTAAATAAGCCGTTACTATTGGTAGCGATTGCGAAGTTTTCATTAGTAATAGGATACTTATAGACGAGCCGCCTGGAATTCCCTGTATCATATATACACTGCAGTACTTATCGTTTTCTTAGCCATCACTAAGCTCATTACAAATAATGCCTCACAAAGTCCAGCTTTTATTAGCATTAACTAGTTCAAATTGAGTAAAGTTATCAGCCAATTATTGGCGATAAAACAAACTACGTTCGCTTTTAACCAGTCTATGTTAATAGGTACGAACGGTAGTATTTGTAGTTGCCACACGCAGCTAAACTTCTAACTGTGCCTCAAATATTATTATAATTTTCACACTAATGTAAATCGTCAATTTTTCTTTTTAACTTTTTAGCCTATTCTTTTTAATACCTTTGGGGTCTGTTATAAGTAAATATTATAGGTGCATGAAGAGATTAGCAATATTGGGTTCTACGGGTTCTATAGGTACACAGGCATTAGATGTTGTCTCTGCCAATCCTGGCATATTTAAAGTAGAGGTGCTAAGTGCACACAGCAATAGTACATTACTCATAGAGCAAGCCAGAAAATACAAACCCAATGCCGTAGTTGTAACCAATGAAGCTAAATACAAAGAAGTAAAAGATGCCCTGCTCATGCTACCCATCAAGGTATTTGCCGGCGAAAAGTCGCTGGCAGATGTCGTGCAATGGGATACTGTTGATATAGTGTTGGGGGCTATCGTGGGTTTTGCAGGGCTGCACTCTACACTCGCAGCCATAGAGGCAGGCAAGCGCGTGGCAATTGCCAATAAAGAAACCCTTGTTGTTGCCGGAGAGTTGGTTATGCAACGTGCAGCTGCCACAGGTGCCGTTATATTACCCGTAGATAGTGAACACTCTGCAATATTTCAATGTCTCGTTGGCGAAGATATCAATTCAGTAGAAAAGGTAATCCTTACAGCTTCTGGCGGTCCCTTTCTAGGTCGAAAATCTAATTATCTGGTCAATGTAAAAGCTTCTCACGCCTTGCAACACCCCAACTGGAGCATGGGTGCTAAAATCAGTATAGATAGCGCCACACTTATGAATAAAGGGCTGGAAATGATAGAAGCAAAATGGCTATTTGGATTGAGCAATGAGCAGGTTGATGTTGTAGTGCACCCCCAATCAGTAATTCACAGCATGGTACAATTTATTGATGGGTCTGTCAAGTCGCAAATGGGGTTGCCCGATATGAAACTACCTATACAATACGCCCTAGCTTACCCACAACGACTACCCAATACCTACAAACGACTGGACTTTAAAGAGCACGCCAAACTTACTTTCGAGGCGGCTGATTACAAGACTTTTCGCAATCTTGCAATAGCTAAAGATGCAATGTACAAAGGTGGCAACGCGCCCTGTGTGCTCAATGCAGCTAACGAAATAATGGTACATGCTTTCCTTCAAAACAAAGTAGGATTTCTGGAAATGAGCGAAATGATAGAAAAAACTATGGACAGCGTGCCTTTTATAGAGCATCCTACTCTAGCAGACTACCTAAGTTCAGATACCGAAGCCCGCGAATATGCAGCCGAATTTGTGAAAAAAAGCCAGCTATCCATGTAGTATCGCTGAAGTCATAACTTTACTCATCAAAGTCTAAGCTCAAAGAACAAAACTTTTTAACTCCCGATTTTTTTAAAATGCATTTAGATACGCTCTTATTGATGTCTGGCACCACCGTCAAGGTGTTGCAATTGTTTGTTGCATTATCGTTGCTGATAGTCCTACACGAGTTTGGTCACTTCTTCTTCGCACGTTTGTTCAAAACCAGAGTTGAGAAATTTTACCTGTTCTTTGATTTTCTTTTTCCATTCTCAGGCCTACTCAATTTCTCTTTGTTCAAAAAGAAATCGGGCGACACAGAGTATGGTATAGGCTGGTTTCCGCTAGGTGGCTACGTCAAAATAGCTGGAATGGTAGATGAAAGCATGGACAAAGAGCAAATGGCATTGCCTCCACAACCCTGGGAGTATCGCAGCAAAAAACCTTACCAGAGACTTTTCATAATGCTAGGAGGCATCATCGTTAATATACTTGTAGCGGTTATCATATACATAGCTGTGTTCAGCATATACGGAGAAGAATACCTCCCTGTCAAAAACGCTTCCTACGGCATCATGGTAGACAGCACTGCAAAAGCTATGGGCTTGCAAAATGGCGATAAAATATTATCTATTGATGGCAAAGAAGTTACAAGATTTGACAAAATAGTTTCATCTATGATATTAGATGAAGGCAAGGTGATACAAGTAGAGCGTAATGGTAGCAAGGTAGATGTACCGGTGAAAGCAGGCGTAGTAAGGTCCATCCTCACCAAATCAAAAGGCTCATTTATATCAGCACGTGTGCCGATAGTGGTGGAAGATGTAATGAAAAAAACCGCAGCAGAAACAATGGGTCTAAAGAAAGGCGATAGCATTATAGCAGTAAATGGTATAGCAGCTCCCTTCTTCGACCAATACGATAGCATAAAACGCACCCTCGCTGGGCAGCCTATTGCACTAACAGTGGTGCGCAATAACCAGCAAATGGAACTAAAGGGTGTGTTGCCTGCCGACAAAATATTAGGCTTCCGCCCATTGTCCGACATGGGGCATTACTTCAAATTCGAGGAAATAAAGTATGGTCCGCTACAGGCAGTAGGCAAAGGAATATCCTTTACTGCCGACCAGTTTGGCAACTACGTTCGCCAGTTCAAGCTTATTTTCACGTCCAGCGAGGTTAAAGTAAATGAGAGCATGGGCGGCATCATCAGTTTTGGTAAAATTTTTCCTGCCGAGTTCGACATGCAGAAGTTCTTGATGCTCACTGCATTTGTATCTATCATTTTGGCATTTATGAATCTACTGCCGATTCCTGGTCTCGATGGCGGTTACGTAGTCTTCCTTCTTTGGGAAATGATTACTGGCAAGCCAGCCAATGAGAAAATTATGGAAAAAGCTACTACCGTCGGGCTAGTACTACTATTGGCTGCCATGGTTTACTTCAATGGTCTGGATATCTTCAGGTTGTTCAAATAACACAATCATAGCATTGTAACAAAAACAAAGAAGCCTGCGGTTATTGCTGCAGGCTTCTTTAATGAAGATAGGACTATAGAGCTGATTACTGTTTTTGCGCTACAGGTAATTTAGGTTTGTAAACTAGACTGAGTACTAATGCTATAGCAAAAAAGCAGCTCTCAGTTATCAGCCATTGTGTGCCAAAAGCGCCCAGATCTCCCTCGGCTACTATGGTCATAAGCCGTGAAAGTGCATAGAAGCCCCATAGCATACACAAGAATATCAGACCAGTACGCACTTGCTTTACCAGCATGTACACAATGCTGATGAACAGGGTAAGCCCCACACCGCCATATACACCCCTGATAGAGCTAAATGCATCATTGTTATTAAGCTCCACATGTACCAAGTCCATAACTGACTGTGGGTCTGAAAATGCCATTAGGCTCACACTAAGCATACTGAGTGCAGAAAGTCCCATAAAACTGCGGGATACAAGCAGAATCATTTTTTGTTTGTTCATTTCGTTGTTGTTTTTGTTACTGCAAAGGTGCTACCAGCACAAAAACTAACTCTTGGTATTTGCCAAGATTTATACAACAGATGATCAACAACAGAAAACTTTATTCATTGTTCTTTACAGCTTTATAGCAGTAAACTTGAGCCCCACTGTCATCAATGACATGTTAGAGCCTTCATCACGAACAGTATTTGTAACCACATACCCTACGTATGGGCCTAGCATACAAGTTATGATGTTGTCAAACTTTTCATATTTAAAGGAGATGCCACCGCTTATTTGTGGTTCCACAGTGATATCTTTAAACGCATTGATAGGAGCACCTACTTCTTTTTCCTGATTGTAGTTGATGTTGCCAATCACTCCCCCTATAAAATAATAGCCTATCTTATAGCCTTCTTGCAGCATCATGTACGATATAGGTACGCTTATGTAATGAAGGTCATATCTATTGCTCGACTCTCTGGCTGTTCCGGTATACTTTTCACTAGTATTTAATATTGCTACACCTAGCCCCATTGAGAAAAAGTGGTACAGATTAGCTCTTCTTGAAGGGAAAATGAACTTGTAACCAATTTCTATTCGCACACTACTACCGCTGCCCTTACCAGTACCACCACCTTTTATGGTCGAGTTGGTAAGTAACAAACCAACCTCTGTCGACGTGTAGATTGTACCAGAACTGCTGGCACCTGAATATATGGGGGATGCTACCGGTGTAGTAATAGATGCTGGAAGAGGGGATAACTCTGTGTTGGGGTCTATTAAGTGCAATGATGGAGCTTCCATTTTGTTGTCGGTTGCATTTAATGCCGACGACGATAGCTGTTGAGCAGATAATGATGTACCGAGTATGGCACAAATAATAGTCAGATATAACTGTTTCATAGCGAAAATTATGCCAGTAAATATATAGGCTATTGCTGATATAGTTAAGTGTAAAGCAAGAATTATTGTAGAAAACAAAGTGTTCTACAAAGGTTACTTTTGTAATCATTAGTTGTAGTAAAAAACGGGTAAATCATGGCCAAAATAAAATCAGCTTTTTTCTGTCAGCAGTGCGGTTATGAAACACCCAAGTGGACAGGCAAATGCCCATCCTGTGGGTCTTGGAACTCGTTCGTGGAGGAGGTAGTGCAGCGCGACGAAAAAACAAAGCCTGATGCACTCAACTGGGACGATGGCGAAAGCAAGGAAAAAAGAAAAGCACATAAACTAGACGAGGTAATACATGTGCAGCAAGCGCGCATGATGGCACCTGATCCTGAACTAAATCGTGTACTGGGAGGTGGCATGGTGCCTGGCTCTGTAATACTGGTAGCTGGAGACCCAGGCATAGGTAAAAGTACCTTATTTCTGCAGTGCGCCCTCCAGTGGAATACCATCACTATCCTATATGTATCGGGCGAAGAAAGTGCCCAGCAAATAAAACTAAGGGCCGATAGAATAGGCATCAAAAACAACAACCTTTATCTGCTTACTGCTACAGATACAGCAACACTGTTCAACGAGGTAAAAAAAGTAAGACCTCAGCTACTGATCATCGACTCTATCCAAACCCTCGAATCGCCCTATGTCGAGTCCGCTGCTGGCAGTGTTTCTCAGGTGCGCGAGTGTGCGGCTGAGTTGCAGCGTTTTGCCAAGTCTACCAATATCCCTGTGTGCATCATTGGTCACATCACCAAAGATGGTGCCATAGCCGGCCCCAAAGTGCTCGAGCATATGGTGGACACAGTATTGCAGTTTGAGGGCGACCGTCACTATGCTTACCGCATACTCAGAACATTGAAAAACCGTTTTGGCTCTACTGCCGAGCTCGGTATATACGAAATGGTGGCACAAGGCATGCGAGCCGTTACCAATCCATCCGAAATACTCCTATCGCAACACGATGAACCGCTCAGTGGCATAGCCATAGCTGCTACCATGGAGGCTTCTCGTCCCCTCATGATAGAGGTGCAGGCATTAGTTACCCAGGCGGTCTATGGCACACCACAGCGCACAGTCAGTGGCTTCGACCTCCGCAGGTTACAGCTATTACTGGCAGTACTCGAGAAAAGGGGCGGATTCCACTTTGGTGCCAAAGATGTATTTGTAAATATTGCTGGTGGGCTCAAAATAGAAGACCCGTCAATAGAGCTCGCTGTGGTATGTGCATTGCTATCTTCTTACGAAGACAAAACACTACCTTCTAACATTTGCCTAGTAGGCGAAATAGGCCTCAGTGGAGAAATTCGTGCCATTAACCGAATAGACCAACGCATAGCCGAGGCCGATAAACTGGGAATGGATGTAATATTTATACCCAAGGCAAACGCCAAAGGGTTAGACACTAAAAACTATAAAATTCAGATAAAGACAGTCAACAAAGTAGAGGATGTATATAAGATGCTGTTTTAATTATTGATGTAGAAACAGTGCACTATTCCTTTACCAATGTTGTACGTAGTATACTACCAACTTCTGTTTGTAAAGTGCACTGATAGATACCGGTTGCCAACTGACCTAAAGATAGTGTAGTGCTGCCTCTAACCGATTGTATATGCACCAGCATACCTAGCACATTGTATACACGCACAGTGCAGTCGCCATGGGTAGGTGCCGTTATGATTATGTTGTTGCCAAATGGATTCGGATGTGCCCATATTTTATTTGTTGCTACATTGCTGCTCAGGTCGGCTGTGCTACATAGGGTACAGTTTTTCTGGTGAGTCACATCTGTAGCTGCTGCTAGTGTAGCATCAAACAGACTACCAGAGGTACAGTCATTTTTCAGGCGGCTATTCAGCCAGGGTATCAGGTATCTGTTAATGATGGTATGTTGTGTAGTGCGGTTTATCGTGGGTGTTGGGGTGCAAGACGATTCACCAAAAGAACACGCTGTATTTGTTTCCGCCATTAGGCAGTGGCTACCACCAGTTATGCTGATGTAGTGTTTGCATCCAGCAGGTGTAGCGTCATACATCGGTAGCTGGTTGGTAGCAGGGGGTGTCACACAGTCATTTTGTCCAGCTATCACCAGTGTGTTGGCGTTGATGGCTGCCGCTGCAGATATTGCCGATGGTGTTGTTTCGGCAGGTGCCAGAGTAGCTATAGCTTTAATGCTGGTATTTGCAGCAGCAGCTAGGTGTGCAGCGCCTCCGCCCATGCTATGCCCCATTACGCAGGTCATGGTATCTACCTTGGTATAGAGTATCGATGTCGATGTGTTGCCAAGTTTTCCCAGCTCCTTAAGCACAAACGACAAGTCTTTACCAAAGGCATCATGGCTTGGCGAAAAGCCGCCTTCTGTTTTGGGGAATACAATAATGTATCCTGCTGGTACTACTGCCTCCCATATATTCTGGTAAGCACTCCATGCCATCACAAACCCATGTCCAAAAGCTATTGTAGGCACCTTACCTGTTATGCTCGTTGCAAATGCGGCATTATCACCAGCTACATCGGCAGGATAATATATCTCCACCGGCACAGATCGGTTGCTTCGTGCCGAATCTGTGAATGTTGCAGTGATATGTCCTATTTGGTAAGGCTGCGCAGCAACACTGTTCACCATTACTAGCAGCAATAAAATCGAGTATACATGTCTCATAAGCTTCAATAAAGTGGTGTGAAAGTAATAATTATGTTTAATATTTTTTCAATAATTTTAAACAAACCTTATTTCATATTCTCTTTCCCCTTAGTGCTACAGTTATTCGTTATACATACTTCAATGTTTACAATGTAGGTAGTAGTCCAATACCCACTACCTTTGTACTATGTCATTTTTCAAGAGTGTAAGACCATTCATAGTTGCAGGGCCGTGCAGTGCAGAAACCAGAGAACAGGTGTTGACCACAGCCGCTGCCCTTTCAGGCATGAATGTGCAACTAATGCGCGCTGGTGTTTGGAAACCACGCACTAAACCCGGCTCATTTGAAGGGAACGGAGTACCAGCGCTCGAGTGGCTACAAGAAGCTAAAAAGACATACGGTTTACCTGTGAGTATAGAAGTAGCTGAGACAACCCATGTGGAGCTGGCACTGCAACATGGCATAGATGTGTTGTGGATAGGTGCCCGCACCACTGTCAATCCCTTTCAGGTGCAGCGATTGGCAGATGCGCTTAAAGGGGTGAACATTCCAGTTATGGTCAAAAACCCCGTTAATCCCGATGTAGACCTGTGGGAGGGTGCCATAGAGCGATTAATGAAAGCTGGCATTACAGATGTGGCTGCTATACACAGAGGTTTTTCTGGCTATTCTACAGCAGGTGGCTACCGCAATCAGCCCAACTGGCCCATACCTATAGAGCTGAAGAGACGCAAACCTGAATTATGTATTATCTGCGACCCCAGCCACATTACTGGCAACAGAAACCGCATTGCAGAGCTATCGCAAAAAGCGCTGGATATGCACTTGGATGGGCTGATGATAGAAACACACCCGAATCCTGATGCTGCTTGGAGCGATGCCGCACAACAGGTAACACCCACCCAACTGAAAACTATTCTGGCAGGACTAGTAATAAGGGAAGAACATACACACTGCATGAATGGTCAGGAACAACTGGAGGACCTCCGCCAAACCATGGACAGTATGGATGCCGAAATAGTAGACCTCATAGCCAGACGTATGGAGCTCAGCGGCAAAATAGGTGCTGTGAAACTAGCCAACAACATGACAGTATACCAGCCAGCCAGGTGGCGCGAAATAGTAGCCACTCGTGGCCAAAGAGGCGAAATGCAAGGTCTCACCAAGGAGTTTGTGGTGAGTGTCTATGAAAAAATACATCAGGAAAGCATTAGGATACAATTGGGCGATGCTACAGCCGAACAAATAGATACACAAGGACAAGATGCCGCTACAGCGTAACGCAAACATTGGGTTAGAGATAATGGTAGCGGAATGTATTGTTTGTATCTACAATGCACATCCTTAAAGGAACAGGCTAAATGATGAAGTTTATTTATTCATCTTTCCTTACTAAATTTACCATTTTTAAAGCATAAGTATTGGCACTAAAACAACATCTGGACGACAAAGTACGTTTCGACCAGCAGGTAGACAATTCATTGTCCTATGTATTACCATTTATAGAGCAAACTAAGCCCATTACAGCAGGTACCACTGTGTTTGAAGTAGGTACTGCTGAGGGTGGTGTATTGTTGCCTTTTGCCAATAAAGGCTGCAAATGCGTCGGCGTCGATCTAGCACCTGAACGCATAGAGTTTGCAAAAGGTTTTCTGGAAAAAGAGGTAAAAGAAGGTAAGATAGAGTTGCTGTGCCAAAACATTTATGATGCTGATTTCCTCTCTCGGTTCAAAGGTCAGTTCGATATCATCATCCTGAAAGACGTTATAGAGCACGTACCCAACCAAGAGGAGTTTGTGCCCTACCTCAAAAACTTCCTAAAACCTGGTGGACAAATATTTTTCGGTTTCCCACCATGGTACATGCCCTTTGGCGGGCATCAGCAGGTGTGTCGCAAGAAGTGGGCAAGTGTATTGCCTTGGTACCACATTTTGCCTAGGTTCGCCTACAAGGGTATGCTCAAAATGGCAGGGGAGCACGATGTAGTGATAACAGAGCTAATGGAAATAAAAGACACCCAAATAACCATAGAACGCTTCGAAAAAATAGTAAAAGCCAGCGGACTAAAAGTCCTCCACAAAACACACTACCTCATCAACCCCATATACAAATACAAATTCGGCCTACAACCCCGCAAGCAATTTTCCCTTATCTCTGCCATACCATTTGTACGCAATTTCATTACTACTTGTGTGTATTATACGGTTGGCTGATAGCTGTGAGATTGAATAAGATCATTTACTCTTATTACACCGCACACCATATATCCCAGCTTGCTTCTGCCTGCAGTTGCAGCATCTCAAAGCCGTTTTTGGTGGTAGCACCATTGGCTTTACCATGCACCAAAAAGCGCGTCTCCTCAGGATTATAAATCAAATCGTACAGCAGATGTTGTGCGCCGAGGCTATTGTAAGGAAGTGCAGGCGCATTGTCGATCATCGGGTACATACCCATAGGTGTAGTATTTACAATCAGTTTATGGGCATCTATCAAGGCAGGTGTCACATCGCTATAGGCTATTGCTCCTTGTGCATTACTTGCCGACACCTTGGTATACGGTATGCCCAACTGCTGCAATACATAAGCCACTGCGCGCGACGAACCACCAGTACCCAGTATCAGTGCCTGTGTGTGATGTGCGGTCAGTAGTGGTATCAGGCTTTGTTCAAATCCTATCGCATCAGTATTGTACCCAGTTATTTTTCCCTCTTTTATGCTGATGCAGTTGACTGCACCTATTACTGCTGCCGATCTATCTACGCTATGCAGGTAGGGTAGTATCGCTTCTTTGTGTGGCAGTGTTACATTCAGTCCCGCCAGTTGCGGCTGTGCAGCTAGTAGTGCTGGCAGATCGGAGATATGTGGCAATGGATATGCATCATAAGTAGCAGCAAGATGCAAAGAGGCAAATTTTTTCCGAAAGTATGCCGGAGAAAAAGAATGGGCGAGTGGGTAACCTATTATTCCGTAGTGCACTTGATTCCTGGTTGTATGGTTCGTCCAAAATACTGGTAGTGCCATCCGGTAGAATGGCAAGCAAAAATCCGAAATTAGCAGCAATAAAAGCGCAATAATTATCCCCAATATCACACCTGTTTTGCAGGGTTGTCATTAAGTTGTTGGGTTTGCAATCAGTGTGTTAATGCGGTGTTTGTGTATATATTGGTTATTTACAATTTTCAGGTGCTACATACACCTTTTTCCCTGCTGCATTGATGTAGTAGCACCCGCCTCTAGGGCCGCTCAGGTACTCGCGGGGTTTGGGGGGAGGTGGCAATGGCAGCGGATTACCCCCCTGATACTTTGGGGCTATATACTTTCTGGCATTAGAGTACGCTATGCCCTTATCTACAGTTTTGTAGCTATTGGTGCCATATCGCTGCTCGTAGTAGTCAAATCGCTTAACCGGCACCCGGGTCGCATTCACACTCAGCGTAGTATCTGCACCCTTCACCTTTACTAACGCACGAGACTTCACCAAGTAACGCTTAGGTACCCATCCATTCAGATTCACCACCTTGTACTGTTGCTCGGGCAGGTAGAGGGGTATAGATATATGGCACATCGTTTTCAGGATGTTCTTATCTATGTATTTTACCGAAAGGACAG
Source organism: Sphingobacteriales bacterium (assembly GCA_027484425.1). Taxonomy (GTDB): domain Bacteria; phylum Bacteroidota; class Bacteroidia; order Chitinophagales; family Chitinophagaceae; genus Nemorincola. The sequence continues at coordinate 132,517 of JAIXSZ010000008.1, forward strand.
TATCTACCGTCACTTCACAGCCTGCATGTGCTATACCACATACATTGTAGTCAGGCAGGTGGCTATCTCTTATCACCAGATTCGGTGCATTCACATACCGCACATCTTGCCCTGTAGCTACAGCAACAACAAAACACAGCATCAATAACAGCAGTCTCGGCATGATACTGTGAAATTAAGGATTTAGCAAAGACAGACGCTATCGCCCAGCAGAATTATGAACTGGGTGCAACCACATTGCTATTCTTCCATCACATATGCGCCCATGGTTCCGGTATGGTGTAAGGCTATATTTTTCTCCCTACAAATCTCAGTTAGCGACTCCATCTGTTTTCGTGCCAGCTGATTACCCACCACCACTACCTGTGGCTTATATTGCGCCACCAGCGCCGGCAATGGCGGCAGGGTAGATGCAGCCAGTATCAGCGTGTGTACGGGTGTAGGCGCTCTGTAGAAAACTGAGCTATGCAGCACCAGCACCACCTTTCCATCAATTAGGTATATGTTATGTGCGGGTGCCACCTGCTCTTGCCATGCCTGCCACGCTATATGTGCTGGGCCAGTAGCATAGCCTATCTGCTCACTTGCTGTGCTATCAGTAGCTAGCACACTGTAGTGCGTGCCATTTATAAGCTCAGCATGCGTAGCATGTGGCGTATTATACACCACTATTCGCTGCTGCCTATGGTGCTGATAACTGCTCAGGCAAACAGATACTGCCAATAAACAACCTACTACAAGGCTACCCATCAGACTAGTTTTACTACGCCTTATCAAGTGCCACCCCAGTAACCCAATAATGCAATACACCAGCAATACTTGTACCCCACTCAGCAGCAGATGATTGAAGTAATCCGGACCTATATCCTGCAGCAAGCTCACCACCCACCCAAATCCATCTACCAAGTAAATAATCACCCATGCCGCCAACCCTGCCAGCACTGGAATGTTACATACCACCACCAGTACTATACCCGCCACCAGCACCACACTCATAAACAATAGAGCAGCCACATTGGCCACTATAAACATCACCGGAAATGTATGAAAGTGATAGATCACCAGAGGGGCTATCAGTATCTCAGCAGCTATGCTCATAGCCACTGCACTCCACAGCCCTTGCGGCCATCCCAGCACCCACCGTTTCAGTTTATTTACTATACCCTTCTTAGATACTTTAATAGCTGGGAAACGAACTAGATTATATATCCGCCGGTAGAAAAGCTGAATAGACAACACCGCTACAAACGACAACTGAAACCCTGCCGAAAACAGCCATGCAGGCTGCATACACAACAGTAGGAAAGCAGTAGCAAGCAACTGATTAGTACCATTTTTGTTTTTTTGCAGCGCCATGCCCAGTGCCAGTATCGAGAACATTACCGCCGCCCTCACTGCCGATGGTTGCGCACCCGCCATCACCACATAAAACCACACCAACGGCATTGCTATCGCATACTTTATCAGCAAGTGTTTCGGGTGCCTCACAAACCCCAACAAGAACGCTATCACCACAAAAAACACCGATACATTACCTCCCGATATCGCAATGATATGTATAATGCCCGTATTCGCGTATGCCTGCCGCAGGTCCTCGTCTAGGTTTACCTCATCGCCCAGTAGCATCGCCTGCATCAGCCCCATAGATTTATGGTTGCCTAGGTATCTACTCAGCTGCTCCATACACCAGTCATGGCACCGCTCTGTCAGTGGCAATGCCGCTTGCTGGCACTTGCCATACAGTTGCACGTCTTCCACACCGCACCACTGTCTATATCTTATATTGTTGCGGGCACAGTAGGCAGCATAACTAAACTCATACGGGTTCCCGGCGTCTTTTATCACCTCCCACCTGCCGGGCAGCAGCAGCGTGTCGCCACGTTGCACACTAGGGGTGTTATCATCCTGTTGCACATACACAAATGCTTTCCCCGTTATATACGCAACCTTCCCACTATCTATACTCGCTATTATCTCCACTGGTAGCTTCACCGATCGCTGCCCCACTCGTGGCGTGCCTGCCACTCGCACCACATAACCAGCCCGTGCATTTATTCTATCCCCAAACCACCTTTCTTCATTACGTGCATCATGTAGCCCCGCCACACTCATACCCGCCGAAAACAGCAATAACTGCGTCATCGCAAACACCACACCCACCAGCCTCGATTGCCACCCCGACCTAAACCCCACAGCCACTAGCAGCCCACAACACACCACCGTCATCCATCCCCAAGCCCCTATTGGCAAAGCCGTCAGCCACTCCTCATAGTAACACAGTATACCCGCCGCAAAGGGCAGCACTACCCTAAAAAACGGAGCCGTTTCCCAAATATGTGCTTTATATGCCGGCCATCGACTCATAGTGATTCAGTACCGCAAAGTACTAAAATGAAGTGGATACCCACGATGCACATCAAAACGCACATTTTCCCATTTATCCTTACCTTCGTTCCATCAGCAGGCCACCACACCTGCTACAGGAAATGGTGTCTTCCTGCTCACAACCGCCTCTTTACCCCGAGGCTGATGGCGCCTGCAATAACCGTGTATCGGCAACATTGCCGTAGTGTTTATTATTTGCAGGCATATGAAACAATTTTTTTCAGCAGCTCACTTTTTTCCATTCGCCACCCGCCTGGCACGATGGATAGTTTACATCACCCTACTATCAGTAGCCACAGGCTCCTTGGTCGCACTCTTTTTGTGGCTGTTAGATAGCGTTACTCTTTTGCGTTGGCAGCACCCCTGGCTGCTCTATCTGCTGCCCCTAGCAGGTGTAGCCATATATTTTGTCTACAAGCACTGGGGCAAAAACTCCGCCGCTGGCAACAACCTTATCATCACTGAGCTCCACTCCCCCGGCGCAGGCATACCTACCCGCATGGGCCCACTCGTCTTAGTCACCGCTATAGTTACACATCTGTTTGGCGGCTCGGCCGGTCGCGAGGGCACAGCCCTGCAGATCGGCGGCAGCATCGCCCACCGCATAGCACGGTGGCTTGGGCTATCCGTAGCAGATGCACAGCTCCTCCTACTCGCAGGCATAGCAGCCGGTTTTGGTGCAGTGTTTGGCACCCCCGTCACAGGAGCCATTTTTGCGCTCGAGGTCGTCACCATTGGGCGCATCCGCCATCATGCCATCCTCCCTTGTTTACTGGCATGTGTGTTGGCACATGCCGTTTGCACAGCTTGGGGCATACACCACACCAGCTACCACATCGCCCCCAGCAGCGTACCAGCGCTGCGCCTTACCTCTCTGGGCAAGATCGCACTCGCAGGAGCAGTATTTGGCATCGTGGGCTATTTGTTTGCATGGCTCACAGAGCAGATCAAGCACCACAGCCACACCCTCCTTCACCAGCACCAGTGGCTCATACCCGCACTCGGCGGGCTCCTAATTATATTGCTCACCTACATTTGCGGCACCACCGATTATCTAGGCCTTGGCGTCACCGCCTCCACCCCCCAGGGTGCCAGCATCGTCAATGCCTTCCAGCCCTCAGGCGTACACACCTTTAGCTGGCTATGGAAACTCCTCTTTACCGCCATCACCCTCGGCATGGGTTTTAAAGGTGGCGAGGTCACACCCCTGTTTTTTATCGGCGCAGCACTCGGCAACACCCTCGCACCCCTGCTACACCTCCCACCCGATCTCCTTGCCGGCCTCGGCTTCATAGCCGTTTTCGCCGCCGCCACCAATACCCCTCTTGCCTGCACCCTCATGGGTGTCGAGTTGTTTGGCGGCCAGTATGTGCTCCATTATGCAGTAGCCTGTTATGCCGCCTACTATTGCAGTGGCCACAGCAGCATCTACAGCACACAGCGCATAGCCATCAACAAATTCACCGGTCAGCCCACCCATACCCCGCACCAAGACATACCCATGGCAAAAGATATGTGACCCAGCTATACACCTATTGCCGCCACAAATTGCAATACTTTGCCCGAATCCCCTACCTTTGCGCCGCTATGCAGATAGAAATATTAAAATCTAAAATTCATAGGGTAAAAATCACGGAAGCCAATCTACACTACATTGGCAGTATAACCATAGATGAAGACCTTATGGACGCCGCCAACCTGATAGAAAACGAAAAGGTGCAAGTGCTCGATATCGACAACGGAGAGCGTCTCGAAACCTACGTTATTAAAGGCATAAGAGGCTCCGGTATGATATGTATGAACGGCCCCGCCGCCCGCCGCATCAACCCCGCCGACACCGTTATCATTATTTCGTATTGCCTCATGGAGTTCGAAGCCGCCAAACAATACAAACCAACCATTATTTTCCCCAAAGAAGGTAACAAACTATAAGGTACGTGTGCTACCACAGCACACCACTCCCCACACCACATATCCCGCAGTAGCCCAACCCACCTCTAAGCTACTGCCCTCAGCCCCATGCCCTCACCCCAGCCACCCACACCATCATTTCACAGTTTTTTTTCACCAGCCACAGCACTACTAGCAGCGGGCTTTGTGTCACTCCCTTGTACGTTCAGGGCAGTGAGGGGCTTTGTACATGTTGTTGTGCAAAAGGGTGAGTTTCATTATGGTCAGAATCCCTTACAGCCCGCACCAAAGCTTCACAGAAAATTGAGGCTTTTTATTTTATGTCGTTAGAGTTCCTATCGGGCAAGCATTTCAGGCTATTTGGCTCACTTTTGGGGAGATTGAAATGTCCTATTAATGTTTTGGAAAATGATCATTTAGAGGTGCCGATGGAGTAAAAAGGCAACAACCTTCGAGGTGGCAAATTATAGCATTCCAACGTGCTGAAATACAGTTACACATACATCGTTGGTACTAATTTTCAATATTACATAAAAGTCATGACGAGTTTGGTTAGCTTTCTGTACATGTATCATGCATTTTCACCACATGATACGACTAACTCTGAAAAATACCCCTAAAATTTGTTGCATACTGCAATTATTATCTGTACAATTGTCTATCAATAATTTTCAACTAAGACACCTGACACTGATCAAAGCACTCACTATACTAACCTTTTCGACAAATGACTGATGAGATGTTATTAACACCCAAAAAGCCTGAATCTATAGGGCTGTTGAGCAATAGTGACATATTATTTGGCACTCCAATTCCTGCAATAGATAGACTTAGGCTGGTTTCAGATAGCGAATTTGAAGATATTATTAGAGAGTGGATTTTAGGTTATTGCTCTACCCAATATGTTCAGGTAGTGCGTGCTAGTGGAGCAAATGACAAAGGAAGGGATGTTGTTGGGTATTTTAATAGTACTGGAGGATATGATAATTACCAATGTAAACACTATGACCATCCGTTACACCCAAGTGATGTTTGGAAAGAAATTGGCAAACTTTGTTATTACACTTTTGATGGCTCATATCAACTACCTAGGACCTACTATTTTGTATCACCGCAAGGAGTAGGGCCAACACTTTTAACTCTATTGGAAAAGCACCAGCAACTAAAAATAGAGTTTGTAAAAAAATGGGACGATAGTTGTAAGAATGGTATTAAATCACACGTAGAGATTCCTCTAACTAAAGAACTGAGAGAGCACATTGAGAAAATCGATTTTTCAATTTTCAAACATACAGATCCTCAAACATTAATAGAGCAACATAAAAAGACCAATTATTATGCTGCAAGGTTCGGCGGCGGTTTAAAGAGAAGAGAACGTCCAATAATTAAGAAATTGGTTGATGATGAAATGAAATTGAGATATGTGGAACAGCTGTTTGAGGCTTATTCAGACTATGTAAAAGACAATATTCAAACAATATCAGAGTTACTTCCTAGTAAAGAATTATTCGATCATTTTAATAGGCAAAGGGAATGTTTTTATTGGGCTGATGCTTTAAATCAATTTAGTAGAGATAGTTTACCCCCAGAGAATACTTGTTTCGAAGACTTGAAGGAGGAAATATTTCAGGGAGTAGTAGATATCTCAAATTCCATTCATCAGAGTGGTTATGAAAACGTACAGCAAACAATACAAGAGGCAAAAAGACTGACAATTCAGAGTAATGCCCTAATTGCAGTTGCACAAATTCAGGATAAAATTGGTATATGTCATCACCTAGCAAATGAAAATAGACTAACATGGGTAAGGAAGTAAATTTATTTGAATCACGAGATGTTCATGTTTTTAACTCTCCTTTGGAAATAGGATTGAGGGTGCTTTATATTTTGGATGCGTTAAATCCAATTGGGTGTGATTTACAAAGATTAGTTTACTATGATTATATCCTTGTCCATTCCAGCGACATACCGAACGGACCAAAAAGTATACATCCGAATATTCCTCACAGAACCACTGAAATTTTGGTAAAAAGGGAGCTCGTTAAAAAAGGATTAACTCTAATGCATAGTAAGCAGTTAGTGAAATCAGTTTTTGATTCGACAGGTATTGTATATATGGCTACTGAGTTGACAAAACCATTTCTTGGGTACTTACATTCGGAATATGCAAGGAATTTAACAGCTATATCAAATTGGTTGGTGAAGCAATTTGGAACGTATTCAGATGAAACATTGTCTCAGTTTATAAAAAACAATTTAGATGTTTGGGGTGGTGAATTTTCAAAAGAGTCATTATTAAGAGGAAATTGTTATGAATAATAACTTCGGGTTCTATATTAGTCAAATTCAGGTCTACGGCTCTCTGGTTAAACCTGCAACGCTTAGTTTCAGTAAAGGGTTGAATGTTATTTCTGGCCTGTCTGATACGGGTAAGTCATTTGTATTTGGATGTATTAATTATATGCTTGGTGGCGGGGATATACCAAAGGAAATCCCTGAAGGGTATGGCTATTCAAACATTTTACTTGAGATTAAAACATTTTCAGACAAAACTTACACACTGCATAGAAGTATGAAAGGTGGTAATTTTAGTCTGAAAGAGGTTAGCCTTGACAAGTTCATGACTCAGGGCATATCAAGAGAGTTGAAAAGCCAGCATACCGGCTCTAGCGAAAATATCTCAAGTTTTTTACTTGCATTGTCTGGGTTTAATGATTTGTATGTCAAGAAAAATAAAAATAATGAAAAAAGAGAACTTAGCTTTCGAGATATAGCAAAATTGATCTTGGTGGACGAAGAAAGGATAATAACAGAGAAATCCCCTGTATATTCTGGTCAATTTACGGATCAACCTCAGGAACAATCCGTGCTAGAGATTTTATTAACTGGGAAAGACGCAAAAGGGCTTGAGCAAATTGAAGATGTAAAAGTATTTTCTAGTAAAATCAAGGGAAAAATAGAATTTGTCGATAATTTAATTAAAGACCTATCTGATAAGCTATTAAACCTTGAAAAAGAAAATCTTATTGAGAAACAATCTGAACTACAAACAAAAGTTGACAGTCTTTCAATTATTCTCTCTGAATCTAGCGATAGGCTGTCAGATCTTACGAAAGAAAAGCAAGACACTTTTAATTCTATACATGAGTTGCGATCTAAAAATATTCTACAAGAAGAGCTTCTAAATCGTTTTGTACTATTGAAAGAACATTACCAAAGCGACCTGCAAAGATTGGAGTTCATAACTGAAGGTGAAGAATTCTTTTCTCAATTAAATACTATCAAATGCCCATTATGCGGGGGCGACATGGATAAAGACCATTATGATTGCATAATTGAGGAAGGGAAGAAAAGTTCAAGTATCATTCAATCGATTGAAATTGAAATTGAAAAAATAAAAAATAAGCTATCTGACTTAGCAAGCACCATGATCCAGTTAGAGGCAGAAAAAAAAGAAAGAAACGCCTTATTGACTGATTTTAATCGACATTTTGATATAATAAACGTGCAAATTGACTCAATTATTGAACCTGTTAAATCCAGTACGAAACAAGAAATAGATATCCTTATAAGTCAATTGTCACTAATTAAGGAGCAAGATGTTTTGAAGGAACAATTAAGCAGCTACTACAAGCAAAAAGCATTGCTTGAAATTGAACTTGCCAGAAAACCTCAAGTTGGCGAGCTATCAAAAGGCATAGGGTATAATATATATCAGGGCTTATGCAAGATTATAGAAGATATTCTAAGAAGATGGAAATATCCAAACATCGCAGCTGTAAATTTTGATTCAACATATAGGGTATTTGATATTGTAATCAACAATAAGAACCGTAAAGCTCATGGTAAAGGAATAAGAGCTATTACTTATACATCTTTTGTCGTAGGCTTAATGGATTATTGTATTCTGAACAATTTACCTCATCCACGAACGATTATCATTGATAGTCCACTCACGACGTATCACGGAAAAGAGTCTAACTCTGCTGAAGATATTTCTAGGGATATGCAAGAAGCATTCTTCCTTGACTTATCTAATATGGCTTTGAACAAACAATTAATTATCCTGGATAATAAAGACCCTAATGAAGCATTGATAGCAAAAATTAATTATATTCACTTTACAGGTGATAAGCAAAGAGGACGGCAAGGGTTCTTTCCTTAATAATAGATTGACCCCTTTTTGGCGCGAGTGTTTTCCGCTCGTGTCTAACTATCGGCAAGTCTTTTTGACTTGCGTAAAATCCATATCTCAAATTGTGGATATCTTAATCACTGCCACCACCCATATTAGCACAAACTGGCGCACTTTTTGCGGCATATGTAGCGCATAATCTATTTACCCAAACCCACACAGCATGTCACAAAATCACAGTTGCCAGTACATCAGCCACAGTGTCCCACACTTCCCAAAGTGTGCAGCACCTCACAACCCCCAACCGGAAAATGACTACATACCTTTCAGTAGCCATAGCTTTACGCGACGGCTACCGGAAAAATGAATACCATTGATAATCAACGACTTAAGTGCCAAAACCCATGAAACAACCGGAAACAAACCGGAAATTAACAATAAAAACAATATGACTACAGGAGGACCAACCAATAAGAAAAATACACCACCACACCCAAGCGGAAAGCGACTACATACCGGAAAAGTGAATAGCATTGATAATCAACGACTTAAGTGCCAAAACCCATGAAAACACCGGAAACAAACCGGAAAACCGGAAACACTAAAACTACAAACGGATAACCATTCAAAAACAACCCCTTACCCCACTAACCCCAAAGAAACATTATCCACAAAAAACATCAATAATAAACACAATAACACCCCACACCCTGAGTAACCACCGGAAAATGGAATATCATTGATAATCAATTACTTACACCCAAAACCATACGAAACAACCGGAAACAAACCGGAAAATCATACCTCACATATATAATATATGCCCGTACTATCCAAAACTAAAAAACGGAGCCAGCTAGTTCCTCAGCGGCTTACCCGATGTAAGAATACTTTGTAGGCGTTCCAGCGTTTTTCGCTCCCCACAAAGACTCAAGAAAGCCTCACGTTCTATATCCAGCAAGTATTGCTCAGTCACAGTAGTCGCAGCAGACAGGTCACCACCACACATTACATAAGCCAGTTTTTCAGCTATTAGTTTGTCATGTTCGCTTATATACTTGCCCCGCCACATGGCATGTATCCCCGATAGCAAGCCACCTAGTCCACCCCTGCCTTGCACCTTTATGCTGTTGCGCGGCGCAGGCTGTGTATAGCCAGCCTCCCATAGGCTCAGTGCCTTGCGCTTAGCGTCCGCTATACGGCGGTCAGGGTTCATAGATATCGCATCATAGCCCGGGCGCAGTACATAGTTCTCAAAAGCCTCGTGGGCAGAAGTAGCTACCTTGGCAGTCCCTACATTGATAAACAGTTGTTGCAGGTAGTTAGTTTCTATATCTTCTTTTATATTACGGTCAGCCGCACGCAGCACCATTTCTTTGGTGCCCCCACCGCCAGGTATCAGGCCCACGCCCACCTCTACCAGCCCTATATAGGTCTCGGCAGCAGCCTGCACAGCGTCAGCATGTAGGCACATTTCGCAGCCCCCACCCAGTGTCAGTCCATGAGGCGCTATCACTACGGGTATACTGCTATACCGCAGGCGCATAGTAGTGTTCTGAAACAGGCGCACAGCCATATCCAGCTCGTCATATTCCTGCTCAGCCGCCAGCATAAATATCAGCCCCACATTAGCCCCTGCACTAAAGTTGGCACCAGCGTTAGCTATTACCAGCCCTTTATACTGCTCTTCGGCTATGGTTACTGCTTTCTGCACCCCCTCCAGCACTTCGCCACCTATGGTATTCATCTTGGTGTTCCAGCTCAGCGCCACCACATCATCGCCTATGTCATATAGTTTACAGGCACTATTGCGCCACACCACTTTTTCGGTCAGGTGCTCCAGTATTATCAGGCTTCCTGTGCCGGGCAGTGGCTCGTATTTATGGGTCTGCTGGTTGTAGTATAGGCGCTTGCCATTTTCGGTCTTGTAGAAGGTCGTAAAGCCCTCATCCAGCATTTGTTGCACCCAGGGTGCAGCAGCTATGCCGGCAGTGGTCATTTGTGCCAGCACCTTGCGCACACCCAGCACATCCCACGTTTCAAAGGCCCCTATCTCCCACCCAAAACCAGCCTTCAGCGCATCGTCTATTTTGTACAGTTCATCGCTTATCTCTGGTATCCTGTGCGAGCTATAAGCAAACAGCAGTTGATGAAACTTTTTATAAAACTGTCCAGCTTTATCAGTGCCACTATACAGAGCTTTCAGGCGTTGGGGCAGGTCATCTATTTGTTTGGCAGCCTCTACAGTAGCATACTTGGTCTTCACCTTTGGGCCATACTCCATGGTCTGTAGGTTCAGCGTCAGTATCTCTGGTTTGCTGCCCTTAGGTCCTTTTATTTTTTTATAAAAACCCTGTCCCGTTTTGTCGCCCAGCCATTTGTTGGTCAGCATGGTCTCTACAAACGGTGGTATCGTAAAAATGTCTTTTGCCTCATCGTTGGGTATGTTGGCAGGCAGAGCTTTGGCTACCAGTGCCAGTGTATCTAGGCCCACCACATCGCCCGTCCTAAACGTGGCAGATTTTGGTCTGCCCATCATCGTACCACTCAGGTAGTCTACCTCGTCTACTGTCAGTTCCAGCTCCTGCATGGTTTTAAACACCGCCATAAACCCAAACACCCCAACCCTATTGGCTATAAAAGCCGGTGTATCCTTGCACACCACAGTAGTTTTGCCCAGAAAGCGACCACCATAGTCTGCCAGAAAACTGATAACGGTTGGTAGCGTATGTGCGGTAGGTATCAGCTCCAGCAGGCGCAGATACCTCGGCGGATTGAAAAAGTGTGTACCACAGAAATGCTGCACAAAATCCTCACTGCGCCCCTCACACATCAGGTGTATAGGTATGCCCGATGTATTGGTTGTCACCAGTGTCCCCGGCTTACGGTATTGTTCTATTTGAGTAAATATCTTTTGTTTAATGTCCAGCCGCTCCACTACTACCTCCATTATCCAGTCGCACGATGCTATCTGGGGCATATCGTCTTCTATATTGCCAGTGGTGATGAGTGCTGCTACAGAGCGGGTATACACAGCCGATGGTTTACTTTTCAGTGTAGCCTGCAGGGCATCGGTAGCTATTCGGTTGCGCACAGCCTTGTGCGTTAGTTGCAGTCCTTTTGCTATTTCGGCATCGGTGAGTGCAGCGGGTACTATATCTAGCAGCAGCACCTGCACCCCTATACCTGCAAAATGACATGCTATGCGAGACCCCATAACACCACTACCTATAATGGCTATTTTACGAATACTCCTGTTCATGGCTGTGTATGATTATAGAGTGTAAGTTAAGCGTTTCTGTGCTAATAGCCGATAGCCAAATTAAGCCTTAGCCATGCTGTAGCGTAGATATTAACATTTGTTTTGAATCCCGTAAATGCCCATTTCACTAAATTGCGATACACTCATACAGCACTATATGTCATTATCATTTCGCAAGTCAAAGAGATCGCCCTACTTTATACCGTTTCTCATATTGCTGGCTGCCATAGTAGTAAGTTATGCTTACCTCAGCCCTGCCCGCAAACTAAAAGCCGAACAACCACAAACCTACACCCCCCACAAAACACTATATAAAACTATACTCAGCAACGAAGATACCGATGAACTCATAGGCTTTGAACTGCACACAGACACCAATGTCTACACCCACTCTTGCAACGGCACTACACACGAGTACAACGCAATAGTTAAAAACCTAAACCCAGCTACTGACGACTACAAACACCTATGCCGCAAAGTAATAACCGACATTATTGACACTTGCGGCGTCACCCAAAACATAAAGGTGAATGTGTTTGACAGTTTCGAGGCATATTGTTTGTACTACAAAGAGAAAGACGATTTTACCGCTGGTTTCAACAATTCAGGTTTTATCGGTTCCCATCTCGTAGCCAGTTACGAAGAAGGATTTTACTACGACAATGAGTATGCCGAACTCGTATTTTACCCCATGGCTGGTGGCGTACGCACAGAGCAGGCGAGTTTGTAATCTAGTAGTACAATGCTCCCTTACTTGGTTATCATCTTTATACGCACCTTGCCATCTTCATCGTCTGCCGCTTTGAAGTAGAGCGTCACCCCTTTGCGCTGACGGCGGGGCAGATGGTCTAGGTCCAGATCGGGAGCATCTTTTTTAGGGTTTCTTAGGGGCAGTTCAATGTCTATGTTTGTACCTGTGGTCAGCGAGTACACTCCCTTTACATGCACGTTGAATGCACTGGTGTTTACAGTCATAGGTTCTATAATGATTTTATCCTGCCTGATGTCTAGTTTGTTTTTCAGATTCCCAAAGGTGATGTGCGACAGATTGCGCTTTCTAAACAGGTATTTGCCTATTACTCTGAATGGCTCAAAATCAGTGAGTTCGCCATTTCTCAAGTCATAATCTACAGTGCCATTTACCGATCTAGTTAGAGCAGTGCCATCATCCAGCAGCCCACCTGTTACATTCATATGTGCATTCAGCCTGCCCGACAGGTTTTTGTCTGTAAGTCCATCCTGACCAAAGTTGTCAAACGCCCTAAAAAATCGCTTGATATCCACATTGCCTGCAGTGGCTACTACATGGTAGTTGTTCACATCGCCATTGTTATACAGGCTACCACTCACAGCCAGTTTTCCACTCGCATGCGACAGCTCTGCATGCGATATGTCAATCCCTTTTCTACCCAGGCGCACATCTGCATCTAGGTCTGTAGCTGTAAATCTGCCATACTCCACAGTATCCGCCCTCAGTACTATATGCACATTGCCAGACGTGAGCATATCATCCAGCTGTTTCGACAAATGATTGATATACCGGTTCATAGGTTTTTTGCTATCTCGCACTGGTGCCTTAGTTTTCTCTCGGCGTGCCAAGAACGTGCGAAACTCTTTCAAGTCTATATTTTGGCTGCTTATGCGCCAGTTGAGCAGTATTTTAGATGGGTCATGATAGTAAAAATTCAAAAAGTTATCCAGTTTACCCTCCATTTGGTAGGCACTATTACCCAGTTGCACTGATACCTTTTGTATCAGCAGGTCGTCCTCGCTAAATTGTAAGGTAGCATTAGTATTCGAAAAAGTGAGTTTGCGAGGATTGTAGGAGAACCCACCATTATTCACCTGCAATATGCCCTGTATGTAGGGGCTAGTAGTATCATCGTTTCGCAGTGCTCCTCTGTAATGTATGTCTAACAAGCCTTCTCCATTGTTGATGGTTATGATTTTACCTCCTATAATAGGGTTCAGCTTCGCAAGCGGAAATCTCGATTTTATATGACCCTCTATTACAGGCCTTTTAAGGTTGTTTACAGTTACAGTGTCTGCACTGAAGGGTAATTGCTGCCAATTGCCCCGCATACCATATATCCGTATGATAGAGTTGTTATCGCTATGCCCCATGCCGGCTACTACCTCATTATCAAAATACCCTTCAAAGTTGCAATTGCTGATATCACCTATAGGCGTTAACAAGGTGTTGTTTTGCACCAGCCAGCTTACATGCACCAATGGTGTATCTCTGAATTTCATGGGTCCGCTAATATTGGCGGTCACATTTACAGGCTTGGCAAGGTTGATGTTATTAATGCTCTTCGCAATGTTGGGCGATAACATCGACGCTGCATTACGAAACGGAATAGCAGGTGCAGTAATATGCAGATTGAAGTTGCCTGGAAAGGACGAGAAGTAAAACTGCGCCGCCAATTTCAGGTTATCGCTGCCTATTTTTATAGCCTGCTCAGGTACAGTCAGTGTTTTAGATTGTTTGTTGTAGGCTACAGTGATGTGCATATTTAGGTTCTTATCTTTCATATAGCTGCCACGGGCAGTGTTGAAAGCAAAACTTTTTACAAATGCATCCATTTGTATCGACCCATACCATCCGCTGCTATTATAGTCAAGCAGGGTTTCCATATTGTGTACGTCAAATTGGAATAGTTTGAATTTTTTATGACTCTCGAACGTTGCCGAAATATTGCTGAACAATACATGACCTAGATGTAATTCAGTTATGTTGTGAGTAGTATCGGCATCGGGCTGACGGTCAAATATACTCGCATTGCTATAGCCAGTACTATCTACAAATATGTGAATGCTGCCGTCTGTTATGTGTATGTTGCGTATAGTAGGGGTGCCTTGTACCAGCGACATAGCATTAAGCGATACAAAAACCTCTTTAGCCTTAAGCAGGTCGCGATGGTGAGTAGCAAACATACTATCGCGTATCAGCACATCGCTAAACGATACCGAAACTCCGGGAAAACCCTTTATTAGCGACGCATCCATATCTCCTATGGTGAGTCTGCCATTCATTCTGCTGTTAAACTTAGTAGTTATCTGCTGTATGAGTTGCTGTTTGTGTCCAGATATGTAGAACGACACCCCTATCCACAGCAATATAGGTAGCAATAAAATGCACCCTACTACAATTAGACTAATTTTTAACCAACGTGGCATTAGGACGAACTATTCTGCAATAAAAGCAGGCGAAATATTCAGGGTTAGGCATCTAAATATACGCAAAAATAAGTAGTTGGTGTAAACATTTATATATCAAAGGTGAAGGAGAACATTTCCTGTAACTATCAGTTTGTGTAATTGCGTCATTCGTTAACTGATTAAATTATCATTATTTGGCCTTGAGTTTTGAAATTGTCTTGAATAATGAATGGATTATTTATTGCTATCCTATTATTGATACTATTTCTATATTCAATGTGATTACATGTCACTAATCATTAGTATGTTTTAATGATTAGTCACAATAATTAAGTAAGAAATACTTGGGGATTATATACATCGATATAGATTTCATACTTCTAATAAATACAAAGAGTTTCACTAGTAAATATTTCTCCGTAAAATAAACAGTACGAACATATTGTATTTGTAGGAACATTTTTACTAACTTTATTAGTATAATTATAGTAACATAAGACAATCTATAAGTTTGTTGTTGTAATGTGAATTTAATTATCTACATTTACTATTCAAACGTTAATTTGTAAATAGCATGAAATATTTACTCTTTGTTCTTGCCATTTCTGTACCGCATATTGCGATAGCCAAAAATGACTCAGCGGATTACTATCGCAATAACACGGTTGCTTTTTCATTAGCATACACAGATTTCCCGAGAATTGAAAAGTTGTTTTCTTTTACTTACACATTTGCAAGTGCTCATATTGCCGACCAGTTCGGAGTGTATTATTACCGGACTATATATACAAACCTTAGGATAATAGCTGGATACTCAGCGTGGAACACAATACCTAGTCTTGCCAAAAAAGTTTATGGACAGGGTGGTGTTTTGGAAATCCAAGGTAAACCTCATAATTATGAAAAAGGATCGTTGATATATTATTCAAGATTGAACATGTGCGATGCTGGGCTGATGTATCGATACAATCGTTTCGATAAACATAAGATTGATTTTGGAATTGGAGCTTCGTATGGTTGGAGTCTAAACTCTTATGTTGACACTCTTATCACAGGTGCTCCATGGGAAGGATTTTTATATGATTATAAAGATAAACAACAATATATAGGCATGCTTGGCATAATCAACTATGACTATTTGTTTTTTCGAAATATTTTAAGTGCTGGGGTTGGCCTTAAGTATCGTAAGTATTCAGGTTTTTATTCCCCTCAAATTGATTATGATTTCCATTTTTCCTATAATTTTTAACCACATATAAACAAATAAAAAATGAAGACAACACTTCTTTTGCAGCTAGCATGCTCTTTAGCACTGGATTAAGTGCTCAAAACTTTAATCAGTACTACAAAGATGGTAGATACCATTTTGATGATGATTTTAAACTGTTAAAATCACAGGTGTTTACTCAATATTCTTCTTATTTCGGCTTTTCTCAAAATAATGTAATGACGTTAAAGAACGAAGGAAAGATGGATGATGAGGGTAGTATTAGTGGTGCTTACCAGCAATACTGCAACGGATATCCTGTAGAGGGTGTTTCCATGAATGTCATTAGTAAATATGGTGTCGTTTTGTTTGTAAATGGGTCTTCAATACCCAATCTAAACACAACTGTAAGTAATCCAGTATCAGAGGCAAGCGCGTTAAGTTCAGCTCTACAACACATTGGTGCTTCGAAATACACTTGGCAGGATTCAATAATGGAAGAACAATGTAAAATTAGTTATGATCCTCAAACAGCAGAAGATATATATAATCCAAATGCTACTTTATGCCCCAAAGGAAGTTTGGTAATAGCACGACCCTGGGGAGATACAAATTATTCAGATACAAGTAAGTATAGGCTTTGTTACAAGATTTTTATAACTCCTATGTTTTGGGACACTATACTGATAGACACTAGTAGTATTGACTCAATTGTTAGTTATGATACCGTTGCTAAATATATTCCAGATAAAACTGTTATAGTATATGTAAATGCTATAACTGGTCAGGTATATACAGTAGATTCAAATAATTATGGCAGTGGTTTTTGGGTAGATTGCGTTGTAAATTCTACCTCGTATGATGGCAATAGAACCGTTCAGGGAAGGAAAACAACATTAAGTACTAAACGTTGGGCTGAAGATTCAAGAAGTGTTAACTTGAAGTTAAATTCAGGAGAATTTTTTTATGTACATGATGCTACGTGGAGTGGAGAACATTACAAAACTGGTGCGTCCGCCTATTGGTGCATCCAACGCTCATGGGATTATTTTCATCAGGTGCATGGTTTTGCTGGGCCTACAGGAGGACGAAACCGTCAAAATATTTATTTCGAATGGTCAAGTTATTTAGGAGTAGGTGGTATGGACATGAGGTCAATGTATCAGCAAGAAACACCTGAGATTGATAAGTATCTGGTCAACAACGACTTTTCGTTTTTAGGTTCTAACAAAAGTGCTGCACATTTTGATATATTAGCACATGAGTATACTCATGCTATGATTAAACATAAGCCTGCAAGTAATGGTTTTTTATCTTTTGGCCAAGCTGGGGCTATAGCTGAAGGGTTTTGCGACTATTTTGGAATGTCTGCAGCTATATGGGGGCATTATGACAGATTTAATAGTGATTGGATAAACGGTTGGGGTCAATATGATCCAACGATGTTTGCAAGACGTTTTGACAATCCTACTTACGATCACTATTCTTCAACATATCCTTCTGATCCACATTCCAGTTCAGGTTTATTACGTAAGGTGTTGTATTTAACAGAGAAAGGTGGAACCCATTCTGGCATTTCTGTAGCAGCTATGAATACATTGTCATCACCTGCACCTGCACCTACTTGGGATGCAAACAGGAATGCTTTTATTACGATGTATTGGTGGTGTTGGAGTAATATGAATTATGTTAACCTACGTAATGCGTTTGTAGATGAATACAATTATTACTACAAGCCATGTTCACCTAAGTCAAATTCTATGTACAGGGCTTGGAGCTCTGTAGGAATAGGTACGATTCCGCTATGTGCTAGAACATGGGTAGATTGGCCATGGGTAACGATAGTAACACCTAGTCCTTATTCGTTAAATTTTGTTAGTAATCCATTAGGACCTAAGCCAGGTATCAAAATTCGGCCAACTGAAGGTGTAGAATCGTCAGATATAGTATCATATCAATGGACTATCCCGCAGCAATGGCATACACATTTTGCAAATCAGCAAGATTTGTCAGAAATAGTTATTGATTCGGTTTCAGATCTACAATCGAGATATTTTGTTTGTATCGTTACTTACAGTGACTCTACTACTGATACTATTTCAAAAGCATTACATTTTGTTAATGAGAGAAATTATGAGCAAAAAATACAAAAAGAACTTCCAAAAATCAATAGTGATTTAACCACTGCTGATGTAGTCATTTATCCTAACCCAGCTGAAAATAGAATCAATATAATTTTGCCTTTTGAACCTACTAGTCAAGTAGAATTCCAGTTATTTGACATTGCAGGTAATTTGAAGTATTCCTCACGACTTTATAGGATTGAAAATTCCTTGAATTTACCAATAATTTCTACAGGTGTTTATATCGTAAAAATAAAAGGGAATAATCTTGATTATATTAGAAGGCTTATAATAGGTAGTAAATAAATTGAATTTTAAAATATAAAATAGGGAGGAGCATTACAACGTTTCTCCCTATTTATTTTTAGATATAGAACTAATTAACAGAAATAAATGGAGCTAAAGCATTTGTTCTGAAATTATTTATTCTCATACATACATGTTGCTAATACTCATATTTAATCTTATGGGTTAGGTCTTTAAGAATAAAATATCAGTAAAAAAAAGGATGGTTTAAAGCATTCCAGCACCCTCATTTTTTGGTGTATATTTCAATTTAAACGAGTAAAAAGACTACTGCAATTTATTTTTTATATATAAGCAGACATACAAATAGCCGGCACCTAATGGAGCCGGCTAGAATGTTATAAAGAGGGTATTGCTTATTTTACTTCAGCTACCAGTTTTTTGAAAGATTCTGGCTCATTCATAGCCAGATCAGCCAATACTTTACGGTTAAGATCGATGCCTTTAGCAGCGAGCTTGCCAATGAACTGTGAATAGCTCATGCCTTCTTCGCGAACGGCAGCATTGATACGCACGATCCACAAAGAGCGGTAGTCACGCTTTTTCAGCTTACGACCTACATATTTATAACCGAGACCTTTCTCAAGTACGTTTTTGGCTACGGTATATACGTTTTTACGCTTACCGTAGAAGCCTTTGGCTTCTTTCAGAATTTTCTTTCTTCTCGCGCGTGATGCTACTGCATTTACGGAACGTGGCATAACTTATAATTTTTGAGACCCTGTACCATTTGTTCCTGAAGGAACGGATATGACTATAGGTCTGCTTTTATGAAAACTAAATTTGAACAACTCTTATTTCTTATCGTCGGTTGAGGCTTAAGCCATTACCAACATCTTTTTCACTAAGCGGGCATTGCTTGGGTGTACTAAGCCATGTATGCGCAAGTGACGCTTACGAGATTTAGATTTTTTAGTAAGCAGATGGCTTTTAAAAGCCTTGTACCTGCGTATTTTGCCCGTTCCTGTTACTCTGAACGTTTTTTTAGCACGTGAGTGCGTTTTTATTTTTGGCATGGTATTTTAAATTTGGACGGCAAAGGTAAGTAAATATTTGTATTGGATAATAAATAATGAAGATTTTTATTTTTCCGCTCTGGCAATGGCTCTTTTATGGCAAATAACTCTCGTCGTTTTTGCTCTTTTTAGGCTCTGCAAAGAACTTTTCTACCACTCCGCTAAACATGGGTGGCACTTTGCCATTCAGAAATTCTTTCATCGCCAGCACAGACTGTTTGGCTTGCTCGTCTGTTAGTCCGGCTTTGTCTTTTAGAAGTTGGATAAGCTCCTGCATGTTTTTAAGATTTAAAGGGGTTTAAATTAAGCAGCTTTTTTTATTTGCTCCAGTTTAGAGTGTTCTATCATTTGTTGTGCATACTCCAGCGTAAGGTGGAAGGTGCCATCGTGTTTTTCTGAGGGCAGGTCATACATAGCATCAGTAAGTATCATTTCACAGATAGCCCTTAGTCCACGTCCACCCAGCTTGTATTGCACCGCTTTCTTCACCATATAGTCTAGTGCTTCGTCTTCTATCGTAAGTTTTATGTTTTCGAATTCAAATAGGCGTTTGTACTGCTTTACCAGTGCATTTTTTGGCTCGGTAAGTATCAGTTTCAGCGATGCCTCATCCAGCGGATTCAAGTACGTAACTATAGGCAACCTGCCTAGCAACTCTGGTATCAGCCCAAAGGTGCGCAAATCTTGTGCATTTACGTATTGCAGCAGATTAGCACGGTCTAGGTCCTTGGTAGCTTTAATGGCGTTGTAGCCTATAGAGCTGGTTTGTATGCGGCGGGCTATCATTTTGTCTATTCCTTCAAATGCACCACCACATATAAATAGGATGTTTTGGGTATTCACTTTTATCATTTTCTGCTCAGGGTGCTTTCTGCCTCCCTGTGGGGGCACCAGCACTTCCGAACCTTCAAGCAGCTTCAGCATAGCTTGTTGCACACCCTCGCCACTCACATCGCGTGTAATGGATGGGTTGTCGCTTTTGCGGCCTATTTTGTCCAGTTCATCTATATATACAATGCCACGCTCAGCAGCAGCTACATCATAGTTGCTGGCCTGCAGCAAGCGCGATAATATACTCTCTACGTCTTCGCCCACATAGCCAGCCTCCGTAAATACCGTAGCATCTACTATAGCAAAGGGCACTTGTAGCAATCTAGCTATTGTTTTGGCAAGCAGGGTTTTACCCGTACCTGTTTCGCCCACCATCATAATGTTCGATTTTTCAATCTCCACATCATCCTGACTTGGCATCGTCAGCCGCTTGTAGTGGTTATAAATGGCTACGGCAAGTACTTTCTTAGCGTCGTTCTGACCTATCACATATTGATCCAGAAATGCTTTTATTTCTCTGGGTTTGAACAGTTTGTTTTTCTGCAAGTCCGGTAGTTTCGACGCAGAAGCAGCATCGGTTTTATCTTTGTCACCGGTAGCTTCTATCAGTAGCGAGTGTGCATTTTCTATGCACTGGTCGCAGATATTGCCCTTGATACCGGTAAACAGAATATTTACGTCCGTTTCGGTACGGTCGCAGAAAGAACATCTTTTTTCAGTTAGCTTGGCCATTAACTATTTTGGTATTATTAATTTGAGTGTGCAAAGGTACGGAAAACCAGTATCTGTATTACACACAAGTTTACACTGAAGATACCGATATGTGATGTACAGATTGCTGTTAAAATACGTGGTCTAATGCCAGGGGCTTAGGGTAGTAACAATATCGTAACCACTCTACGCATATAATATATAAATGTTTTGAGCGTATTTTTTAAAATAGCTTTACCTTTAAGCCGTCTAAACTGTTATAACTATAATAATGACTAATATTTCGTTCGACCTTGTTGACATCCTCAGGACCATTCAGAAAAACAAGCGTTTTATTATCATCGTAACCTTGGTGGGGGTAACAATCGCCGGAGCATTTCAGGTTGTAAAACCCAAAAAATATAGAGCGGAAGCTAGGTTTTTTGTGAATAACCCTCTTTATGGTGACCGGAGCACCCTTTTCCGCTCTTTCGAAACTAGGTACGTAGACTATTTTGGTGGCGACGACGATGTTGATAAAATATTGGCACTAGCTAGCTCAGATACTGTAAGAGATCGTATCATTCGCAATAGTCAGTTTGATATTGTGTACAAACAAGATCTCAATACTGCCAAAGGGCACGATGCATTGATGATGACATTCAAAAAGAATTTCAACATCAAACGTACTGAGTATAAAGATGTAGAAGTATCTTATGTGGCATATGATGCACAAGTAGCTGCCAACGTCACTAACATGACCGTGAAAGTGCTGGAGGAAACTTATCGTCAGTACTATAACAATATCAAAAGCAGCATTTATACCTCTATCAACGATCAGTTGGTGATACTGGATAGCTCTATAGCTACCCTTACAGATACACTCGCCTCCCTACGCGACCAGTATGGCATATATTCTATTATTAGTCCTGCCCGCCAAAATGTACTGGTGAGCGAGATAAAAGGTGGCGGCAAGGGATATGGCAGAGCCATAGAGGAGATACAAAATATAGAATCTGTAAAAGACCAGTTAGTAACTGATAGAGCGCACTATATATCTGCTCTCAACGAGTTTAACGCTACCAAAAATAGCGCCATGGACTTTATAAAGGTTATCACCCGCGCTGTGCCACCTGTCAACCCTGCTGGGCTGGGTATGGTGCTTACGCTGGTAGCTGCTGGTTTGCTATCATTTTTCTTCAGTGCGCTTTATGTGCTCATAATGGCTTATTACCGCAAGTTAAACGCCATTGAAAGATAGAATGTTGGCGGATACTCAATACAGATGGTTTTCCATAACATCGTTTTCGGTGTTGTTCATTGCTATTATTGCAGCTGTGCTCACTGGTTATTATTACCTGTTGGCTGCCCCCATTGCTTATTTGTACGTAGTGCTGATGGGGGTAAACTGGAAAACAGCGTATTGGATTCTGCTCTTCACCATACCACCCTCTATTCAGTTATTCTTTAATGGAGATACAGTCTCCATTACCTTGCCAGACCAACCCATGATGTGGTTGTTTCTGGGGCTGCTACTGGTAATGCTGGCCCGCAACCCAAAGATAATACCAGAGTGGTACTGGCGCGACCCTATGGTGCTAATAGTAGTGCTACAGTTTTTGTGGACAATAGTAGCAGTTATCTATTCGGAGATGCTGTTTTACTCATTCAAGTTCCTGCTGGTGAAGTCGTGGCTGCTGGTAGCATTTTTTGTTTTCCCCATTTGGATATTCAAAGAGAAAAAAGATTTTGTAAAGGGCTTCTTTATTATGCTGGTGCCTATGCTACTCACCATCATAGTGATACTGATACATCATTCGTTTTACGGCTTTGCATTTCACAAGATACAGCGCGCCATTACGCAGTTATATTATAATCACGTAGATTACTCTACTGTTATCTCCATGTACTTTCCCCTGTTGCTGGTTACTTGTTGGCCGCTGGTGCGTAAGCGTCATGTACTCATCAAGGCCGCTCTGGCTGTGGTTATTGTCATTTTTGTAGCGGGTATAGGGTTTGCCTATGCACGTGCTGCTGTGGTGGCTGTGATTTTTGCTGCTGTGGTAGGTGTGGCTATGCGGTTACGTTTGGCCAATCTGGTAATGCCGGGCTTCTATGCTGTTATCCTTGTGCTGATGTGCTACATGGTGCCTAACAATAAATACATTTCTTTTCGCCCCGACTTTGAGCATACCTACATGCGCAAGGATTTTGCCGACCATGTGATAGCCACATTCAGAGGTACAGACATGTCATCTATGGAGCGACTATATAGGTGGATAGCGGCTGTGCGTATGAGTGGCGAGCGGCCTATAACAGGAGTGGGGCCTCGGGCATTCTACTACTTCTACAAGCCCTATACGGTTACTTCTTTCCGCACCTATGTGAGCCGAAACCCCGAGCAGTCTACGACCCACAACTATTTTCTCTACATGCTGGTAGAGCAGGGCTGGCCCGCTATGATACTCTATGCCATATTTATGGTAGTAGTGTTTGCCAAGGCACAAAAAATATACCACCGCTTCAAGGATAAGTTTTACAGATGTGTTACTATAGGGCTAGCTATGACCATAGCCGTAGGCTTTATCAATAACTTCTTTTCTGAGTTGATAGAAACCCACAAGGTGGCGGCACTCTTCTATATACCAGTAGTGATGCTGGTAATACTAGACAAAAAGAGCCGCGATGAGCAAGCGCAGATAGCCCGTGGCGAAGAGCCCGTGGTGCTATAAGGTAGTTAACCAATCGTTGAGGGCTTGTTGGTGTATACAAAAGCCCTCCACAGAAGGCATTGCCGAAAAATCAAAATTCCTGTACTTTTCCTTAGCTCTATTTAAGTCAAGATCTTTTTCAGCTACTGAGTAGAACAGCCTGTTGTCGCGTAGGTATTTGCCCAGATATTGTTGTTCTGTTTGGGCAGGTGTGGGCAGCAATATGGCTCGCGCACCCATAGCCACCAGATCCATCACTGTAGAGTATCCGCTGCGGCACACTATGGTGTGTGCATTGCCCACAGCAGCTATCAGCTCTTGGTCATTGAGCCGCCTATGATAGGTTATGTGTGGCGGCACAGACGTTGGCGCAGTGGCTGCATCGCTGCCATCGGCAAACACCACTTTGCCACCCTTGTAGCTCAGTGCCTGCTCCCACAACCTCCGGGAGGTATGTGTACGCAATGGTTCAGGGCCCGATAGCAGTACTAATAAGTGTTTGCTGGTACTAGCTTCTTGCGTATTACCTTTCCCCACAAACCTCGATAACCAGCCTATATACCTGCTTTTATGTGGCAAACTCTCTGGGTGAGATAACCTACCTGCCAGCGAGGGCTGCTGCTCAGTATCAGGTATCCACACTTCCCTAAACCGCTGCAGGTAGCGATAATGCACTTGTTGCACCGCAGCATCTGCCACTGAGCCAACTCCGGTAAGTATGCGCAACTGATGGGTAATGATAACAGACGGCACAGTAGGGTGGTGCAGCCCATAGCGATTGTCAGATATAATGCCCTGTATGTTATGGGTATGTACTGTATGTAATAGCCAGTTGTGCTCTGTTGTTATTACTTGCAGCAGCCTGGGTAGTTGCGATAGCAGGCCCATTTGCAACACATGATTCAGGCTAGAGTAAGTGATGTTGTAGCCCGACAGAGGCAGGGTGGTTAATTGATTCCCGAAAACCTGTCTTATTAAAGCTATTTGCCAGTCGTTGCCGGCAAAAAACACCCTGTTCCCTCCTGCCAATAGATGTGCCACAATAGGTATACAGCGGGTAGTATGCCCTGCACCCCAGTCTAGCGGAGCCAATAAAATATTTTTCGGTGTTTGGTTGGGCAATATTCTCTATTTTTACAAAAGTATTTATGAAAAGAAGAAAAGCATTACGCCCCCTTATTTATTTGTTTGCCGTAGTACTGATGGCTATGGTCACTGAAAGTTGCAAAAGCAGTCGTCATTGCGGCTGTCATGGCGACATAAACAGTGCCTTTAAGCCCAGAAAAATGCGCTATTAATAGAGTAGGGGAGTGTGCGATTTGATAGGCAATTGACCGTTTATTTAATAAATCTTTTTTATGTGGAATAGAGACCGTGTTTGGAATAGATATGTAAAAAATATTATTGCTGCCGATTTGTCGACTGCAATTTTTCTCAAAGCCTACATCAAGCGTGTAGACATCAACAAAGAATATGTATCGTCTGTAGAGATTTTCGACCTTCAGCAATACATCGTTATCTCAAAGGCTGCTAAAGTGCGTGGTGTACTCCGCGACAAGCTCAACAAACCTTTTATATTCGTTTCCTGCAAAAATTGATGCCTTTTAGGGTAGCTGATTTTTGCGTCAATGTGCAAGAGAAGGTAGGTAGTACCTGTCTTATAGCTGTATTTCTATAATAGAAATCAGTTTTTTCCATACCTTTGCGCACCGATTTACAATAACTGCATTTATACATTTTTCTTTTTGTATAGTTTTGAATAAGCACAGCATATGAAAATATTAGTTTGTTTGTGTCCGGTACCGGATACTACTACCAAAATCGCATTTGGCGACAACAATACCACCTTCAACAGTCAGGGGGTAACCTTTATCATCAATCCATATGATGAGTGGTACTCAGTGGTGCGCGCACTGGAGCTGAAAGAAGCGGGTACTGCTACAGCAGTTCACTTAATAACCGTAGGCAAGGCTGACGCCGAACCCGTAATACGCAAAGCACTGGCACTAGGTGGCGACGAGGCTATACGTATAGACACTGACAGCAACGACCCTTATGTGGTAGCTGCTCAGATAGCCCAGTATGCAAGCGCTGAAAACTACGACCTGGTGCTGTGTGGCAAAGAGTCTATAGACTACAACAACGGTACTGTGGGTGGTATGCTGGCAGAACTTCTGGATATGAACTACCTAGGTTTTGTTTCAGACATAAAAGTAGACGGCAACAACGTAACCGTACTGCGCGAGATAGATGGTGGCGACGAAACAGATAGCTGTGTGCTGCCACTGGTTATATCTTGCCAAAAAGGTGTAGCAGAAGCACGCATACCCAATATGCGTGGCATAATGGCTGCCCGCACCAAGCCGCTGAAAGTGGTAGCACCTGCTGCTATCAGCAGCGTCAGCAACATAGTATCATTCGAAATGCCACCCGCTAAAACTGGCGTGAGAATGATAGCTGCCGATAACATGGATGAGCTGGTAAGCCTGCTGCACAACGAAGCTAAAGTAATATAACACAACACACATACACCGGCTGTAGTGCAGAGATAAATAGAGGATAGACAAGGATAACCGGTATTTTATTAACTTTTTATACTTATCAATATGTCAGTAATAGTATTAACAGAGCACGCACAGGGCTCTTTCAAGAAAAAATCGCTGGAAGCTGTACAATACGGGGCTAAAATAGCTGCTATGATGGGCACCAGTGTCACAGCCGTAGCCGCTGGCAATGTGAGCAACGACGAGTTACAGACCCTAGGTGCTTATGGCGCACAAAAAGTGTTGCATGTAGCTGATGCCCGTCTGGACAATTTCAGCTCTCGTGCCTTCACCAAGGTAGTACTAGCTGCTGCCGCTCAAGAAGGTGCTAAGGTCATAGTATGCCTCCACGATACCACCGGCAAGGCAGTAGCACCACGTGTAGCTGCTCGCCTACAGGCTGGTATGGTAGCAGGCGCAGTAGGTCTGCCCGACCTTTCTTCTGGTTTCACCGTTAAGAAAAACGTATTCTCTGGCAAGGCTTTTGCTTTTGTCAATATCACTAGCGATGTTAAGGTCATCACCCTCATGCCCAACTCTTCTGCGGTAGTGAAGGGCGAAGGCTCTGCATCGGTTGAAGCACTATCTGTGTCGTTCGACGATCAAGATTTTGCAGTGCAGGTGCAGCAGGTGAGCAAGGCAACTGGCAGTGTACCACTGTCTGAGGCTGAGCTGGTAGTAAGTGGCGGTCGTGGCCTTAAAGGTCCCGAAAACTGGCACATACTCGAAGACCTAGCTACATCACTAGGTGCAGCTACAGCATGCTCTCGCCCGGTAGCCGACTCACATTGGCGTCCACACAACGAGCACGTAGGCCAGACAGGTGGCACCATTCGCCCCAATCTGTACATAGCTGCTGGTATATCTGGTGCCATACAACACCTAGCTGGTGTCAATGGTTCTAAGACCATCGTGGTCATCAACAAAGACCCCGAAGCACCCTTCTTCAAAGCCGCCGACTATGGTGTATTGGGCGATGTATTCGAGGTATTGCCACGCCTTACAGAAGCGGTGAAAAAATTCAAAGCAAACAACTAGTATCAATACTATTCCCCCAAATAATAAAGCCGGCTACATCAGCCGGCTTTATTGTTATATCCCTTTTTTATCAGCTTTTCGCTTAAAACATCTTTATCTTATCTAGCACCAGGTCCTTTACTGCGCTTAGGTGTATGCGCTCTTGGGTCATGCTGTCTCTGTAGCGTATGGTCACTGTTTGGTCTTCCTTGGTTTGGTGGTCCACAGTTATGCAGAAGGGTGTACCCACCGCATCTTGTCTGCGATAGCGCTTACCTATAGCATCTTTTTCTTCATAGAAGCACCTGAAGTGAGGTCTGCACTCATTCATCAGGTCGCGGGCTATCTCTGGCAGTCCATCTTTTTTAGTCAGCGGAAATATAGCCAGTTTCACCGGTGCCAGCATAGGCGGCAGGCTCAGCACCACACGGCTATCTTCCTTGCCCTCCACGCTTAGGTCTTCCTCCTTATAGGCCTCGCTCAGCACCATCATCACAGCCCTATCTAGCCCTATCGATGTTTCCACCACATACGGCACATAGTGCTGGTTGATCTCCGTATCAAAGTACGTTAGTTTTTTACCGCTATGCTCCTGATGGCTTTTCAGGTCAAAGTCGGTGCGGCTATGTATACCCTCTACCTCCTTAAAGCCCATCGGGAAATCGAACTCTATATCGCATGCCGCATCGGCATAGTGAGCCAGTTTCACATGGTCGTGAAACCGGTAGCTCTCAGCCGATATACCTAGGCTCAAATGCCACTTCATGCGGGTTTCCTTCCAGTATTCATACCACTCCTTCTGAGTGCCAGGGCGCACAAAAAACTGCATCTCCATCTGCTCAAACTCCCGCATCCTGAATATAAACCCACGTGCCACTATCTCATTTCTGAATGCCTTACCAGTTTGCGCTATACCGAACGGTATTTTCATACGGCCCGTTTTCTGCACATTCAGGAAGTTTACAAATATACCCTGAGCCGTCTCTGGGCGCAGGTATATCTCATTAGCCTCCTCAGCTACAGATCCCAGCTGCGTCGCAAACATCAGGTTAAACTGTCTTACATCCGTCCAGTTGCAGGTGCCACTTATGGTGCACTTTATGTTGTTATCCTCTATCAGTTGTTTCACCCCCACCAGGTCATTAGCCGCCAGCAGTTGCTCCATCTGCGCCACCATTGCCGCACCCTTCTCCGCATCCAGTGTTTCGGCATAAGCCTCTATCAGGTGGTCTACACGGTAGCGTTTCTGGCTGTCCTTATTGTCTATCATAGGGTCGCTGAAGTTGTCTATATGACCACTCGCCTTCCACACGGTAGGGTGCATAAATATAGCCGCATCTATACCCACTATGTTGTCGTGCATCTGCGTCATGCTGCGCCACCAGTAGTCACGTATATTTTTCTTCAGCTCAGCACCATTCTGACCATAGTCATACACAGCACCCAAACCATCATATATCTCACTCGACTGGAATACAAACCCATATTCCTTACAATGTCCTATTATATTCTGTAACTTATTATCGTTTGCCATACGCCCGCAAAAATAGGTTGATTAATTGATAGTTTTTATTCCCTGCCCTTGCTCAGTGATGTAGTGTTTTTTGGTCACCAGCAGGGGTGCTGCTATCATCGTTGGTTGCGTCGCACACTTGTACAGTTGGGGGGGAGGGGGGGGCTTGGGCTGTGTTGTCAAGATTTATATTGTTGGTAGTGGAATGTGGTTCGATTCGGGTTATGGTAATGAGAGTTGAGGAACAGAAGCTCTACTTTTTTGTTTTAGAATATCATTGGGCATAACCATTGGAAATGTAGTTTAAACAGCTATTCAAGTTGCCGTGCGGAAAAATCTCGAACAATTGAGTTCTTTAATTGTGTCTTCCAATTGATTTACTATTTTATTACATGAGGTCGTTTTCGATAGCCCACTTTTTAAGTATGCCAATCCTTTTTAGCATTGTTTCGCTAATTTCTGATAGCTCAAAATCTTCATGTAATTTTAACTGCCTTTTTTCCCATTCAATAAACCCTTGGCCATTTTCGATGTGGTATTTTTCGAACTCGATTATTTGATTCTCTATTTCTTCATCTGTCATATCAGGAAGTTTCGAAATCGCCTCATAAACACTTTGCGTTTTAGGGTCTAACATTGCAATCTTCTTTATTTCATCGATAAAACCTGCAGGTAAAATTGAAGAAATTTTATCAATCTTAAATTTCTCAAGTCCGCCAAAATTTGGAATATCAATTCCAAACTTTTTTCCATAATCAAATTCAATTACGGCTATGGGATATTTTAGAAGATGCAATGTTGCTATGAGTTGTATAATTTTCTCAAAGCTGGTTAGCCAAAGTTTTAGAGCCTTTTCTTCAAATGACTGGGAATTTTTATATGCTATCCCGTCTAACGAATTAGAGTATTTTAATCCCTTTGAATGAACATAATTATGTAAATATCCCAAATTTAGATGTAATTGCTTTATGTCAAACTTGTCATTAAACTGCTTTATAATACAGTTTGATAATAGTATTTTCCATATTTTTTCTGATCTAGGTGTATTGGCTTCACTTGTTTCTTGAGACCTATACCATTCAGATACCGTTTCATGTCCATCATCATTTATATTATAATAGACAGAAAGTAGACCAAGTTCCAACGCACTTCTAAGAGTAACAAATGCCTGTTTATATAATCCTAAAGAGCATTGTGTATACGATATTTGTAATTCTTCCCATGATTCAGAATATGGAAAACTATGACCTGACCAAAAATTTTCTGTTGTTTGTGGTATTATTTCACCTACATGGTGACACACCCATCCTAAATGCTCAATAGATTCTTTAATGTCTATATTTTTTTCTAAAAAATCATTTGTTTGCTTTAAAACCTCAATGCTTGTTTCAGGTTTATATGTAAAAGGGATCATGTTCATAAATTACAGGTAAATTTAACGGATTTCCCGTCTAAGGTGTATTCTTAATCTTCCCAATTTGTAATTGTGATGGCGCCGCATGGCATTTGTTACGCTTTTCTCCAAGTTTTACAAAAGCCACTCTATCACCCCACCCTCACAACGAAAAACTAAGCCTACCCTTTACATGTTTGCTTTCGGCCTTGCGTAGTTCCGCATTATTCATCAGGTATTGTTCTTTCTGCTTTTCCATTAGTCTATACCATAGCACCGCAGGTATAGTGTTGTTAGAGTGTAGCTCCAGCCTCACCAGTATTTCGTTATTTGGGTTTCTGTGGTTGTTTATCAACTGACTTAATTCAGTAGGCTTGATATCTATTTCCTCAGCAAACTCTTTATTCATTTTCCCCAGCCCATTAATATATTCCTTCAAAAAAGTGCCGAAATTCAATTCCCTGTTGTAGACAGCATTACTTACATAGTCTTCCATCTCAAATTTTAATTGAAGAATATTGGAGAATACCACTTGCTCGGGGCTTCTTTCCTCGAATCTTTTTTTTCTTAGTTCCCAAAAGTCTCTTTCCTCATTTTCATTCACTATACCATTTTCTACAGGATATACATATGCCTCGGCCAGTTCCCTGTCAGTATGTTTTTTCTTGTTATTTTGAGTTTCTTTGCCTATCATTTTCGTTGTTGTTTGTTACGTTACTACTTGTCTAGGTATTTGCTAATGATTTTATAGGAATCCATCCCGTCCGCATACATGTACAATCCTGTGTGCCTCATGCCATATATGGCAGCATAGTGTTTTATAAGCTCTGTTTTAGGCTTTAGGCATACATAGCCATCATATCCTTTTCTGAAAGATTCTTTACACACATACGCTATCATACATCCTGCTATATTGAGATATTGTTTACCCTTACCCACATTTTCCTTCGATGACTCAAGCATGTTTATTTCAATAGCATAGTCGCTAGTGCGGTCAGTAATAGACATCAATCCCAATATTTCGCCAGTTTCTTTTAGTTCCAGTTTCAGAGTTGTTACACCAGTAGGTTGTAACCAATTAAAGTTGAAATTCTTACTTCTCGAAATGGTTTTAATGTCAGCCTTTGTCGCCACTGCTATCAATACCTCATGTTGTGTGTTGTCTTTAGTACTAATAACCTCCATCCCGAAATTATTTTAAATGCAATTTACGGAATAGTTTACATAATTTGTAAACTAGTTTACAAAACGGTAGTCATTAAGGTAGATTGTATTAAACTCATTCCAGTTTAAAACCACAATATCACAGCTATTCCCAACGGACAACTGGAACTTCCTATAAAAAAAGATCTCCCGAACACCTTCACTTTTTTGCAGCTATACAGTTCCCATCAGTCAAAAACTGCGACTGCCTCACGTCAAAATGTGGATGTCTTATTCACTACCACCACTAGTATTTAGGGAAGTTGGCGCACTTTTTGCGGCATTAGTAGAGCTTATTCTATTCACACATTACCCTTTTGGGATAAGACTGACAACACGAATACTTTGGTAATTTCTACACATGGCTTCATAAAAAAGCGAAGTAAAGTTCCTGACAATGAAATTCAAAAAGCCAAGCAGCAATCGATAAAATATTTTCAAGACAAACAAAAAACTAAAAAAATAAAGAAATGAAAACCTACTCATTAGATCAAGTTCAAGACAAACTTATAGGTAAAATCGGCACACCTGAAAGAGATAAGTTTGAGTATGATTTACAAATGGATTTAATTGGTAAAGCAATCAAACAAACAAGACAAGAACGCAATATGACACAAGAGGAATTGGGAAAACTTATTGGTGTGCAAAAGGCACAAATTTCCCGACTTGAAAGTAATACCAGTAATGCGACAATAGACACCCTAATAAAAGTGTTTGCTGCCCTTAAAGCATCGGTGAGGCTTCAAATAGAATTGCCAAACCTAAACGTCAGTATCGGGCAATAACACCTCGTTGTTTCAATTGTTCCGAAGGGACAACTGGAACTGCCTATAATAATCGTTCACCCGAACGCCTTCACTTTTTTGCAGCTATATAGTACCCATCTGTCAATAACGGCTACTGCCGCACTTCAAATTGTGGATATCTTAATCACCGCCACCACCAGTATTTAGGTAAGTTGGCGCACTTTTTGCGGCATTAGTAGAGCTTATTCTATTCACACACTACCTAATAAACCCCTCAATCATTATGTCAGTACATAGCATCCCAAATCATTACAATAAATATTGCTACAACACCCCAATGCCTGCAGTGCATTACCCCAAAAATAACCGGGAAGTGCATGAATACCGGAAAAGTGAATAGCATTGATAATCAACTACTTATCTATAAAAATGCATGAAAACACCGGAAACAAACCGGCAAAACAAGAAATGAAAAACAAACCGAATATGAACCACGAACCCCAGCACCCATACAACGCACATCCTGAAAATTCTAAAACTCGCAGGCAGTAAGTCCTTAAAATTGGGTTGCTTCAATAACTTTAGTTTTTTTGCATAGAATTTAAATTTCGATCTGGGTTAGGAGTAACCATCATACAAAAAGCGAATGAAAGCCATAAAAATAGTCTACATAGTATGTGCAATGCTAATGTGCAATGTATCATTGGCACAGCCAACATATAATTGGGAGAAGCTAACTACCGAAACCTACAAAGGAAAACAAGACGACATATTTTTTGTGAATGAAAACATTGGTTGGTACATCAATGGTTACGGCAAGATATACCATACTACCGATGGTGGCCAAATCTGGAAATTGCAGCTAGAAAAGAAAGGAACTTTCTTTAGGTGTGTTGCTTTTATAGATAGTTTACATGGTTTTGTAGGTACGGTGGGTACTGATTACTTTCCCAACGTAACCGATACTATCCCGTTATACAAAACCTCAGATGGCGGAGAAAACTGGGAACCTGTAAACTACTCAGGCAAATACGTAAAAGGGCTGTGTGCACTAGATATAGTGAAAGAAGAATTCATTAATCATGGCGAAATTGGCTACAAATACCATATTTATGGCGTGGGGAGAGTAGGTAGTCCTTCAAATTTTATTGTAAGTCACGACAACGGAAATACTTTCACCAGTATGGACATGAGTAAGTATTGTAGTGCCTTGTACGATATCAAAATGTTCAATAAAAAAGAAGGATTTGCTTGCGCCTCCTCAACCGAAGATATAGAAAGTAGTCATGCAGTTATTTTGCACACCAAGGATCAAGGAAAAACATGGAAGAAAGTATATGAAAGCGACAGGCCATTTGAAATATCTTGGAAAATGTTTTTTCCATCTGCCAAAGTGGGATATGCTACCATTCAAAGCTACAATCCAGATACAACTGTTGTTACCCAACACTTTATTAAGACTACAAACGGTGGTAAAAAATGGAAAGAATACGAACTGTGCAAAGACTACAAATCAAGGTCTTTTGGTGTAGGCTTTATGGACGAAAACAATGGATTTATTGGCACTATGAATACTGGTTATCAAACCAATAATGGAGGAAAAGATTGGACCAAAATTGACTTAGGAAAGGCCTGTAACAAAATTAGAATCATAAAGTTGCCAGATGGTAGTATTTATGGCTATGCAATAGGAGTAAATGTATACAAACTGAAAATTGGCAATAAACAGTGATTTTTTATTTCACATCCCTAAGTCAATCTATGCTTTCCAAATGATAGTTTTCTGGACTACATGCACTACAAATCTGTTTTAAATATCCAGTTGAGCAATTGGTAAGTAATGGGAACTTGCCCAAAAGTGAACAATAAAAAAGTGTGTTTCGATTGCGTCGAAACACACCCCACACTTTGATTGTAGCAGTGCAAATACATACCTATGGCCTATCCATTTTCGGCGCCAAAGTGCATCATATTCATGCCCTCCATAGTTCTGAATTGTTCTTTTTCATAAAAATTGAACGGAAAATAATCCTTTGCTGTAAACAACACAATTTGCCTAATTTCTAATTGTTCCAAGTGTTGTTTTAAGGCATCCATCATCTTCTTTCCTATGCCTTTCTTTTGAGCGGACGGTAACACAAACATTTCCTTGAGGTAGTAATAATCTCCTGTATAATAAGGCTCAATATTGCCAATACAAGCACCTTTTATCTCGCTCCCTTCATAGGCACTAAAACCTATAAATTTGGGCGAACGATAAAAACACTCCAACTTTTCTAATGCTTTTTCGTACGTCCATTCATCATTCCAGGGTTCGGTATTATAAGCTTCTACTAATATTGGTGCACACTTACCTAGTATGGCACTTGATTCTATTTTTTCGATAATAATTTGTTCCATTGTTGAATAAAGTAATATCCTGCCATAGTCATAGCATTTAGTATGACATTGTAGAATAGTGAAAAATGAAAATTGAAATCAATAAGACATAACATACCCACTCGCAAGTTGCGAAACAGTGAATGGTTATGTAGCAGCCCGAACGGGCATTGAAACTATTGCATGATTCAAAAATAAAATAATTTCTCGTATTTCGCCGTTGGATTAAGTTGCCCCATTTGGGTAATCGTAACGCCTTTCGTTTCTACATCTGCAACCACAGTACCCCCCACAACGCCACTGTAATAAGTGCAGCCCTTATGGGGGGTGTTATTAGTTTGCAGCCATACTGGTTTATAATTTCATTGCTATATTTTTTCCATAGCCAGTGTGTTGCATTTCAGCAGAATTTCTTGCAATTCATTTCCTTCCGATCGGAGAGGGTCTATTGCTTTTACCAGATTAGTTCGCATATTATAGAGTTCCTCTCTGTTATATTTAGTAGAACCTTTCACCATATTTATTTCATTGAGCACCTGTTGCTGGTGCTGCTTTGGGTTAAACCAACCATTAAGCTCCGAACACTGATGACAAACACCTTTTTTACTTACCAATGAGCACCTGTCGTCAAAAATTTCCACCATTGTTTTTCTCCCATCTTGCAGTAGGTACTTCACTACACCTTCTGTTTTGTCTAGTATTTTACCTATATCCTCTACCGAGAAGTCGTAGATGTCTTTCAGCATTACAGCTACTTGGTTCTCTATGCTGAGATTTTTGGCGATGCAAGTAAAACAGGTATCTATATGCTCCTTCATGTCATAGAGGGCATACATGGATGTTTCGTGTACCTGTATGATTTCATTTCGCAGGTCTTCATTTTCTAGTACCAGTCTTTTTGCCTTTTCACTCACATCAGCTGTCCATCTTTTTTGACGTTCCAGATAATTGTATGTAAGGTTGGTAGCTATAGTGAATACCCATGTTTTTAAGGAAGAGGCTCCCTTGTATGTTGCCAGTTTATCGTATGCTTTTATAAAGGTATCGTGGGTCAGGTCTTCAGCGTCGTTTCGGTTGGCTGTCAAGCGATATAGATACGATTTCAACTGGTTTTGGAACGTGCTGAATAGCTCCTGAAATGCGTTGATATCGCCACCCAGTGCGTTTTTTAGGGTTTGATCATTTGAATGCTCCATAGCTATAAATTTAATAAAAGAATTGCTCCAAAACCACTTTCTGGTCTTTTACCCCAAACACAGCTATCTCCTCCCAGCCCCCACGCTCTTTACCTTTATAGGTCAAATCCCACGATATAGCCATACTAAAAAAGCTACCTGTTACCAATGGTTCTGAGAACGTTACACTGTGTATTTCTTCTATACTGCTGTGCCAATTCTTTTCCTTTTCTTCCATTGCTTTCAGGCCAGTTATCGATTCTTTATTGCCTTCGATACTCACGGCATTTTCAGCATACAGTTCTTCTCTGGCCACGCTAAATTGTTTGTTTTGGCACAGTTCTATCAGTCGATTTGCTATTTGTTTCGTTGTCATTTTTTTAGTCATTTATGGTTAATACTACTTTCCCTGTTGTTTGCCTGCCTTCTATTTGCTTGTGCGCTTCAGCAGCATCTGCTAAAGAAAATGTAGAAGGCACATCAATTTTTAACAGCCCTTGTGCCGTTAATCCAATAACTGTTCCCAACGCCTCTTGCCATTTTTCCATTCTGGTGGTAATGTAGTATGCTAGGTTAAAACCATGCTGGCTGATGTTTTCATCAACAAAATATTCTGGGTGTATGTTGCCTTGTATTCCGCTGGCACAGCCATACACTATTATCATGCCGCCCTTACCCAATGATTTTATGGTTTCATTATACACCTCACCACCTACCATTTCAAACGCTATGTCTACCCCTTTACCATTGCTGATTTCTTTCACTTGTTCGCTCCAGTTAGGGTAGGTGTAATTGACTGTAAAGTCAGCCCCATTTGCAGCAGCATAGGCCATTTTTTCATCAGTGCTGCAGGCTGCTATTACCTGTGCGCCATTTAGCTTGGCAAGCTGCACTAGCAAGGAGCCCACGCCTCCGGCAGCAGCATTTATCAGTACTGTTTTGCCTTTCAGGTCTTTTGCTACTTCTGTTATCATAAGTTGTGCAGTAGATCCCTGCACAAAAAGACCTGTTGCAGATCGGGTATCTATGCTCGGTGGCAGTGGTATACAATACTGAGCCATAGCTACTACATATTCCGAATATCCGCCGCCAAAGGGCAGGATAGCCAAAACGGTTGCCCCTATTATGTAGGGCTCGGTTACTCCTGCTCCTACAGAGACAATCTGCCCCACCGCTTCAGCGCCTAATACATAAGGTAAGGGTGTAGGCTGAAAATACTGGTTTCTGCGACGCAGTGTGTCGGAGTAGTTGACGCCTATTGCTGCTACTTTAATTAAAACTTCGCCAGCTTTGGGCGCTGGAATCTCAGTCTCTACCAGTTTCAATACGTCGGGAGTACCGTATTGGTGCATTTGTACTTGTTTCATTGTCTTTGTCATTTTGTATAAATTTTGGTTTATACAGTATTGACAATTGACGGCACAAAAACGGATGAAAATTTCTGTAGTTTTTTGAGAATCAGTGCACCTTTTTTAAACGATACTTTCAGAGCTATTTTAGTACCCACATCAGTCTTTACGTTTCATAATCCAGGTGCCACTGCCTCTGTAAATGCTGTCAGGTACCGTGCTGCCACTGCCGAGTGGTTTGCTGAATCCCCACTCGCCTTCTACAGTATCGCCTGTCTCGTTCAGCACTCCCCAGTAGTAGATTGGAGGTCCTTGCTGCGATCTGTCAATGCTGATTTCCTCATCACCTAATTCAGAAAATCCATGCAAGCTTTCATAGCGCTTAATAAAGTATATTTTCGAACCCGTCACCACACCAGATATCGTAGCCGAGTCAGGACTGGCTCCCCATCCGCCTATATCTGCCGATGTGCCAGTAATCCAGTTTTCCTCCTGCTGCAGTTCCATCCTGAAGTACAATTCCTCTCCTTCGTAGGGATCATACGCCTCACCGTATACCAGCATACCAGTCCAACTACCCGTTAGCGACACATGTTGCATACTCATTTTATTTCTGTAAATATAGCAACAGAATGGTTGCATTGATTCACAGCACCATTGCTCGTAGCTCATCGCCGCAATAGCACAATGAGTTATGAGTATACTGTCGCTTAGTGTCTCATTCTTTATGCCTGCCTCCCAGTTGAACCTGTATATAATATTCGTGTTTTAAAAAGTCTTATTTTTATTTATGCAAATTATAAAACCAACACAATTAATACCTCAACACATTCTGGTTAACAGTGATGGCAAAAATGTAGCTATTAACTATGAAGAATGGGGCACAGATAATGGTTACAATGGCCAGCATGCACACCGACACAACTTTTATGAAATCCTCTTCTTCCTTACTGGTGATGCCATACACGATATCGACTTCACTACCTGGAAAGCCCGTCAGGGTGCAGTACATTTTGTAGCTCCTGAAAATGTACATATTCTGCTCCGTGACAAAAAAGCACTGGGTTGCAGCCTTATGTTTATGCACGAGGTGTTTCCCGAGGAACTACTGTCTAGATTGCCCTTTTCGCACCCCAAGCCCACGCTGCAACTCACTGAAAAACAGATGAACAAGGTGAGCATGATGTTGGAAATGATACGCGATGAAATAAGCGAATACAGCGAAAGATCAAACCAGTTTGTACGCATGCAAATGCAGGCATTATTGCATTACCTCTCAGGCATACATGCTTCCACTACTACCGATGTGCAAAGCACTCTAGCGCCTATTATACTTACATTCAGGCAGGCAATACAACAGCATTATAAAGAACACTTGAACGTCAACGACTATGCCGACAGATTGCATATTTCGCCCAAACACCTTATAGACCTATGTAAAAAACACACTGGCAAAACGCCGTTACAGCTCATAAGGGAGTATACGGTGGCAGAAGCCAAAAGGCTACTCTACAACACGGGTCTTACAGTAAAAGAAGTAGCCTACGAACTGAACTTTGACGACCCAGCCAATTTCTCTAAGTACTTCAAATCGGTATGTGGTTACTCTCCTGCCAACTACAGGAGGGAAGGTAAATAATTTACATGTCGCACCGAATATCTGACCTTCTTCACCCTATTGGTCTCTAGTACTTTTGGTATAGATTTTAACTCTTAAAATGCTACAGATTATGAAACGATTACTAATAACCTTTTCGGCACTTTTATTGATCAATAGTGTCAATGCCCAGCTACTCAACAGCGATTATGAAACCTGGACCGGCACAGCCCCTAACTACTGGCCAGCACAGTGGGGCATGTACTCTAATGGCTTAACGCACTCAGGTGCTATGGATACCTGGCGCTCCTCTGATGCTCATTCTGGCAGTGCTGCATTGCAGATTGGCGTTTGGTATTACTACACAGATACAAGAGCTGTACAAAGAGTACCTGTCACTTACAGGCCAGCAGCACTTACGGGTTGGTACAAGTACACCGAAAATACCATAAAGAACCAAACCACTAATCAGACAACAGACGATACTGCTAATGCTACAGTATACCTAACAAAGTGGAACACTACTACACTGTCGGCAGATACAATAGGATACGGTACTGTATCGCTTCTGGGCTCAAACACCTACAAGCAGTTTACTTGCGCCATCAACTACACCAGCCCCTCTACACCCGATACAGTTATTGTAAGTCTCGACCCATCACTAATGACCAATGGAGGTCATACCTATTTCTCTGATGCTGGCAATAGCTCGTTTCTGAAAATAGATGACCTGATGTTGCAAAGTTCTACTACTGCCGTAGACGAGGTAAACACAGAAGAAATAATGCTGTGGCCCAATCCGGCAGATAGTTATGTAGAAGTTTATGTGCCATGGACTTCACCTTGCACAGCTACTCTGGTAGATCTTTCAGGTCGTGTGGTTAATACTGTTACACTCTCCACTGGCCACAATCGTCTACAGCTCGCAGATCTTATGCCCAGCACCTACCTATTGCAGCTCACATCACCTCATACGGGCAAAACCATCACCCGTATGCTTTCGCACAATTGATGCTTAATACTTGTATAAACAACTAGCCCCGGACTTTGTAGGTCCGGGGCTAATTCATTTTATACCTTTATGAAGCTATCATCGTTTACTTCCCGTCATTCCACATCTTACATCCTCACCACCCTTTTGGTAGTGCTATAGTCGCCAGCCGTTATCCGCACATAGTACACACCTGCACTAGGTAGGGTAGCTGTATAGTTATAGTTGCCAGTACCTTGGTTGGTGTTGTTCACCACAGTCATTACTTCTCTGCCCACTATATCGTAGATACTTACACTCACAGTAGTGCTGCCACTCAGGTAATACTGCAAGCTTATGTTGCCCGCAGTAGGGTTGGGGTACACAGCTAGGCTTTTGCTATCGTCAGTTTGTAGTGTGGCTACACCATTGGGTATAGCCGCCATAAACAAAGACGAACCGCTAAATGCACTCAACTCACCACCCGCACATATGGTCTGCACCTGAAACTCATACGTAGCCCATGGTGTCAGCCCAGTTACAGACTTCAGGTTGGTGACAGATGATGCAAACAACCAGCTGCTAGTACCTGCTATATGATACCTGATGTTGTAGCCCAGCGCACCCACCACAGGCTGCCAGTGCAGCGTAGCAGAGGTGCCCGTGATGCCTGTGGCAGGTATAGCAGCCCCTACCGGTGCCAGGCAAGTTGCCGGTGGTGGCGGAGGTGTAGTAGGCACAGTATCTGTAGTAAAGCCAGCCACAGCGCTATAGCCACTCGTGCCAGATGCACACACTACCTGCACTCGCCAGTCGTAGGTGGTAGCAGTAGCCAGTGGTGTCAGTGTTATAGCAGCTATGGCAGTAGTGGTTGTGGTCCAGATAGTCCCACCAGTTATGCGGTAGCCTACGTTGTAGCTCACCGCACCAGCAACAGGCACCCAACTCAGCGCTGCCAGGTTAGTATCTAGCCCAGTTACAGCCAGTCCGGTAGGTACGCTGCAGGGTGGTGCCAGCGTGGTAAACGTAGTAGACGAACTATAACTACCCGAGCCCGCAGTACATACTGCCTGCACCTGATATTCATATGCCGTGGCTGCAGTTAGTCCTGTCAGGGTCACACTATTAGTAGCCGCAGTAGTACTGCTCCATGTGGTGCTGCCAGTGGGTCTGTACTGTATGCTGTAGCTCAGCGCACCGGGTAGCATACTCCAGTTCAGTATGGCAGTAGTAGTGCCCACACTGGTCACAGACAGGCCCGCAGGGGTGCCACAGGTGGTAGTAGCACAGGGTGCTATAGGCGTTACAGTACCTGCCAGCGCAGCATACTCACCCGCAAACGACTGGTAGTAGATGTTAGCCAGCGTATCGCTGTGTATAATCAGCGTATTCTCGTCATTTTTAGTATCTGCTTGGTTCGTCCAGTTGTGCGATCCCGTCAGCACCAGTGGGTCAGAGCAGAAGTTCGAAGGGTCTACTATCAGTGTTTTGTGGTGGTGTATCTGTGCCCCAGTCCTTGTTTTCATCAGCGACCCCAGTCCTGCATTCAGCAGTGGGTATGCCGCCCCTGCTATCGTACTGTTTTCATCTATTATACCCGGCGTGTACACTCCCGCTGTGTTGCGCGCCAGTATAGCACTTGCACACGATGCTTGGGTAAATGTGTATACGCTAAAGTAAAGGTCTGTATTGGCTGAGTTGATGGCCGATTGTATGTGTGCATCTGTGTTGTCAGACGGGCTAAAGTACAGTTCCACTGTCTTGCCACCTATATTAAAGAAGTGCCTGCCTAGGTCGCTCTTGAATGGCCCAAACCTTGCTGTTGCCGCATTGGGTGCGGTACCCGTATCGCCCCACATCATATGAAAGTGATCCAGATAAGCATGTGCCAGAGCCGAGTCTTGTATAAATATAGTGTTGTTATTGTCTGTGTTAAACTGGTTTACACCCCATACTGTAGATCCCGTGGATACTATAGCA
This sequence comes from Sphingobacteriales bacterium, assembly GCA_027484425.1. Lineage (GTDB taxonomy): Bacteria > Bacteroidota > Bacteroidia > Chitinophagales > Chitinophagaceae > Nemorincola. The sequence continues at coordinate 174,121 of JAIXSZ010000008.1, forward strand.
TCATTAGGGTCGCTAGAGTTACCATCTATCACAAAAAACTTATTGTGCATCAACCCATAAGAGCTTGTTGTAGGGCTGGCTAGTGTGCGCACAGCAGGGCTCAGCAGGGCCAATCCCGTATTGGCTTCATTGCCATCATATATCCACCGCACTCTTACTCCTCTCGCCACACAGGCGTTTATGGCAGCGGCTAGGTTGGTATAGCCCGCACTTTGGTTATAGTTATACTGGGCTATGTCTATCGTGTACTTAGCACGGCTCAGATAGGCGATCGTAGTATCGTCCAGCGCATTGTTTAGGTACACCGCATTCACTCCTACCGATAGTGTATTATCCACAGGTTTATTGAAGTAAGCCACCATTTTTCCGCTCGATGCCGATGCCGTTCCAGCTGCAGTAGTAGTGAAAAAACTAGTCGCACCATAGCCACTTACTCCGCTTGGGCATACTGTCTCAGCTTCGCACTCATACACTGTACCTGGCAGCAGGCTGCTCAGCGTAGTGCCCACACCTGCCGATGCTGCAAAGCTCCACGTTGTGGTGCCCGACTGACGGTAGCGTATGTTATAGCTTAGCGCACCCGGTATAGCCGTCCAGCTCAGCGTAGCACTGCTAGCAGTAGTCAGCGTAGCACTCAGGCCCGGAGGGGCAGCGCACACTGGCGATGCCGTCACTGTACCAGCCACAGTCAGGTTCAGCAGTTGCAGTGTGCCACTTCCACTCGTAGCGTTGTAGCCATACAGTCGCACTCTTAGTTGCAGTGGTGCGGGTACAGCCACACTCGTCGTCCAGGTACCGGTATTGGTAGTACCACAGGCAGCATTATTGGGCAGTTGGTCAGTACCTTGGTTTATCCAGCTAGCGCCGCCATCGGTGCTATACGCATAGCGTATACTTGCTGGCCCCGATGCCGACCTCCGCAGGTTGGCACTCATACCCGTCATATTCAGTGTAAAACCCGCATCGGGTATCAGTGTCACCTCTACTGCCGGCAGCCCGGGGCTATACACACTTGCAAACGTAAATGCCGATACCGAATACCCAGTACCACACGGCGCACCCGGCGTAGCAGCACCATTCACCCGCGTCAGCGATGTAGCAGTAGCATTGGCAGCCACAGTAGCTATGTTGCCCGCAGGGTCGGTGGTATAGGTCAGCAGTTGCGCCCACGTGGCAGTGCTCATCATCATTGCCATTACCAGCAGCACCGCCACCTTTATGCCACTATACATCTTCATGCGTTTCATTACCTATATTTTCCGGAAAATTAACTCAATTACCCAGTTATCGCAAATATGCTAATAAGCGGTTGCTAAACAACGTTATATTTACGCGTAGCCACCATTTCAGCCCCATCTCTATACTCATTGTTAAATATAGCTGTACCTACATCGGCTACAGCCGTTTTTTCCCTTATTTTTGCGTAGAATGTTTAGCTACGGAGATGCCGGGGCTGCCCCCACCCAGTCTAGTAAGGTTTCTGTTTACCTGAAGGGTATTTTTGCCCGGTGTACCACCGACAACAAAGACGCCAACATCGTCATAGGCAGCAGTGTAGAGGAGATACAAACAGAACTCAAAGCCATAGGTGCAGCGCTGCCCACAGCACTCACCTACAGCCACTTGCAGGCACAGCAGCAGTCCCTGCCCGATGTTCTTTTTCGGTATGCCATAGTCTATCGTCAAGGTCATCCAGTACTTTTTACCTATTTTCAGGTCTATACGCTCACCGCTAGCAATTTCAACCTCCACCGCAATACTTCCTTCGTCAAGGGTATCATAGGTTTTTTTCTCGATCTCAAAAAAGCCCGTGTCCTTGTGCTGGGCAATGCACTCCGCACCGAAGACAGCAGTTATTGGTTCGATACCACCCAGCTACACACCACCGATGCACTCTCTGCCATAGCCACCGTAGCCGCTCGCCTCGCTACCGATGCCGATGTATCTGCCACGCTCATGCCTGGCATCAGCAGCCACACTGCCACCCACATGCAAAAGCTGGGCTACAACATGCCCATGGAAGACAGCGTCATGGAACTAGCCATACGGCCCGAGTGGCACACCATCGCCCATTATGTAGCTGCCCTCAGCCGCAAGTACAGGGCACGAGCCAAAAAAGTACTCGCATCCGCCACCGCCCAGCTCACCGCTCGCCAGTTCACATTGGCAGATATAGACCATCATGCTACCGATATCAATAGGCTCTTTGCTCAGGTTATAGACAAGCAGTCGTTTGTCTTCACCCGCTCAGGAGCCGCATACATAGCCGCCCTCAAGCAGGTACACGGCACAGCGTTCGAGCTCACAGGTTACTTCATGCAGGGGCAGTTAGTAGCGTTTAGCAGCGCCTTTGTCACCCCCACCGCTTACGAGCTCTACTATGTAGGCTTCGATACCGAGCTCAATTGCGAATGCCCCCTCTACTTCTACATGATGCTGGCAGGACTAGAGCGCGCCATAGTGCTGGGCAAACAAACCCTGAAACTAGGCAGAACCTCATTCGACGCCAAAGCCAGCCTTGGCGCACTACCCCGCCAAACCGACTACCTCATCAAGCTCCGCCACATACCCGATGTAGCCATCAAGTGGTTTTGCTCCTACTTCGCCTCTATCGAAGACCTCCGCTGGAAGCAACGCAATCCCCTCACCCCAGGCGCATAGCACAGCATTCTGTAGTTAGCTTTTTTTGGGTTACCAGCAGCATCGCTCTGGGCATCGCCGCTTGCGTCGCATCTCTTGTACGTTCAGGGCTGGGATGGGCAGGGCTGGGATGGGCAGGGTACTGCAGCTATTGGCGTTTTCGTAAATGTTCAGCACGGTGAAGCAACCAATTTCAGCGCCTATCAGAGTTCTTTACAAAACGGCTAATTTGTAGGCTTATTTATAAATTTCCTTAATTTTAGCATACATACACTCCTATTTCATGAAAAAGTTCCTTTTCCTATTCTTTCTCCTGCCTTATACTACTTTTAGTCAGGTTGTAACTACAGTAGCTGGTACGGGTATTCAAGGCTATAATGGAGACAGCATGTTAGCTATAACCGCCGATATTTTTGGTCCACAAGGGGTATTCGTAGATAAAAATCACAATATTTATTTTTCTGATGCAGGTAATTACCGAATCAGAAAAATAAACACTTCCGGAGTAATTACTACTATTGCAGGCAATGGTCTTGTTGGCTATGATGGCGATAACGGACCTGCTACATCAGCCAAGATTAGGTTGCCTTATGGGGTGTTTGTCGATGATACGGGCAATGTTTATTTTGCTCAAATACACAATAGTTGCATCCGGAAAATCAGCACTTCTGGCATTATCACCACAGTTGTGGGTACTGGTGTTTGGGGGTTTGCTGGCGACAATGGTCCTGCCACTAAGGCTTTGCTGAAAAACCCCATGGATGTTTTTTTAGATAGTTTGGGCAATATGTACATTGCTGATGCTGACAACAATCGTATCCGCAAAGTTGATTCAGCTGGTATTATCACTACCATAGCTGGTGGAGGTTCTGTTTTAGGCGATGGCGGTCCTGCTACTTCAGCTCAATTAAATGCACCTTTTGGCATAGCACTTGACAAACAAGGCAACCTATTTATCGCTGAAAATGGGGGTTACAGAATTCGTAAAGTTGACAATATGGGTATCATCACTACCATTGCTGGTACAGGTGTTGGTGGTTACAACGGAGATAATATCCCCGCCACCGCTGCTCAAATTGGTGCTCGCGATGTAGCTGTGGATAATAAAGGAAATGTATATATCTCAGAAGGGGGAGATCCCTTCACATTGGGCATAAAAGGCAGAATAAGAAAAATAGACGCAGCAGGCATCATTACAAACGTAGCAGGTTATGGTGTTGGTGGTTTCAATGGAGA
>JAIXSZ010000003.1 GCA_027484425.1 Sphingobacteriales bacterium
CTTTAATATCAAATAATAATAGAAATAAAAACTATATTGACTATATGTTGTTTTGTTTGCATTATAATAAAAGTAACCCACAAGACCCTGTAGCCTTTGAAATAGAAAATATATACATTTTGGATACTTCAACTCTTGACAATTGCCGCACTGCTCATATAAAAAATACAATATTAAATACCTTCCAGCCAGAAATAATAAAATACATACGTGAAAACTCCAGTCGGTTAAATCCGTGGTTTCTTAATGAGGCTAAAAAACGTGGTATGTTCGATAGCGCTAAGTACACCCCAGAATGGGTTGAAAAAGAAATATTGTTAAACAAGCAAAAACCTAAAAACTGTGATGAAGAAACAATAAGAACACTTTAAAAAAACCGTTGTTCCAGTTGTTACTTCGGGTCAACAGGAACTGCCAATAAAAATCGTTCTCCCGAACGCCTTCACTTTCTGGCAGCGTAATTGATGTAATTTAATCGTAAACTAAACCTAAATTATTACTCTACAAAATCAGGGATATAACTGCAAAATAAAAATATAAGCATGAAAACAAACGTTGTACAGACTTGTAACATATTCAAATTTGTGAACGTGGTCACAAATAGTACTGGTACATCAATAAAAGATAATGAGCGTGATTTGAGTATGTTAAAAATTGTTTCAGAGAATGGAGATACTCCCAATAAAGTAGCAAAAATATTTTTTAAAGATATACTGAACCCACTGGTCAATGATTTATTCGATTTAGACAAACACGGACAAGTAACACCTATAGGTGGCATGGATTATAAAAACGACAGCAAAAAACAAAATAAAAATAAACTACAGCAAGGTATTGATAAACTAAAAGAAAGCAACAAAACTAAAACTGGGGGAAGAAATACATCGGCTGTTTTGGCACAAGCTGTATTTGATGGTATTTATGCCACCAACCAAAACAAACCTATCCTTTTCAGGGTTACAAACGACAATGAATTAAATACACAAATCAGCTTTGATAGGTATGATACTGGCATGGTAGACTTAATAGATTTCCAGAACCTCCTACATCCTATCACAAAAGGATTTCTGTTAGGTCACATAGTGGCAGAGCGTTTTTCCACACCAGACTACGAAGACAATAAAAAAACGTTCTTTGACGAAGCTGTGAGAAAGAGGAATGAAGGAAAAAAAATAACAAGAAATTGTTACGAATTAACCGATTATACCAAAGGAGTAGGTTTTTACAAATACCACCAAATAGGCATAGAAAAAGAAATCCGTATCTTAGAAGAAATGAAACCTATTGATTTATCCAAAGTGATTACGAGAGATGATTGTGGCAACAGGGATGAATTTTTATCATTCGTCTATTTCAATTCTTCTACTGAAAAAATGCTATTTGAAGTTGTTATTAAAACGAATCCTAAATTCATTGAATATACTGAGATTGAAAAATATCAAGACAAAAACTACATACATGCATAAAATTATATTATTTACTATATTTGTTAATATTTTATTGTCAGCCAAAGCACAGCAATTATACCATATTTCAGTTTATTCGCACTATCCATCTGTAAATCCAAATTCAAACTTAGATAGCATAGACAAGGAATTCATAGAAAATCGGTACTTGCATGGCAATCCTGGCATGTATATTATACACGATACATTACCTTCATTAATTTTGAGTATATTCGGAGTAGATAGCAATAAAAACAGAAATACTTTATTGAAATACACTGCTAACTTAAAGTTCAAAGAATGCTATTTGCCTTCTGACAAACTCGATAGCTCTTACCCGTCAAATTTAAACGTAATTAATGAAATAAGAATAGTTGGCTTCAAAGCACATAAAGTACACAGAAAATATAAATATTATGGAGATGTTCATAATAATGGTAATTTCAGTTTAGAAGTTAGCAATAAACCTACTGATCCAATAGATTTATATGACTATTATAGTTCAGCTTTGCCTTACCAAAGCATAAAAAAGTATAATACTGTCTGTTATTGGTTCAGAAAAATGAATTTAAATAATAACTGTTACATTACATTAGGATATGGAAGAAAACTTAGAAAAATAAAGGTTTTCAAAGTTTGCAACATCGAATACAGAAAAGTGAAAATTGAGGGAGTAGATACTCCTTTATATGATTTGTATTCCTATCAAATAAATGGCCACACATTCCAAAACTACAACTATATTGTCCTTGGCAAAAACAATCGTCACCTTCGTCGCTATGAAAAATATAACAGCAAATATTTGGTTCCTTCATGTGATTGATACATTCCGTTCTCTTTGTGTCTCCCCGCTTTTTCTTCTGGTCACTCAACGACATCAGGGCTATGATGCTGAGTAGTCTTCCCCCTGCTATCCGCATTCACTTGCAATAATTCCACATTTCAAATTGTGGATATCTTAATCACTGCCACACCTGTTTTGGCCAAAGTTGGTGCACTTTTTGAGGCATCAATAGAGCGTAATCCATATTTCCAGTGCTCAATAAACCCCACTATCATTATGTCACTAAATAATTTCCCCAAGCATCACAACACCTATTGCCAATACCCCCCATTGTATACCGCACCTCACCACAAAAACAACCAGAAAATGCCTACACACCGGAAAAGTGAATAGTATTGATAATCAACCACTTAAGTATCAAAACACATGAAAATACCGGAAACAAACCGGAAATTAATAATAAACCCAATATGACTACGAAAGACCAATACATCATCCCTAATCAGCAGAATCAAAAGAATCATATGAATCAGTGGTTCAGACAAACACCAACCGGCAATTGCCTCAATACCGGAAAAGTGAATAGTATTGATAATCAACGACTTAAGCGTCAAAACACATGAAAACACCGGAAAGAAACCGGAAATTAATAATAAACGCAATATGACTACAGAAGACCAATACATCATCCCTAATCAACGGAATCAAAAGAATCATATGAATCAGTGGTTCAGACAAACACCAACCGGCAATTGCCTAAATACCGGAAAAGTGAATAGTATTGATAATCAATGAGTTAACCCCAAAAACACATGAAAACACCGGCAAAAAACCGGCAAAACTAGAAATAAACAATAAACCAAATATGACCACAGCGCACCAGCATATTAACCCAATTCATGTGAATCAAAAGAATCAGATAAATCGGAGGTTCAGACAAACAAATCAAACCGGCAATCGCCTACATACCGGAAAAGTGAATAGTATTGATAATCAATGAGTTAACCCCAAAAACACATGAAAACACCGGAAAGAAACCGGAAATTAATAATAAACTAAATATGACTACAGAAGACCAGTACTTCATCCCTAATCAGCAGAATCAAAAGAATCATATGAATCGGTGGTTCAGACAATCCCCCAACCGGAAAACGCCTACAAACCGGAAAAGTGAATAGTATTGATAATCAACCACTTAAGTGCCAAAACATATGAAAACACCGGAAACAAACCGGAAATTAGTAATAAACACAATATGAAAACAGAAGACCAATATATCATCTCTAATCAACGGAATCAAAAGAATCAGATGAATCAGCGGTTCAGACAATCCCCCAACCGGAAAATGACTACATACCGGAAAAATGAATAGTATTGATTATCAACGACTTATCTATCAAAACACATGAAAACACCGGAAACAAACCGGAAATTGGGAACAGCTAAAAACGAACTTGCGCAGGAATAAACAAACCATAATTGCCTTTATTTCTTATCACATCTCTCACCAGTGTAGAAGATATGGTAGAGTATTGAGGCGAGCAGGTAAGGAATATAGTTTCAATACCCGGAGCCAGCATACGATTCATGTCAGCGATAGCTTTCTCATATTCAAAGTCTGCTATATATCTGATGCCCCTAAGTATATATTGCGCATTTATTTGATGGCAGTAGTCCACCGTTAGCCCCTCATACCCCGTCACCACTATGCGTGGGTCGTTGCTGAATATCTCACGTATCCAGCCCGTGCGTTGCTCCAGGCTGAACATCGGTAGCTTCGACGAGTTGATACCCACACCTATCACCAGCTTGTCAAACAGCGATACTGCACGTTCTATCACATCTACATGCCCCATCGTTATGGGGTCAAACGTGCCGGGAAACAAACAGATGCGCTCCATAAGATATAAGTATTAAGCAGGTTGTGTGAAAAAAGTAAATACAGTGGTGCCGTAGTTTTTGATGCGGCTAAAGTGCGGATGCTGCTGATAATCGTTGCGGGGGGTATGCTCCAGTATGAAAATGCCACCAGGCAGCAGCAACTGCTTTTCAAAAACCAATAAAGGTATTTCATCTATATTGGTGAGCGCATAGGGCGGGCCTGCAAATATCAGGTTGTACTGTTCTGTGCACTGCTTCATGAACTTAAACACATCGCCCTTTATGATCTGTAATCGGTCAGTTATCTTTAGTTCCTGAGCCGTCTTTTTTATAAAATCTATGGTTATTGGGTCGCGCTCCACTAGCGTCAGGTCCGCAGCCCCTCTCGATGCCAACTCGTAACTAATGCTTCCCGTACCCCCAAAAATGTCAAGCGTTTTTATGCCCTCTATATCCATACTGTTGTTCAGCATGTTAAACAGCCCTTCCTTGGCCACCTCGGTAGTGGGGCGGGCAGGTATACGGGCAGGTGGGTTGAAACGCCTACCCCCAAATTCTCCTCCTACAATACGCATCCTAATAGTTGATTTGCCAGTGATATTGCTGGTTCCCAGCGGGTATGTATCGTCAGGCCATTTCCGGCCTTCAGATGGGCGAAGTATTGGGTCAATTCGTTGATGATATCATACTCAGCACCACTCAAGCAGTTGCAGGTAATGTTCAGTTTTGCAGGGTCTATGTAGTTTTCCTTGCACATCAGTTTGAGGGCATAAGCTATATCTTCTGCCGTGTTATAGTCAAATACCCTATGCCATAGCAGTTGGCTATAGTTGTGTAGGGTAGCCGTTACCTGCTCATTGCTCAGGCAGCATTGCATGTGTAGGCTCTGCACCTGTGGTGCCGCAAAATGGTAGTCGCAAAGCGGCAATACAACGGCCTTCTTAAAGTTAATCTTTATAAGCTCATTAATGTTGGTAGGTACAGCTTGCAGGTAGGTAGCCTTGTCATTTTCTAATGGATGGGTAGCTATTACCTCTTGTTGTTCCACATAGTGCAGTTGGTGCAGCCAGCTAGCAGCGGCAGTCTCATCATACAGTTCGTCGGGTACTATCAGGTTTTTGGCACTGCTCACAAATATCCCCTTTACCTTTTCGCGCACAGCGAGCAAAGGCTCACTAGCGAATAGCTGCTCAAAAAAATCGAGCTCCCATACAGGTTTTGAGGTACTATAGCCCATGAAGTGAATGGTCAGTAGTTCCTTGGTAATACTAAAACCAGCTAGGTATAATCCTCTGGGCACTAGCACACCTATCACCAATGCCACACGATGCGATAGCGTTTCGTCTTCGTGTACATTATATATCTGCTCGTATGTAGTAGCTGCTGACATGGTTTTACGACGCAAGTATAAGAAATTGTAGTTGCAATTGCCCGATAAACTTTGCCCAATCAACAATTTTATTTTATCCAACACAGTAAAGCTGGTCTGTTTACCTTGCCTTTTTCTACAGCGCCAATTGAGAAAATAGCACTAATTTTAGCCCCACATACAGCATACATTTATAAGTAAAAACGCACCCACAAGCACAACATCAGGAAATGATAGAGATCAAAAACATCAGAAAGAGTTTTGGCGAAAAAGTAGTACTCAACGATGTTTCGGCAAAAATGGAGGCAGGTAACACCAACCTTATCATTGGTAGTAGTGGTAGTGGTAAAACCGTACTTATGAAAATCATGATTGGTTTGCTCCCAGTAGATTCTGGCTCAGTATTCTATGAGGGTCGCGACATCACCCGCATGAACGAAACGGAACTAAAAGAGCTGCGCAAACAAGTGGGTATGCTGTTTCAGGGTAGTGCCTTGTTTGATAGTAAAACAGTGGAAGCAAACGTCATGTTCCCGCTGGATATGTTTACAAAACTATCTTACAGAGAAAAACTAAAAACCGTTAACGAAGTACTGGACCGTGTAAATCTCAAAGATGCCAACAAGAAGTTTCCGGCAGAGATAAGTGGTGGTATGAAAAAGCGAGTGGCATTAGCAAGGGCCATAGTACAGAATCCCAAGTTTTTGTTTTGCGACGAACCCAACTCCGGCCTCGACCCACAGACCTCGCTGGTCATTGATAAATTAATAAAAGAGATTACTAACGAATACAAGATCACCACCGTCATTAATACCCATGACATGAATACGGTAATGGAAAGCGGTGACTACATATTATATATGTATCAGGGCAATAAGCAATGGGAAGGATCTAACAAGGATATTATTTTCAGTAAGGACGAACGGTTGAATGCATTCATTTTCGCATCAGACTTCCTGTCAAAAGCTAAAGAAATGAGTATGTTAGAGGCTAATACCCGTAAGTAATAGAATGAAAAACTATTGAATAGCTTTTGCTGATAGAGTGCATATTTTTCATTATTGTCGTTTTCTGTTACATTTAACCTTAGTAAATCAAACAATCATAAGTACATGCACTTCAAAATTAACATGACTCTTGTAGCTATATTGGCTATTGTATTGTTTTTTAATATTCCATTTTACAATAATTGGCTTAATACTAATCTACTCAATCCTGCCATAAGCATTTCGAGTACTTACAAAGTTCTGGATAAAGAACAACGCATGGTATCGAGGTTCGGGTACTCTTATTCTGTGTACAAAGAAATGCACTCTGTATTTAAAAAGGCTAAAATCAAAGACCCTATAGTGTTGTTGCCTCCTGATGCATACCTTAAGGAGAAAAAAGTAGTAGGCATATTGGTGGTAGAGCCAGCCATTTACTACTATTTTACTGGTGGCAAAGCGGTTTGGTACGATAGCCCTGATGTGCTCAAAGCCAATTGTGCCATGGTACCTAACAACGAAGGGAAAATAACAGTAAAAAAAATCAATAACAGAGAAGAGCTTAACGCCCTGCTGGACATATACAAAAGATATAAATTGGATTTATGAATCTTTCGGGGCTTATTTTCTTATTGCTGGCTCAGTTTTTTGCAGGTAGGGGTGTCATTCGCCTGTTTGGTGTGACCTTACAACCCATAGCACTGGCTTGCTATTCCATGATAGTAGGGGTCTTTGTGGTGTCGTTAGTGCCTTGCGTGCTACAGTTATTGCATATACCCCTTACCGCCAGCAATCTTTATTATTCTATTTCGGTAAGCAGCTTACTCTTGTCTGTACCTCTTTTGCTCAATATCAAAAATACTAAGCTGCCATCAGTTTCGTTTCCAAAGCTATATGAGCTGCCATTTTTGTTGGTGTTTTTTGCTTTGGCTGTCATCAGCGTTTGGCGTTGCTTTTATTTTCCACCCACTCCCCGCGATGTGCTTACTGGTACAGAACTGATAGCAGAGTTTGCCGCCCGCGAAAAAACAATGATCAATTCAGTTTTCAAAATTGACCTGAGGCTTAACTCTTCTGCCAATAATATCTTTAAATCACCATTCATAACATCTTTGCAAGTTGTCTATAAATTATTGGTGCATTCTTTTGGTCAGGTTTGGCTCAGCTTACTTTTCTTGAGTTTTACAATATGGTTTTATACCCTTCTGCGGCAAATTGTTCATCCACTGCTGGCAGGTATGCTCATGCTTGTTTACTTTGCTATACCTGATTTGTTTGCTTACTCATATGTGTTATTGTACGACTATGCCAATATGGTGTTTTTTGTAGGTGGGTATTATTTCCTTACTCAGTATCTTGCTGAAAAAAATATCAGATTGTTGTTGTGGTCATCGTTTTTGTTTGGAGCATCAGTTTATATCAGGTCTGAGACATTGGTGATGATAGTAATGGTAGCACCTTTTTTGGCACTTTACCTTTTCAAGCAGCAAGTTAAATTGTCGCAAGTTGTAATTCAAACTGGTTTATTTGTTTCATTTTCATTGTTATTCAATATTGTCTTGAATTTCTTTATCAGCAAATTCATTCCTTTTCGCTTCAATCTAGGTGAACTAATAAGTCATGACTTCTTTAATTTCTCTTTACTTATTGAGAAGTTTACTAAAATAGCTACTGATACCATCTTTTCAAATAAGGGCAAAGATGTATATGCTCACTTTTTCTACTTCTTTGTTTTCGTTTTCATAGCCGATGTTATTTGGCCTAGGAAATTTAGTAAAGATGCGCGTTTTGCATTGGTAGGCATCGGAGTAGTGTATATTGGACTAGTATTATTATCTTTTCTGATACCCAGTCATACTATATTCAATTCGGCCAAAAGAGGATTGTTTAGGTTAATTCCGCTTGCAGTATTGTACATGGCACATAGTGGTATACTGCAAAAAATATCTGAATATCTCAAGAAGAAAGAAACTGCAGCATCAGTTCCAGCAGCAGCAAACCCAGTTTCACCGTCTACGAGTAAGCCGAATACGGGTACTAGTAAGAAGAAGTAATGCATTTATATCATAAACAAAGAGAGGTTGCAACTCAGTAGTTACAACCTCTCTTTGTTTAAATAAAGTTATGAGCTTACTTAATGGTACAAACAGCTTTCCCGCCTAGCGTATCTGTGTAACCTGTTTGTGCTCTATCGCAAAAAGATTTGGCAGTGTTCATGTCCATATCCATAGCAGTTAAATATGTAGTGTCCAATGTTGTGATAACTGTAGTATCTGGTGGGATTATCAAATAATTAACTCTCGTCACAAAACAAGTACATTTCCAGTCGCCAAACGGGTTATCATCTCCTTTGTCGCAAGAGGTCAATAAGCTAGTGCAGCCTACTGCGGCAATAAGGAGAGCATACATTCTTTTCATACACTAATAAATTTTCGAGGTAAATATAAGGTATATTTCAAAAAATAAAAACAAAGGTTGATGAAAGCACGTGCGAAACGTACCATATAATTTACTTAACTTTGTCGAAATTTTTAAAAAACACTTATGAGTACAATGACGCGTTCGAAAATTGACTTTAAGTTGCCTTACAAAGTTAAGGACCTTAGCCTCGCTGAATGGGGGCGCAAAGAGATTAGGCTTGCAGAAGCAGAGATGCCAGGATTGATGGCTATTCGTGAGGAGTATGGTGCCCAAAAACCTTTAGCAGGTGCGCGTATAGCTGGTTGTTTGCACATGACAATACAAACTGCGGTTTTGATAGAAACGCTGGTTGCATTGGGTGCTGAAGTACGTTGGAGTTCTTGCAATATCTTTTCGACACAAGACCACGCTGCTGCCGCTATTGCTGCTGCTGGCATAGGTGTTTTTGCATGGAAAGGTCAGAGTTTGGAAGAAGCTGACTGGTGTATAGAGCAGACTTTGTTCTTCGGTAGCGAAGATCGTCCGCTAAATATGATATTGGATGATGGTGGAGACCTAACCAATGTAGTATTGAACAACTACACTGAGCTAATACAGCACATAAAAGGACTGAGCGAAGAAACTACTACTGGCGTACACCGCTTGTATGAGCGTATGGCTAATGGTACTTTGCCAATGCCTGCAATCAATGTGAATGATTCTGTTACTAAATCTAAATTTGATAACAAATACGGTTGTCAAGAAAGTTTGGTAGATGCTATCCGTCGTGCTACTGATGTTATGATGGCTGGTAAAGTAGCAGTAGTAGGTGGTTATGGCGATGTGGGTAAAGGTTCTGCGCTTTCATTGCGTGGTGCTGGTGCTCGTGTTATCGTAACTGAAATCGATCCTATCTGCGCTCTACAGGCTGCTATGGATGGTTTTGAAGTTAAAAAAATGATTGATGCAGTGAAAGAAGCTGACATCATTGTTACTGCTTCTGGTTGCCGCGATCTTATCACAGAATCTCACTTCCGTGCGATGAAGGATAAAGCTATCGTTTGTAACATCGGTCACTTCGATATCGAAATCGATATGGCTTGGTTGAATGACAACTATGGCGATACTAAAGATACCATCAAACCACAGGTGGACCTTTATAGCATAGAAGGTAAAGAAGTAATAGTACTCGCTGAAGGCCGTCTAGTAAATTTGGGTTGTGCTACTGGTCACCCAAGTTTTGTAATGAGTAACTCATTCACTAACCAAACTTTGGCTCAGATAGAACTTTGGTTGAACCACAGTAACTACGAAAACAAAGTATATGTACTTCCAAAACACCTAGATGAGAAAGTTGCACGTTTGCACCTAGCTAAAATCGGTGTGGTATTGGAAGAACTTACTACTGAGCAGTCTGAGTATTTGGGTATACCTAAAGAGGGTCCATACAAACCAGAATTGTACAGATATTAATCTTGTTTGATTTAGATATCACATTTTATAGAAAAAGGACTCGCAATTGCGGGTCCTTTTTCTATTACATATAATACGCTGATTTTTTTGAAGAAATGTATTGTGACCCATGTGGTGGTTTGTTATAATTTCAAACCGGAATTTGCTGGTCTTGTATAATTAGATTCAAGCAGGAACTTTTCATATTCAAGGCATATTTGCTGCCTGTAGAGTAGGGGATACTTCTGTGTACTTCAGTTCCCAAAGCATTCCAGTAGCCGTAAACTTTGATTGACCAATGTTTTGTTCGTACAATCTTCTTTCTATATCTGTGCATGCACCTTTATAGTACTTGTCAATTGTAGAAGAATATAAGATGTAGACGTTTGCTATAAACTAAAAAGCACCTGTGTGTGCAGCCGCTTTAAGTGATTCCGTTGGGACTCGAACCCAAGACCCTCCCGATGAAAAATCGGGATGCTCAGCTAACTAAGCTAACGAAATAAAAAAAACCTTCTGTTGTTAAAACTAAAAAGCCCCTGCATGTGCAGAGGCTTTAGGTGATTCCGTTGGGACTCGAACCCAAGACCCATACATTAAAAGTGTATTGCTCTACCAACTGAGCTACGAAATCAATAATTTAAGAACTATTTTCAAACTGCTTCGAACCCAAAGACCCTCCCGATGAAAAATCGGGATGCTCTACCAACTGAGTTACGAAATCAATGTTTTAAGAGCTGTTTGTTTGCTTTTTTTGTGCCGCCTCGCTTCCGAATTGGAGTGCAAAGATAAGCAAAAGTTGTTTCCTGCAAAATGTTTTTCAAATATTTTTCAAACTTTTTTTGAAGAGCCGCTACCAGCAAGGGAAACCAGTAACAATAGCAACGAAAGGGTTAAAAATTAAAGAGCATTTTTACGTTGATAAGTCGCGATGTAAGTCTGTTTGGTACAGCATATCTGTTGCTGGTACTTTGGTCTTGTATCCAGGTGTACGATAGTGTGTTTTGTATACTCAACAGGTTGAATACTTCGAAACTTGCCCATACACTTTTCAGATTATTGAAGAAGTTATGAGCTCTGTGTTCTCTAGCATTAGCATCGAGCAAAAGGGCAGAAAAGCCAATGTCGACACGTTTATAATCGGGTAGGCGAAGGGTGTTCTGAAACAACTGACCTTGTGGGGGACCCACCGGCAAACCACTGGAGTACAAAATGTTGATATGTGCTTTGAAATTTTTGTTTTTAGGTAGATAGTCTTCAAAGTACATTCCCAGCATGAAGCGCTGATCGGTAGGCATTGGAAAATAGTTGTCGTATCCTGCTATAGATGGGCTATCTGTTATTTTTTGCTCGGCCTTCAGTATACCTATGCTTATCCATGAGGTAGCATCTTCTACTAAGTCGCCATACAGGCGAACCTCTCCGCCATATACACGCCCAATAGAGTTGTTTTTGCCGGTGTAGCGTATGCGTACATTGTCATACCTATATGGGTCCAAATCCCATAGGTATTTGTAGTACCCTTCACCTGTAACTTTAAAGGGGCGATTGAACATCTTGAAATTGTAGTCTGTTCCTAGTACCGTTTGGATAGACTTTTGTGCCAGCAATTGTTTGTTCACATTTCCCAGCAAATCGCGCATCTCGCGGTAGAAAGGTGGTTGCACATACTTACCTACTGAGAATTTGATAACTGCATCGCGGGTAGCAGACCTAGGACGATAAGCAAGCTGTAAACGTGGGCTTACCACAAACTCATTGTTCAGAAAGCTATGATTGAATCGCACACCAGCAGTGGCTGTAAGTCTGCCAGAGTCGAAGCGAACATAATCTTGAATAAAGCCGCTTAAACGTACATAATTGAAATTGGATGTAGAGTGAAAAAAACTAGCCATTGTGAGCTTGTCAGGATTGTAGGGTTGTGAGAAGGCTGCTGAGTCGCGACGCTCCCACTCATGCAGTTCATCTGCTATGCCAGTCATAGTGGTATTAGCGCCAAACTGTATAAGGTTATTTTTAGCTTCATAGGTACCTCTCATGCCAATGTCTCCTACATTTACATTCAGGTAGTTTCGGGCAAAGTTTTGGATGCCACCGGCACCTAAGTATGTTTTTATCTGCCCGAAATCTCTTTTGCCCAAATCTGTTTGTAACTCGCCAAGCAAGTATGCACCGCTGATGTCGTAGGTTTCATATTCGTTAGTGCGGAATGCTGAGCCTAGAAACTTCAGTTTTAGTTTAGAGCCTTCTTTGTGATGGGTGGCAGAAATTCCACCAAATCGAGAATCGAACTGGTCGAACTCACCCCCTTCATAAAACACACTCAACTGATACGCCTGATTAAGTACGCCAAAGCTGGATGTAGAACGCTCTGGAAAGAAGGTAAATCTGTTGCGGGCATAGTTGCCTATTGCTTCCAATTCCCAGCTTTTACCTAGTTTGTAGTTGATGAGTGCCTGAATATCGGTAAAAGAAGGGTTATAAATGCCCTTAGTGGGTTGTGAGCGTAGCACATATTGGTTGCTTTTTTGTCGAGCACCTATTAGGTATGTAAGTCGCTGATTTTTAGACGCCCCTTCAAGGTGCATACTTGCTCCTAACAAACTAGTAGTCACAGAGCCTCCAAATTCTTTTGGTCGTTTGTATGCTACATCTAGCACACTACTCATCTTGTCGCCATACTTTGCCTGAAAACCACCTACGGAAAAGTTTACATTAGAAACAAGGTCAGAGTTGACAAAACTCAAACCCTCCTGCTGACCAGTGCGTACCAGAAATGGCCTGTATATTTCAAAGTCATTGACATACACTAGGTTTTCATCAAAGTTGCCTCCACGCACACTATACTGGGATGTCAATTCGTTGTTTGACCCAACAGCCAGCTTTATCATGCCTTCTACTCCCCCTATAATGCTGGGCATGTATACAGCCTTACTAACGTCGAGATACACAGAGCCTGCTTCGGCACGTTTGCGCTGATCTTTGACTGTGAATTCTTTTAAAGCTGTTGATTTTTTTGGGGTTAGTTGCACATCTATTGTCCGCATCGCACCCGTTGTAAGTTGCAATTGTCTGCGCACCACATCGTGGCCTGTAGAATAGTATACCAATTTCACTAACTTATTTGCGGGAATCTCTAGCCAGTAATATCCTTTTTTGTCAGTGTAAGACCCCATGCCGGTTTCTTCGTCGGCTACCAATACTTGCTCTACTGGTTTGTCTCTGTCATCTTTAACCAAACCAGATACTTTGGCAGTTTGCGCTGATGCATAGGTGCTGCACAAAACAAGCAAAACAGCCCATATACAGCTCTTTGCCTTGCTGCTGCCTATAAGAAATGCCCAATAACTACTTGCACGCACAGTGGCACCTGACATCATTTGCTCTTTCACATTATGTATAGCGCATTGCAGTTTTTGTGTTGTCATAAATCCAGATAATACCCCCGACAACCAGACATCGCAGATATGTAAAAACAATATAGTGATTAAACAGTTTTACCTTCCTGTAGCAATAGTATAAACGAAATGAAAATAAGATTATTTCGTCAGCTCCTTCAATTTTTTTATTGTAGCTGTAGGGTCTGCCGCGGCAAACACAGTATTGCCAGCTACCAGCACATCTGCACCAGCGGCTACAATATCTGCAGCATTATCGAGGGTCACACCACCGTCTATTTCTATCAGGGTATTAGCACCTGCAGCGGTTATCATTTCTTTAGCCTTTCTTATTTTGGCATAGGTAAGTGGTAGGAATTTTTGTCCACCAAAACCTGGGTTGATACTCATAACTAGCAGCAGATCTATTTCGTGTATGATATCTTGCACCATTTCTACAGGTGTGTGAGGGTTGATAGCCAAGCCTGCCTTCATCCCCAGTGCTCTTATGGATGTAAGCGTGCGATGCAGGTGATAGCCAGTTTCGTAGTGTATAGTAAGGTAATCAGCTCCTGCTTTTTTGAAATCTTCCAGATAACGCTCTGGATCTTCTACCATCAGGTGTACATCCAGCGTTTTTTTTGCAGTCCGCTTCATATGGGCTATAATGGGCATGCCATAGCTAATATTAGGTACAAATCTGCCATCCATCACATCTAGATGAAACCAATCTGCTTCACTATTATTAACCATTTCGATTTCTGAACCCAGATTCAGGAAATCGGCAGAGAGCATAGAAGGAGCTATTAAAGCCATATGATTTTGTTTGTATTTTGAATTATAAAGTCAATACATTGCAATATTGCTACTGGGTTAAGTGCTATTTTTTTTGTTTTACTAATCGTTTCAGCGCCTCTTTAGGGCTGGCATAACTAGTGTCTAGGCGCTGAGCTATTCTATAGTCGTTGACAGCGTTAGCTATGCTATCCATAATTTCGCTACATAATCCTCGGTTATAATAGGCATAGGGATTGGATGGGTCTGTTTTTATGGCCATATCATACTGTCGCCATGCTTTTTGTGTAGAGTCTTCTTGCATCAGGATGTAGCCCATATTAAAATAAGCATCTGTGTATCTTCTGTTTCGGAGAATACATTTGCGATACTCTGCCTTTGCTTTCTGGTAGTCTTTCATTTCCTGATAAAAGACGCCTCTGGCAAAAATGGGGAAAACATCAGTAGTGTCCATAGCATAGGCGTTATCGAGGTATTTCATGGCTATAGCATCGCCTTTGGCACTATGCAGAATACCTAATTGAACAACGGCTTCTCTATAGTCTGGTGCTACTTGTACAGCTGTTTCAAAGGTCGATATAGCCTTGGCAGTATCCTTCATGTCTTTGTAAATCATTCCCTTCAGGAAGTATGCTTCGGGGTCATAGACGTTTTTTACAAGTACCAGATTTATCTCGGCAAATGCTCTTGGATAATCTTGTAAGTATAGGAACAGCTTGGCAATTTTTAGATGTGCTTTACGATCATCTGGCTTTAAGGTTATAGCTTTCTGAATCCACTCTATAGACCCTGTAATATCTTTATTCTCGAATAGGAGGTCGCCTACTGCACTAAAGTATTCTGCCTTGGTAGAGTCTAATGTTGCGGCTTTTTTATAGTCCTTAAGAGCTAGTGTGTCTAACTTCATTTTTTGAAGAGTACGACCTCGTTCGTAATACAACGAGGCTTGTGAAGGAGCTTTGGCTATTTCGTCAGTTAGGCTTTTGAGTACAGCATCCTCTTTGAAGATAGGATTGTTGCTGGCATGATCGGTGACAGGAGCTGTATCATTTTTGCAGGCAGTAAAAAATAAAATTCCTAGTATAAAAGGAAAACACTTGCTAAACAGTCTTTTCATCTGGCAAAAATATCGAAAAGTATGTTGCCAAAGAATAAATCTTAGTACGCAAATAAATACAACGATCCCCTAATAGTCAAATAATTCACTGCGAGAAAGGCTGTGGCGAAGAAATGAATATGTCACTTACTTTTTTATATCAGCAAGGAACAACTCTAGTGCTGCTACCATTGATGGAGCATTGGGTGCTGGGGCCTTGATATCTAATCTCAATCCTGTGTCTTCAATAGCCTTGGAGGTCGTAGGACCGAATGCACCAACCATTGTTCCATTCTGTTTAAATTCGGGGTTATAATCAAACAGAGTTTGAACACTAAACGGACTAAAAAACACAATGACATCGTAGTTAACTTTCATTATTTCGGAGATATCGTTAGATACCATCCTGTATAAAGTAACATCCGAGTATTTTATATTGTGTTTTATAAGATGTTGAGCAATGTCATTTTTGGCATTATCTGAAACTGGCAAAAGGTATTTTTCGCTTTTATGCTTGGTAATTACATCTTGGAGCCCTGCTGAGCTACCATCGGCTGAAAAGAATACTTTACGTTTACGGTAGAGAATAAATTTTTGCAAGTACAGCGCAACAGCTTCGGTGATACAGAAATACTTCATATCCTGTGATACCTTCACCTTTAGCTCTTCACAAATTCTAAAAAAATGGTCTACAGCGTATCTGCTAGTGAATATAATAGCTGTATGTTCAGTAATGTCAATTTTTTGTTTTCTGAAGTCTTTGCCACTGAGTCCTTCTACACGTATAAAAGCATGGAAGTCGAGTGTGAGCTCATACTTCTTGGCAAGATCAAAATAGGGCGACTTATCTGTTTCGGGCCGAGGCTGAGTTATCAATATACGGCTAACCTTCAGTTCCTTTTTGTCACCATCATTTTTTTTCGAACGAACTACTTTGGCCATATAAAAAAATATAGGGGTTTAGTACAAGAAATAAGTGATATTGATGCTTTAAACCAACCTAATAAAACATTAATCCTTTAACTAACATTTTCATCAAAACTGCCAAAGGCAGTAATTCTGAGGCGCAAAGGTACATAAAAAAATGAAATTTACTGTACTGGAAGAATGAGCCGAAAACCTGCCACGATCTGATGTATCGATTGAGTAACAAAATGCCAGAAGTGATAAATGAAATGGCAACTATTTGTTTGGCAAGATTATAATCGGCGAAAGCCAGAATGATGATAAAAGGAATGAGGGTGATAGCAAGGATTTTGTTAATAAGAAAAACATTGAACAAATAATGCTCTGTAATGCCCTCTAAGCGGAAAGCCCAACCGCTAAACCTGACAGCAGCGTACTTGATGACATAAATAAGACCAATGCCCACAATGAGCATAATAATGAGCAAAGATGGTGGAATGATGCCAGACCTGCCAGGGGTGAAAAAACGGACCACATAATATATATATGCCCCTCCAGCAAAAGCAAAGAAAATATTCATCAGAAAATTAGGCAAACCTGCCCCTTGCAATTGATCTTTTAACTTTCGATTACTAAGAGTAGGATTCCAAAATGCTCTCCATAAATTACCAAAATATCTGGTATCCATGTATCGTATTAAGCCCAGTATGAGACATAGAGATAGCAAGAGGTAGAAGTCGGAAGTTTGAGATACGTATTTGTGGGGCGACTGTAAATCACTTATTATGTAGGGGCTGTCTAGCATAGGGTGTGCACCTATACTGCTATCGGCAGCTGCTTTTGCAGACAGCTGAAGTGTAATAGGGTCGGCTAGTGTGTCTATGCCATAGTCAGCAGGATTAACTCCTTTTGCTCTGCCACTTACACTATAAAACAAAACCAATACAAATATTATCAGGCGCATGCTAGATCGCAAAATTAACTTTTATAAGTCAGCCTGACAGTATATGTTGGTAGGCGGTAAAATATATTTATCCACGTAGTGTGTGAAAAACAAAGGATACTTAAGTGATAGATAAAAACTTATTTACCAGTAAATATTGGTTTTCTTTTTTCGAGGAAAGCTTGAACTCCTTCTTTGAAGTCATGACTTGCACCTGCAATAACTTGTGTGTTTTTTTCAGCGTCTAATTGTTGCTCTAAAGAATTGTTGTAAGTTTCATTGAGCAGTCGTTTGGTAAGCCCTATACCCAGAGTGGGCATTTGAGCAAGAGAAATGGCCATTTTGCGAGTTTCTACTTCAAAGTCAGCTTCAGCATAATATTTGTAAATCATACCCATATTTACAGCTTCAGCAGCTGTAACCTTTTCGCCGGTCATCATGAGCGCAGCGGCGCGTTGCATGCCTATAAGTCGTGGTAGTATGTAGGTGCCTCCACTATCAGGAATCAGTCCAATTTTGCTAAATGCTTGAATAAAAGATGCACTTTCTTTAGCTAGCACTATATCGCAAGCCAGGGCGATGTTGGCACCAGCACCAGCTGCAACACCGTTTACAGCGGCTATTATTGGTTTTTCTATTGTTCTCAGTCTAAGAATTGTAGCGTTATAATGCTCTCTTACCATTCGTTCAAACTCTTCTGGAGTGGGGTTCATTGCCTCTGATAAGTCCTGACCCGAACAAAAACCCTTGCCTGCACCAGTAATATATATGCAGCGTACCTCAGCATCTGCTGCACATTCGTCCAAATACTGTTGCAGCTCAACAGACATTTCTCGATTGTAGCTATTGTATTTTTCCGGACGGTTAAGTGTGATGTATCCTACTCCGTTTTCTTTGTGCAGCAAAACTGTGTTCATAAGTCAAAGATAAAGATTGTAATCAATACCTAATTGCAATTGAAAGATGGCTTTTATTGATCGGTCATCAAAACTATTGCTTTATGGGTATTTATGTAACAGCATTGTACGGGATTATTACTCTTAGCGAGTATTGATGTATTGCTGGGGTGGAAAATATATGTAATTAGGAGTAAAGGTTGTTTAGGGTAAATGTTGAAACGGTTTCAATCTCTATCCGAATATCTAGTGTGTACCGCTGTGGTTGCAAATTGTAAATCTGTGATGAACGTAGTTAGATGAATATCAGCCCATTGACTAAATTAGGTTTATGGGCAGCAAAGGAGTTTAGATTTACACACTAAAACCAAAGACGAATAAACCATCTTGTAGCTTTAAGCGTGTAAATCTTACCTTATACTTTGTTAACTGCATCCAGTAGTTGTACCACAGTTAGGGCACATGTAGCATGTGCCATTTCTCAGGGTTATATTACCACAGTTTCTGCAGGCAGGCGCATCAGCGCTAGTACCCATTAGCTTTTTAACGTCAGCGTCGACAGTCATTGGTGCGAGTACAGATTTTGGTTTTTGAGCTGGCTGTGGTGCTGACACCCTTACTTGTGTTAGTTCTTGCTGTTGAGCCTCTATTTCCTGCTGGTGGGTTCTGCGGTTTGGGTCTGGTACATGTACCAGATCGTCACGGTCCAAATATTCGTAGGCTAGTAGTCTGAAAATATAGTCAAGCACCGAGGTGGCACTTTTAATATTTGGGTGCTCTACCATGCCCGATGGCTCAAATCGGGAGAAGGTAAATTTATCTACATATTCTTCCAATGGAACACCATACTGTAAGCCCACAGATATTGCAATTGCAAAACTATTGAGCAGGCTACGCATAGTGGCGCCCTCCTTAGCCATGTCTACAAATATCTCTCCCAGTGTTCCATCGCCATACTCGCCTGTGCGTAGAAAAATAGCTTGTCCACCAACTTTGCCTTTTATAGTATAACCTCTTCTTTTAGCAGGAAGCTGTTTGCGTTCTACTATTCTGCTCAGTTCCCTTTTCAGTTGAGTATCTGGGCTGGCCTGTACTCTTTTATTTACCTCCTCCAGTAGCTCACTCACCGTCAGCTTGCTCATGTCTACTACCAAGCTGGTGGCAATTTCTTCTTTTGGTTCTTCTTTTTTCTTTTTATCACTTTTATTGCTCAGTGGTTGGCTTAGTTTAGAACCATCTCTGTAAAGTGCACATGCCTTCAAACCTAGTTTCCAGCTTAGGTAGTAGCAGTCTTTAATTTCATCTATATCTGCCTCATTGGGTAGGTTAATGGTTTTAGATATTGCACCACTGATGAATGGTTGTACAGCCCCCATCATTCTTATGTGCCCATGAGCATGAATGAATCTCTTTCCTTTTTTGCCGCATTTGTTCGCACAATCGAATACGGATAAATGCTCAGATTTCAGGTAAGGGGCACCTTCTACAGTCATGGTGCCGCACACATAGTCATTAGCAGCGTCTATTTCATCTTCAGTATACCCCAAAGCTTCCAGAAGATTGAAATCTGAAGCAAAATACTGTTCAGAAGTGAACCCTAAACGTTGCAAACATTCTTCGCCCAGATTGTAAACATTGAATACGAAACCTATTTCAAATGCGCTTTCTACAGCTACATCTAGCTTTTTAAGTTCTGTAGCTATAAATCCTTTTTCGCTTAGCGACTGATGATTGATAAAAGGTGCACCGGCAAATGTGCCATGACCTTTGGCATACTTCACTATTGCATCGGCTTGTTCTGCATTATAACCGAGTTTTTTCAGCGCAGCAGGGATAGACTGATTTATGATTTTGAAGTACCCACCGCCAGATAGTTTTTTGAACTTAACCAGTGCAAAGTCGGGTTCCACGCCAGTAGTGTCGCAATCCATTACCAAACCAATAGTGCCTGTAGGTGCTATCACAGTAGCTTGTGCATTACGATAGCCATATAGGTCGCCCATTTGCACAGCCTCATCCCACGCGCGTGTGGCTGCTTTTAGAAGATAGTCTGGGCAGTAGCGAGCGTTTATTCCCACCGGTGCTATTTCTAGGCCTTCAAATGCGTCTGCAGCATCGTAAGCGGCAGCCCTGTGATTGCGCATTACACGCATCATATGTTCTTTATTCTCTGCAAATCTTGGGAAGGCACCTAAACATTTGGCCATCTCAGCTGATGTTTTGTAGGCTACGCCATTCATGATAGCTGTTATGGCACCAGCTATACCTCTTGCTTCTTCACTATCATAGGCTATGCCGCTAACCATGAGCATTGATCCCAGATTGGCATATCCAAGTCCCAACGTGCGATAGTCATAACTGAGTTGAGCAACTTCTGGCGAAGGGAACTGAGCCATTAGTACCGATATTTCCAGCACTACGGTCCACAATCTTACCATGTATTCGAAGCCCTCTACATCAAATATGCCTGAATCTTCGTTGTAAAATCTTCTTAGGTTCAGAGATGCCAAGTTACAAGCAGTATTATCCAAAAACATGTATTCGGAACAGGGGTTTGATGCGCGTATGGCACCGCCTTCAGGGCATGTATGCCACTCATTGATGGTGGTGTCATATTGGGTGCCTGGGTCGGCGCAACGCCACGCTGCATAGGCTATTTTCTCCCAAAGTTCGCGTGCTGGAATGGTATTCATTACTTTGCCACTGCCACGAGCAGTCATGTTCCAATCACCATTGTTTTCTAGTGTTCTAAAAAACTCATTAGGTATCCGCAACGAATTGTTAGAGTTCTGACCAGATACTGTTTTATAAGCCTCACCTTCATAGTCTGAAGGATAACCAGCAGCTATCAAAGCAGCGACTTTTTTCTCTTCCTCTACTTTCCAATCGATGAAGTTCACTACTTCAGGGTGGTCTAGGTCTAAGCAAACCATTTTAGCAGCCCTACGGGTGGTGCCTCCACTTTTTATAGCACCGGCGGCTCTGTCGCCTATCCTTAAAAAGCTCATCAATCCGCTCGATGTTCCTCCTCCACTTAGTTTCTCTCCTTCGGCTCTAATGTTAGAGTAGTTGGTACCTACACCTGAGCCATACTTGAATATCCGAGCCTCTCGCACCCATAAGTCCATAATGCCACCTTCATTCACCAAGTCATCGCTTACGCTTAGTATGAAGCAAGCATGAGGTTGAGGGCGTTCGTATGCATTTTTCGAACGTTCTAGTTTGCCTGTTTTAGGGTCTACATAGTAATGACCCTGTGCATTACCTTCTATCCCGTAAGTGTTGTAAAGGCCAGTGTTGAACCATTGGGGTGAGTTTGGCGCACAACTCTGATGCAGTATACTGTAAATAAGTTCATCTCTAAACACTTCAGCGTCTTGTGCTGAACCGAAGTAGCCATATTTTTCTCCCCAGCTGCGCCAGCAATCTGCTAGTCTATGCGCCACTTGTTTTACAGAGGTTTCTTTTCCTAAAGTGCCGTCAGGTTGTGGTACTCCAGCTTTTCTAAAGTACTTCTGTGCAAGAATATCTGTAGCTATTTGTGACCAGTGTGCAGGAACCTCTACATTGGTCATTTCAAATACTTTTTCACCATTGGGATTGCGTATTACGGATGTACGTAGGTCGTACTCAAACATGTCATAAGGACTAACGCCTTCTTGGGTGTAATGACGGCTGAAAGACAAGCCAGATTGCTGATTAGGACTCATTTTTTATCGTTTTTTCAAAGAGAAACTATACTTACTAGGCTATAGCTAAGTTAAACTAATTCGGCTGGCTATAGTATTAATTTTAACTCACATCGGTGTGGATAACGCATCAAATGCAGACTATTCAATACGAACAATTAGTATTAATATGTGAATAAAAATACATTGTTTAGCGACTGCCTCCAAATGTGTCGTTTATTAACCGAAAGGAAATAAAAAAGAAGAGAAGTGTTATGGTTTCTGTTTTTTTGAGATCTCAATGATGGAAATTTCTTAAGTGGTGGGAATACGTTTTATGTAGATTATCTTAACCCAAATGTTAACTACATTCTGTATTTCATAAAGTAGCTATGGTCAAAGAAGGAAATGGTATAAAAGAATTATAACAATGTAAACTTTGTAATTACATATTGCCTCTTTAGAGATTATTGCTTAATTTTAGAAATGAAGTTAACAAAGCAGGTGATTTATATTGTTTTGTTTGGTTGCAGTCCGACATTATTGTATGGGCAAAGTTTAATGAATTCTTTTTCCTTAAAAACACCAATTAAGTCGACTGGATTAAACCATAAAGGAGTAAATAATACTATCGCAGTTTTTGTTTTACCACCAGATTTTCATACCAAACAATTTGGGTTCTTTTGTAGACAAGAGTTGTTTCTACAACGTACAAACATCCCTTTGGTATTTAGATTGGGCAGTGTAGAAATGTGCAATACTCTGGAACAAAAGCCTGGTTACAGATAATTAATCTTGTTTTATCGCTTTTTTTCTTTTGCCAAACGTGTAGTTATTATCTTGTGCTCCTAAATTAAATACCAATACGGTAGCTAATGAAAGATTTTCTTTACAAATTGTTTCTTGGTTCACCAGTATACAACAAGCCGTTAAAAAACACTCCATATCAAACCTATGTTCGAGATTTAAAGAATACTTGGGACAATAAACGTCACCACGATACTGGGCTTGAAAAGATTTTACGTATATTTCTAGTTGGTGTACAGATTATTTTTCCTGCTATGCACCTGATGCAATCTTTAGGAAAAGTGGGTGTAATTACCCGAAACTTAGTGAAAGAACTCTACGTAGTATTCAAGACTATTTTACCACTAATAATTCTAGTGAGAGGGTGGTATGTACACACTTGGGCAATTGCGATCTCAGTTTACTTTATGTCGGAAACTTTTCTGTACGTTATCTCTATAATCTTTGTGTCAGATATTTTTATTGTGCCAAGATCTTACCGGCGCAATTTACTTATGCTGTTTCTTAATTATCTGGAGATATGTTTCAATTATGCAGTGATATATGCTGGTTTAAACTTGCTGACAGGTAAAATAAACGGATACGTTGACTATATATACTTTTCTATAGTTACATCTACTACTATTGGCTATGGTGATATCAGCCCCTTGACCTCTACCGGGAAAATAATAGTGAGTACGGAGGCTATACTTTCCTTAGCTTTTATAGGGTTGTTTCTCAATTTTTTTGGCTCAAAAATGGAGCATATGTACAGGGAAGAAGACCAGTAGTTTAGACCTGTAATATAGCTTTGTGCCAAGAACTGAAAATCCTTCAAATAACAATGGCTGCTTTCAAGCAGCCATTGTTATTTGAAGGAAAGTTTGAGACTATTGTTAAAAGATAGTTGCGAAAAAACGCTTCATGTCTTTCCAAGATTTTTCATCAGCAGCTTTATTGTAAGAAATAGGAATGCTGAACTTTTTTCCTGTAGATGTGGCATCAGGGTTAGTAAATGCATGAGTAGCATCGGGATACTCAATGAAAGTATAAGTGGTACCAGTTGAATCTAGATTCTTACGAAAATTAACTACTTCTTCGGCAGATATAAATTTATCTGCTGCACCGTGGCATACTAGTATTTTTCCCTTCAAACTGCCCTTTGTGGCAGGTGCTGTGGCAAGGCCTCCATGAAAACTAACTACGCCCTTGAGAGGTGTACCCATTTTGGCTGCATTAAGTACCATACTTCCACCAAAACAGTAACCTATGGCGGCTATTTTAGTGGGGTCAGTTTGTGTATGTTTTTTTAGCTCTGTTATTGCAGCTTCTATTCTTTCTTTAGCCATCATTGGGTCCTTATAAAAAGGGGTAGCATATTCTTGCGCTTTGGCGGGATTGTCGGCAGTTTTGCCTTCTCCATAAATGTCAGTTGCTATAGCTATATATCCTTGTTCAGCCAGCATTTTAGCGCGGCCTTTTGCATATTCGTTGATCCCCCACCACTCAGGCACCACAACAATAGCTGCACGTTTCCCTTTTTGGGCTGCATCGTAGCTTATGTAACTTTTCATAGTAACACCGTTACATAAGTAGGTTATCTCTTCGCTTTTAATTTGGTGTTCTTTCGATAAAACATCCTTAGCGTTTACTATTAAGGCAAATAGCATCATCAAACTCACAATTCTTTTCATTCTCTTATTTTTAAATTTTGTCAATACAATTGGGTTGCAAGGTAGTGCATAGTAAGGATGCAGTGTTTCTAGTAACATAGCTATTTGCTGTTTTCAAAATGGGGATAGAGGCTAGTTCAATTATGAGAGGTTTTTTTTCATTTTGTTGAGGTTTACTTTGATAGTCAAAATACTCTTATCGTCAATAATCCACCAATATCATAGCTTTGTAGGTATATATGGATATAGTTTGTACCCCTGATGAGTTGCAGTTATTCACTACCATAGGTAGAGTAGCGGCCGAATTGCAATTGCAGTGTTACCTAATAGGTGGTTTTGTTAGAGATAAGTTGCTAGGAAGACCCACAAAAGATGTAGATATAGTTTGCACTGGCGATGGCATAGATTTGGCACACGCAGTAGCAGCAACTTTTCATCACAAACCGCATGTTAGTTTTTTCAAAACGTTTGGTACTGCTCAGTTTTGTTTGCATGGGCTAGATGTAGAATTTGTCGGTGCGCGCAAAGAGTCCTATAATGCCGATTCTCGTAAACCAGAGGTGGAGCCAGGTACTATACAAGATGATCAATTAAGGAGAGATTTCACCATCAATGCTTTAGCAATAAGCCTAAACCCAAATGATTTTGGTAGACTTATCGATCCATTTGGGGGCATTGACGACCTTCATGCTCAAACCATACGCACCCCACTAGGCCCAGATATAACGTTTTCAGACGACCCGCTACGTATGATGAGGGCCATACGTTTTGCCACACAGTTGGGCTTTAATATAGTGCCGGATGTTTTTGAGGCTATTAGTCGAAATAAACACCGCCTCAAAATTGTTTCGCAAGAGCGCATTACCGATGAGCTCAATAAAATAATGGCCGCATCTAAACCATCGATTGGGTTGCATCTATTGTTTATAAGCGGTTTGCTACAAGAGTTTTTTCCACAAATGGTAGATCTTTCAGGGGTAGAGATAGTAGAAGGCAAGGGTCATAAAGACAATTTTTATCACACACTACAGGTAATAGACAATACTGCTGCCAAAAGCAATAACTTATGGCTGCGTTGGGCTGCCCTGTTGCATGATATAGGTAAACCAGCTACTAAAAAATTTGAGGAAGACCATGGTTGGACATTTCATGGCCATGAAGTGGTAGGCGAGCGTATGACACCGCGCATCTTCAAGCAACTGAAACTACCTCAAAATGAAAAAATGAAGTATGTAGCC
This sequence comes from Sphingobacteriales bacterium, assembly GCA_027484425.1. Taxonomy (GTDB): domain Bacteria; phylum Bacteroidota; class Bacteroidia; order Chitinophagales; family Chitinophagaceae; genus Nemorincola. The sequence continues at coordinate 25,696 of JAIXSZ010000003.1, forward strand.
AAGCTAGTAGCCCTTCATTTGCGCCCTATAAGTCTCACCAAGGAAGATATTACAGACTCTGCAATGCGTAGGTTGTTGTTTGATGCTGGAGATGACCTCGAAGATCTTATGATTCTTTGCGAAAGTGACATTACCTCTAAAAATAAAATGAAGGTTAAGCGTTACCTCGAAAACTTTGAGCTGGTAAAACATAGACTAAAAGAGGTAGAAGAAAGTGATCGCATTCGCAATTGGCAACCACCTATCACTGGAGAAGACATTATGCGCATCTTCGGTCTGGCTCCGTCTCGCAATGTGGGAGTGCTCAAAACTGCTATAAGAGAAGCTATACTAGATGGGCAAATTCCTAATGACTATGCAGCAGCTTATGATTTTTTGTTGCAAAAAGCAGCTGAGTTTCAACTAAAGCCTGTTAGCGATTAGTTTCATTTATACTACATGCTCCGTTCTGTAAATACTCCTATTTATTGTTTTTCATTAAAATTGCAATATGACCAATCGGCAACTTTTTCTTCAGCATCTGGCACAAACATCTCCTGCACCTGTAGGTATAGAGATAGTAAAAGCCAATGGCAACTACCTGCACGATGCCGATGGTAATACTTATTTGGACCTAATAGGTGGTATTAGTGTATGCAACATTGGACACAGTCATCCTGCTGTGGTAGCAGCTATCACTGCACAGGCACAGCAGTATATGCATATTATGGTATATGGCGAGCTGGTGCAGAGTCCACAGTCGCAATACGCACAACTATTAGCAAGTTACTTACCCAAACATCTTGATTGTGTTTACTTTACTAATTCTGGTACAGAAGCAACTGAAGGAGCACTCAAACTAGCCCGCCGGGTCACTGGTCGCACTGATGTAGTATGTGCACAGAAAAGTTACCACGGCAGCACACTTGGGGCACTCAGTGTTATGGGCGACGAGTATTGGCGCAATGCTTATAGACCATTACTTCCGGGTATACATCACCATACTTTTAACAGTCCTGAGTTTATTGCTGCTATCGACCATCACACATCTTGTGTAATAATAGAAACGATACAAGCAGAAGTAGGTATCCAATTGCCGGACATTGCATGGTTGCGACAACTACGCCAGCGTTGTACAGACACTGGTACGCTACTTATCTTCGATGAAATACAGTGTGGCTTTGGTCGCACTGGTTCTTTATGGGCGTTTCAGCAGTATGGTGTGGAACCAGATGTTTTATTACTTGGCAAGGCATTGGGCGGTGGTATGCCTATGGGGGCTTTTGTAGCATCTCACAGTCTCATGCAGTCGCTCACCCACAATCCTGTGTTGGGGCATATCACTACATTTGGTGGGCATCCAGTGTGCTGTGCTGCTGGTATGGCTGGTATGCAGGTATTGCTGCAAGAGCAACTCATCGAACGAGTGGCAGCCAAAGAGCAGTTGTTTCATCAGTTGTTAGTTCATCCCAGTATAATGGCAGTGCGCAGTAAGGGATTGCTATTGGCAGTACAGCTTGAGTCTTCAGAAAAAGTAATGGCAGTGCTACAACAGTGTCTCACTTTAGGGCTCTTCTCAGATTGGTTTCTCTTTGCGCCTCATTGCATTCGCATAGCTCCACCTCTTACTATTTCGGAGTCAGAAATTGAATTCGCATGCCGCACACTATTGTCCTGTTTATAAATTTTAGCAATTACACTACATGCACGTGATTGTAGATTGACGATATTTGGCAAGAATATCCGCTCATTTACTTTTTTAAAAATAGTGTTGTTATGACAATCAGAAACATTGGTGTGTTAACTTCTGGTGGCGATAGTCCGGGAATGAATGCCGCTATACGTGCAGTAGTGCGTACCAGCATTTACAATGGTATCAATGTCTTTGGTATCAGGCATGGTTATCAGGGAATGATAGATGGCGACATAAATCCGCTGCTGACCACCGATGTCTCCAATATTATTCAGCGTGGAGGAACTATACTAAAGACTGCACGAAGCAAAGACTTTATGACAGTAGAAGGGCGAGCCAAAGCATATGCTGCTTTAAAGAGTCATAATATAGATGGCTTGATACTCATAGGCGGAGATGGCACATTTAGAGGTGCGGTTAAGTTTTTTGAGGAACATACTATTCCTGCTGTAGGCTTACCAGGTACAATTGATAAAGACTTAGCCGGAACTGATTTTACCATTGGGTTCGACACTGCTGTAAATACTGCCGTATCAGCTATTGACAAAATCCGGGACACCGCTGAGGCGCACGACCGAGTTTTTGTGATAGAGCTTATGGGGCGTGATGCTGGATACATAGCACTCAATAGTGGCATAGCCTGTGGGGCCGAAGATATACTTATACCCGAGACCGCCACACACATAGATGAGGTACTAAACCGTATAGAAGCCGACGGCAAACGTAAAAAGACAGTACAAATAATAGTTGTAGCCGAGGGCGATGATTTTGGTGGAGCTGCAGAAGTGTACAATGCTATCAGAACACGGTTGCCTGATCTTGATGTACGTACTTGTGTACTAGGCCATATTCAGCGTGGAGGTTCCCCTTCCTTTGCTGACAGAGTGCTAGCAAGCCGATTGGGACATGCGGCAGTTAATGCACTTATAACAGGCAACACTCAAGTAATGGCGGGTATCGTCAATGACAGGGTGTTGTTCACTCCTTTTGACAAAGTAGTCAAAGGCAATACACCCATTAGCCCAGACATGATAGATATGATTAGGGTGCTGAGTGTATAGACATTCCCCACTGTAAAAACGCCTCCAACGTTCAAATGTTGGAGGCGTTTGCCTATTCTATACTTGATGTTTATCTAACTACCACTAGTTTTTGTGAAGTTATTTTGCCGCTAGTATTTACATTTACTATATATACGCCAGCAGGTAGTTGATCGATATCAGTAGTTATGTTGTTATTGCCAGCTTGTAACAAAATTGATTTTGTTAGTAGTACCCTGCCTGTAATATCTGTAATACTCATAGCTGCAGTACTTGACTTATCACTGTTTATTGATGCATTAAATGTACCGTTAGCAGGGTTGGGGTATATTGCAAAGCTGTTCCTGTTTATAGTTGCATTGTTGTTTACACTTCCGGGTGCAGTTGCCCCTAGGGTGTTAGTGGTAGTATTGGTCACCACAGGCTCATAATTATCTATATAAATAGAAGCACGGTTTCTAAACTGTGTACCAACTGCTAATCCTGAATTTGTTTTAATGGTGTAAGTAAACATACCATTACTGCGTAAGTCATCTATTGCTTGGGGAGGCATATTTATGTTGCTGAAAGTAAATTTTGCAACTTTCACAGCTCCAGATTGATATACCATTACTTTGCATGGCGCCGACTCGTACACTGGGTGCAGCGTAGTCCAGTTTAGGTCATTGTCCAATGTGTCGATGATTACTACATTTTGTGCATACCAGCTACCTGTATTCTGGAAGTGTACCGTATATTCTAGTACAGAATCACTGTTGTATATTAATCCGTTTGCACCAGTACCCTTTGGATATACTTCTTTGCGATTACCAATGTAAGTTGCTACAACCACATCGCTATGATTGCGAATATTGTTACTAGGTGTGTAGTCATCTGCCCATGTACTGGCAGGGCTATTGTAACCCACAGTATCTCTAAATGCTACACTGGTTCCTACTGCAATATTTGCTGGTACTTTATAAGCTACAGTTATTTTTTGCGTTGCTCCTGGTGCTAACGATGGTATACCAGTAGAGGTGTAATAGTAAGGGCTACCTACAAACATAGAAGATGGGGTAAACATAGGCGAAAACAACTGACCATCTGTTTTGTACGTCACATAGGTTGAATCTTCAGTAACCGTACCTTCGTTAGCTATCACTATTTGTTGCACCATGGTTTGCCCTGGTACAGGAGGTGTTAAAGTAGCTGTACTGATGCGCAGATTGTGAGCGCCAGTAGCAGTATTGGCAAAGTTGGCATTCAATACACATCCAGCAGAAGCTGTGGCTGTCACAGCAAGGTTATTTAACTGGCAAGAAGCAAGTGAGTAGTTGGGCATCACAGTCTCTGTAACAGTGTAGCTGCCTGACGGCACCATAAAAGAATAATGACCATTATCGTCGGTGTATGTATAGCCCATACCAGAGCAGAAGATTTGTACATTTGCTATGCCCCTATCGCCAGCATCTTGCATGCAATTGCTATTAGTATCATTATATACTGTTCCTTCTATCGTGCAGTAGCAGCTTGTTTCAGCTGCATCATAGCCCACGTGCACACTACGTCTTGTCATACATCCTGCAGCATCGGTGGCTGTCATTTGATAGATGCCTGTTGGTAGGCTGCTAATGGTTGCAGTGCTTCCACCAGTACTCCATCCATAGGTATAAGGAGCTGTGCCGCCGTAAGCCGTTGCTGTAGCTGTGCCATCATTGGTATAAAGGCAGCTGGCTTGCGTTACAGAAACACCAACTCCTACTGGCGAGTACGACACTAGTTCAAAAGGTACATTTACTCTACATCCCATATTGTCTGTAACGCGCACACTGTAATTACCGGCAGGCACACTACTCACTGTTGCTGTAGCAGCTCCTGTATTCCATAGGTATGTATATGGGGCAGCGCCTCCGCTTGCAGCTACGCTTATGCTGCCGTTTGCAGACATACATATTGGGCTTGTTGAAGATATTGTAGTGTTGATGTTATTAACTGGAGGTACAGTTACAAAACCATCCAGTAAACAACCTGTAGCATCGCTAACTCTATAATTATAACTACCTGGTGCCAAAAGTGTAGCAGTAGTGCTAGTTTGGGCTGGAGTGGTATACCATGTTATTGTATAAGGTGGTGTGCCCCCTGCAGGTATCACAGTTGCATTTCCTGTAGGGCTTGTACATAGGCTTGGCGAGCTAGATGTCGTTACAGATATTGTACTTGAAGACCCTAAAAAGACACTGTTGTTCCCAGTGCATCCATTAGCATCGGTTACTGTCACATGATATATGCCAGATAGCAATCCTACTTGCGAAGCCGTATTAGCGCCGTTACTCCAGTTATATGTATATGGAGCTGCCCCACCGGAAACAAAAGTGCTTATTGAACCATCTGATCCTAGACATGTTGCAGGGGTGCTCGTTAATGGAAGTGATATAACGGTCGTCTGATTTACAAATGTCGAATAGGGATTGTACAAGGCGGCAGTGTCAGTTGTTGCCATGCAACCGGCAGCATCTACTATTTCTACAGTGTAGTTGCCGGTAGACAGTCCAGTAATTGTGGGCGTAGTTGCTCCATTTGACCATCTATAGCTTACTGGCATAACTGCCGATGGCGATACGCCAATAACCGACGCGGTACCATCAGTACAGTTAGCGTCGGTAGCAGTAACAGTAGCTGTGAATGATGTATACAAAATTGTTGCTGTGTCTGGATTTACTTTCGATCCATATTTACATCCTGCAGCATCCGTTATCATAACTCCATATTGTCCAGTAGGTAAAGTTACAGTTGCACCTGTAGCAACTGCCGAACCTGTAGCAATGTTGTACCATTGGTAAATGTAAGGTGCTGTACCTCCCGACGCTAATCCTGTGACAGTACCGGGTAAGGGACAGATGGACTCCGTACTACTCAATGAATAAGTAAATGGTGGCGCTCCTGCAAAACTGTTAGTTGCAGTAGATGTACCATCATTAACTGTTACTGATACTGGTCCTCCACTATATCCTGTCAATGCGTCTGATAGCCCCGTTACTGTATGTACAATTGTAGTACTTGTAGTGCCTTCAGTAGTCCAAATTACAGTAAGTGGTGGGGTAAAGCCAGTCATAGTTGCTGACAATACACCATTATTATTACATGGTGCAATTGGAACACTAAATGATACTGTCTGAGCATCAGCACATGTTGCAACTGCTATCGCCAGTAATAGAGGAAGAATTTTTTTCATCTTTTTGATTTTGTTAATGTAGTAATCATTGGTCTTAAATTTCCAGCGATTGAGTGTCGAGCCTAGTTTGGTAAACTTAATCTACTAGCAACACTTCACCGTAAATATAAGCAAAGAAACTTTCTCAGGAAATTCAAAAAAATATAATTGTTTGTAATGTTCTGCTTTTTCGTGAATAGTTTCTTATTTAAAAGTATAAGCTAAATCTAGAAATACAGTTGATTGATAGGTGTGGTGCAAAGACCCATAGTTTAAGCAATAATCTTCTTAAATAATGTTATATGTTGTAGATGAAAAGGTTTGCTAGTTATTAGTTAGCCGTATTCATTAATTCATTATTACCATTCCATCAATAATATACAATGTCCCTTCTTCGCCTCCATTACGGATGTTAACTGGACCTCCTCTTTGTATCTGAAATACTCTTGCTGATGATGCTATTATGTCTTTAATGTCGATGTATGGGAGTTCTTCTAAATCTTGTCTAGTGTATATTTTTTCATTTGGTAAAGGAGACATAGGGTAAATACTTTCAGGCATATTTATACCTGCAGGCATATTTATATAGTCTACACTATCGCCTATATCTTTTACAGGTACACCATCTATAATGTGATAAACCGATCTCTTTTCAGTTAGTCCAGAATGTGCATTTATTCTTACCGGATATTTTAGCAATGTTTGGTCAGGTATTTTTATTTCCTTGGGTTTATGGGTTTTCTTAAGCAGGATTTGACCTTTTGCTTGTAAACAAGGAAACAAGAAAATACACGTTAAAAATGTGAGGTACTTCATACAAATAAAAATAGGTCAACTTAAAGTTACCACTTTAAATTGACCTATCAGATAATTATAAACAAGTTTTTAGTTCCAATCCTTAGAGGCAAACATACTGCTTACCACTAGCTCCTTACTACCTGGCGTGTATTTGTAAAAACCTTCACCTGTTTTTGCGCCCAAGTAGCCAGCTTGTACCATATTTACCAGTAGGGTAGCCGGTGCATATTTGGGGTTGCCTATGCCACCATGCAGCACCTGTAGTATAGATAGGCAAGTATCTAGCCCTATAAAATCTGCCAATTGTAACGGACCCATAGGGTGCGCCATACCCAGCTTCATAATAGTATCGATCTCATTCACACCAGCCACACCTTCTTGTAGTGCTATTATAGCTTCATTGATCATGGGTAGCAATATACGATTGGCCACAAAGCCTGGGTAATCATTAGCTACGCAAGGCACCTTGCCCAGCTGCTCAGATAATTTGTATATGGTTTGGGTAACAGCAGCAGATGTAGCATATCCATTTATCACCTCTATCAGTTTCATCACCGGCACTGGATTCATGAAGTGCATACCTATCACGCTATCTGGGCGTTTAGTAACAGAGGCAATACGTGTAATAGATATAGAAGAAGTATTGGACGCCAGTATGCAGCCTGCGGGGCACAAAGCATCTAGCTGGCGAAAAATATTCAGCTTCAGGTCTATGTTTTCTGTGGCTGCCTCTACTACCAAGTGAGCATTTTTTACTGCCTCTGCCATGTCTGTGTGGGTAGTGATACGAGCCAGTGCCTGTGTTTTGTCATCTTCGGTGAGCGAGCCTTTAGCTACCTGACGGTCCATGTTTTTAGATATGGTAGCAATTGCTTTGTCTAGTGCATCTTGTTTGATGTCCATCATGCTCACCGTAAATCCACTTTGTGCAAATACATGGCATATACCATTACCCATGGTGCCAGAGCCTATTACTGTTACGTTAGTTATCGATTGTTGCATTTTCAGTTTATTGAATTTCGAATGGCAAGTTACGTATTGGCTGTCGATTGCCCAAACAACATCAATGTATGATAATTTCAGTATATGAATGAATGGAGTAGTAAGCTATTACCGCAAAATGTCTTTGATGTTCTTACCTATGTTCTCAGCTATTTTGCTCATAGGGAGGTCGTTAGAATCTTCACCAAATGGGTCTTCTATTTCTTCGGCAATCATTTCAAGGCTTGCCAATACGTAAAATACCAATGCCACTATGGGTATGAGTAAATAATGCAGACTAAAAGACAGCCCAATGGGTAGGGTGATGGTGTATACAAAAATGAACTTTTTGATAAAGACACTGTAAGAGTAGGGGATGGGTGTGTTTTTAATTCGCTCGCAAGCACCACATATATCTAGGTACGATTGTAGCTCAGGGTTGATGGTGATAAGCTCATCTCCAGATATAATACCATCTTTATATAGCAAGTTGATCTTGGTAGCCATCAGCGATGCTATTTGGTTAGGTACGTGTTTGGTGTTGTCTATGTCCTTTATTTCGGGGTGTGGCTCCGAGTCTAGCTCAAACTGTACTGACTGGCTTTGCAGGTGTTGCTGTAGCGCTATTGCAAACATGGGGATAATAGTGACGAAGAATTGTCTGTTTTTGGTGTCATTGCCGGGTAGCATTGCATTCATTTTCACAGCTAGGTTTCTGCTATTGTTCACCAATGCACCCCACAGTTTGCGCCCCTCCCACCATCGGTCATAGGCGGTATTGGTACGAAACACTAAAAGCATAGATATTACAAAGCCCAGTAAGGTCTGCAATACACCAAAATGCCTGATAGGGCTATTCTCTGGAAAGTTGAAGAAGGTTGTCTCCAGATACACTATTGCGGCTGAGTAAACACATACCAGCAATATAGCAGGCAGTAATTGCCGAAGCGTATCAGCTTTTTTGAAGACGAATACGTTTACAATCCAGTCTTTGGTGTTGTAGTTGATCATTGATGGCAACAAGATACGTAAAGAGACAATATAGATTTGACTATGATTATGAAATTTGATGCAGTGGTATTGATATTGTACCAGCTTGAGACAATAGCTGTGGCGGCGGTAGTTGCGTTGATAATTTGTGTAGTAGGTATTATTGTGGTCCACGATGCACTTGAACATTATCGGAATTGCAAAAGCTTGCAAAAGTACAAACCATTAAATGATCTACTGTTCTATGTTGTTTGTCAATTGCCAGAGCTATTCAGAATGCGTATATTTTCTCGTGCTATATAGCAGCCGCCCATATAAAGTGTCATTGCTACTACTAGCAATACCCATCCTATCAACTGCATTATCCACTTTCCTTTGGGTTTGAAGTGTAGCGAATAGATATTAAATAATAGCCCAGCAATGAATGCAAAACCGCTGCCAATATATGGGTAGGCAATAAGTACATAGCCAAGTGGCATGATAAACAAAATCAATGCAATGGAAAGGCAAACGCCGCCTATCTTCCACACTAGCCGTTTGCCGGCAATGCCAAAGAAAGGAGATAATGCAAAAAATAACGTTCCTATCAGCATCCCGCGGATTGCAAATTCAAACAAAGTTTGCTCTAAGTCATGATCCATGTTGTTATATATTACCCTCCACGCTGCAGTTTTTCGCTCACCGTTGCTTCAAATCGCTCAGCCTGTACCCAGAAGATTGCTGACACCAGCAGCAGTATTGCTGCTACTATTCTGAGTAGCTTCCGTGTTTTGTTCTTAAAAAATAGGGAGCACAAAAAGACAATAATGCCCAACCCCATTGTGGCAAGGAAATACATAAGTGGGTAGTTAACGTCAAACATGCAATTAAAGATATAGAATCACTACTAAATTTTTCATTCTATGATATTGTTTTTGTGAACTGAATAGTAAACAGATAGGTGGCGTTATGCCACACTTGTTGTATATTAACTCCACTGTGTATTATCTACCAGTATAAAGTTGCACGCAAGCGAGGGTGTTCTCCTTTCAACCATACAATAAGATTTTACAGCATGCGTTTTGCGATACAGGACCAAGTTGATTTCTATAATAAGGAAACTGGCGTTTCATCCATCCCCAGTAAAAAGGCTGCAAATAACGTTACTTTATTGTGCCCTAGGTCTGGGTGCCAATTTTTATACACTTCAGTTGTTCTGCACACCTGTTTGGTGGGCCACACTTACCTGTATTGCTTTTGTTGCAGCAGTTGCATTCATGCCATTTGTAGCATATAAGCCTTTACTGGCAGTTTTTTACTTTTTGCTAGGCGCAGGCGTGCCGGTTTGTATTTACATAATATCCTTTTTCTCTTATCCTTATCCGAGCGATGAGGTTTTGCTTAATGTAGTGCTGTATCTAATCGGCTTCGTATGTTTCGGTATCAGTTTCCTTTCATTCATTCCGCTGTATCTATTGCACCATGTATATTGCTATTTCAGGGGAGCTGAGTTGTTATACAGAAGCTATATATTGGCAGGTATCATTTAACCCGTGTTGGTACTGTTTTTTTATCTCTTCCAGCTTTCTCGATATTGTCGCAAGTTACAAGATATTGAAGCCGAGGCTACTACTACACAAGACGACATGTTACGGCTGCCAAGAGACTATTTTACAGAAAGGTACTTAGGCATGCATTGGAAATATCATACCCGCTTATGTTACCTCTACGACGGGCAGCGTCCACCCCTTCACGATCCTTTTATGGTGGTTGGGTTATGGGTTTTTCCATACCTGCAAAACCACCAAAGCGTCTCTGGTAAAGGGTTTACGTACAAGTACCATATTGATACCAGCAAGAAGTACTATCACCTGCTATTTCCTTCAATGCCGATGGAGGTATCTTGTAAATGCTCTTATGGTATAGTATTTCTAAATTAGTCATAGTGGCTACTGTGGCTGCTTTCAGGGTTTATTGTCAGTAATTTCAGAAATAGTTTCGAAATCATTTTGCTGAACCGATCTGAAAATATATCTTTGCACTCCCAATCGAGAAACGGGGTGATGTAAAAGTTCTTTAAAAGCCCTGTGGTAGCCTGATACAGACTGAGAGATTCTGATAAAGTTTCTTAAAATAAGTTTGGTGGTTTGAAAA
>JAIXSZ010000053.1 GCA_027484425.1 Sphingobacteriales bacterium
GTGAAGATACAAGTGGGTGAACGTTTTTATTCGCCCATAGAGTTGTCGTCGTATATACTAAAGGAGCTAAAAAAACGTGCCGAGCACATACTGAAAGCCAATGTAAGCAAGGCAGTAATAACAGTGCCAGCTTACTTTAATGACTCGCAAAGGCAAGCCACTAGAGATGCTGGCAGATTAGCCGGGCTAGACGTGCTGCGCATTATCAACGAGCCTACGGCAGCTAGCCTAGCGTATGGGATAGGTGCCAAACATGGCGAGGAAAAAACAATTGCTGTTTATGACTTGGGGGGTGGTACGTTTGATGTATCGATACTTACTATCAGCAATGGGATATTTGAGGTACTGTCTACCAACGGAGATACGTACCTGGGTGGTGATGATATGGATAATGCGCTGGCGCAGCACTGGTGCGGAGTGCTACAAGCCGATAGCGCTGATAAAATGCTGATGCAGCAACTGCGTGTAACAGCTGAGGAAGCTAAAAAACACCTGACGACCAATGATATTTATACTGGTAGTATAAATGGCATAGATGTACAAGTAACAAGGGCGGAATTTGAATCGTTGATACTACCTCTTGTGGAACGAACTATAACTGCATGTACCAATGCGCTGGCAGATGCGGGACTAACCAAAAAACAAATAGATGCTGTCGTAATGGTGGGCGGCAGCACACGTGTGCCACTGGTAAAAAACAGTGTGAGTGCATTCTTTGGGCAGGAGGTGCATGACAAACTGAACCCAGATGAGGTAGTGGCACTAGGAGCGGCTGTGCAGGCAGACATACTAGCAGGCAACAACACTGAAATGCTACTGCTGGATGTGACACCACTATCGCTAGGAATAGAAACAATGGGTGGGCTGATGGATGTGCTGATACCCCGTAACTCTAAAATACCTACTAGAGCTGGAAGACAATATACCACGCAGAAAGACGGACAAAGCGGCATGCGCATATCTGTGTATCAGGGCGAAAGAGATCTGGTGAAGGACAACAGAAAATTATCGGAATTTAACCTCACTGGCATACCCGGCATGCCTGCGGGCTTGCCCAAGGTAGAGGTAAACTTCCTGATAGATGCGGATGGTATACTACGTGTAAGTGCTACCGAACTAAGAAGTGGCATAGCGCAAACCATAGAGGTGAAACCACAATACGGACTGACCGACGAAGAGGTAGAAAACATGCTGCTGGATAGCCTAACACATGCAAAGGAAGACATAAGCACCCGTGCATTGGTAGAAGCAGCTACGGAGGCCGAACAAATGCTAGAAACTACCGAAAAATTCATCAAAAAACACAGGGAGGCATTGACAGAAGATGAAGTAGCTACTACTCATACCTACATGCAATTGCTACGTGATGCTATAGCTGCGCAAGACAAAAACAAAATACAACACCAAACCGAAGAACTGAATAATGTATCGAGACCTTATGCAGAGCGAGTAATGGAAGGCGCGCTGAAAGATGCAATGAGAGGTAAAAAGGTGATATAGATCGCTGCTTTTGGAATGAAGTATACTGTGTTAGTGCTTAGATAAGGGCAATGGTGGGATAGTGTTTTTATGAGCATCGTTACTACCTTTGTGCTGTTTATGAAAGTTTACAAATTTGGGGGAGCATCGATTGCTGATGCTGGCAGAATGGCTGCATTGCTGCCTATAATAAGCGAAGAAAAAGAACCATTGCTGATAGTTATATCGGCAATGGGTAAGACTACAAATGCGCTAGAAAAGATAGTGCAATGCGCCGTAAATAAAGAATACACTGAAGCCGAACAACTTGCTACAAACCTAAAGCAGCAACATCTGGACTATGCTGAAAAGCTACTCTATGCCGATTACTATACAAATACAAAAGCAGCGTTAGAGGAATTGTTTGCAGGGTTTGACAAAGCAATCAAGCAAGCCGATATTAAAAGATTCGATTATTCTTATGATCAAATTGTGTGCATGGGTGAATTGTTCTCCTCATGCCTATTGCATGGCTACCTATGTCAAAACAGCTTAAGCACTACCTGGGTAGATATAAGAAAAGTATTGATAACGGATGATACCTATAGGGATGCCGTAATAGACTGGAGCAGAAGTGCACTGCAAGCCGAAGCTACTGTAGGCAGGGAACTGAAGAAAAAGAAAATAGTAGTTACTCAAGGTTTTATTGGTGCTACTGCGGCTGGAGATTCAGTGACGCTGGGCAGAGAGGGGTCGGACTATACTGCGGCTGTGCTTGCTGCTATGTTGCACATGAACAGTGTGACGATTTGGAAAGATGTAGATGGTTTTAGGAATGCTGATCCTAAGCTGTTTCCGGGTACTGTGAAAATCGATGCTATATCTTATGCTGAAGTGATAGAAATGGCGTTTTACGGAGCACAAATCATACATCCCAAAACCATAAAACCATTGCACAACAACAACATACCGTTGTACGTGAAGTGCTTTTTGGATAAAAACCTATCGGGTTCTGTTATAAAGGCAGATGCAGGAGATGTACACTACCCTCCTATGATAGTGCTGAAAGAAAAACAAGTGCTGGTTCAGGTAACTACCCGCGATTTTTCGTTTATTACAGAAGACAATCTGAGTAAACTGTACAGTATTTTTCATGACTTAAAAGTGAAGATAAACCTGATTCAGAATGCCGCAATTAGTTTTGTAGCATGTATTGATAATAGAGATGACAAAGTAACACCACTGATAAAGGCACTGAGTAAAGATTATAAAGTGACAATCAATGAGCAGGTAAGCCTACTAACTGTGCGACACTATACAAGAGAAATAGTAGAAGAATTGACCAAAGTCCACACCCTATTGCTGAGACAAGAAACACGCAAAACCCTGCAAGTGGTAATGAAATAATAAAATTTATGGGCACAAAAAAACAGGCACTATCAAATAACGATAGTGCCTGTTTAAATATTAAGTATTTAGAATTGCTTATTGCTTAACCACCTGTTGAACAGTGCGGTTACCTTCGCTTTCTACAACTACCATATATGCTCCTGGAGCCCAGTTAGCCGTGTTGAAGCTTGTAGTTGCAGCTACATTACCTGCTTCCACAGAAGTGTTGGCTACTGATCTGCCAGTGATATCATATACAGCAACTGTGTATGCGCCAGTAATGTTACCAACTTGTACATTTAGCTGGCCTATAACTGGATTAGGGAATGCAGTAACCGCAACTGAATTTGTAACCACTGGAACTGAAGTAGGAGTATATTGGGTCAATACTTTAGTAACATTAGCACCTACGTCGGCAGAATTAGGTCCACCACTTCCATCTACAGCGTTAACGGTAAGGTACATTGTGATATTCCCTACTCCTGTAGCAGGTGCAGTCCATGAGAAAGATTTGCTGAGTGGACCAGCTATAGTGGAGCTTTGCTCAATTATGTTAAGACTAGACAAAGAATGAGAAACTACACTAGTTGGCAAAGCAGTGAACGTACCTGCCTGCGCCTGTGTAGCACCAGTACCTGATACAGCTGCATACTGAAATCCAAAACTATTAAGAGAGGTATGACTACCGGTAACAGTAACTGTGTAAGTCATTCCAGCTACATATTTAGTCACCTGAACACCGCCTGCAGAATCGACTCTGATGGCTGCGGTAGTTGCTGCTGAAATTGCACCATGACAACCACCACCTGCACAGTTTGCAGTGGAGGCTTTGGCTCCGGTCCTATTGCCACCTGCGCCTGCGGCTGCACCACCTTGGTTACTCATTAAAACAGTAGCAATCATACCTGCTGAAAGAGTAAATAGTAAAATTTGTTTTTTCATTTTTTGTTTATTTTTAGGTTTAGATTATGTACTTAACAATTAATTAGGTAAATGTATGCATTTGTAACTTACAAACAAAACTATGACATTTCTACAACAAATATCATGCCACTTATGCAAATTATCAACTATTGGTTAAAAAATATTTTGGGTTATTTTTTTGTAGTCGAATAGATCAAGTGTTAAAATTAATAAACAGCAAAGCAAAAAATAGTTTTAATAACACAAAGACCAGTAAAATGCATGGCAATAGAACTACAACAAAACAAGAATGAAATGCTTTATTTAATGCTGAAAATCAGCTAATTTTATAACTTAGGTCATTTAATATATTATGGCATGGTTTTGGCGTTATGAAAATAATTATTCTTAGAGTTTGAAAAGTCAGCATTTAATAGTAACTTTCTGTTAAAATAGTTCTAACCAATTAAAAACAACAGCCTATGTTTTTCACAAGAACTCACGAATTTTCAATCAACATCCCCAAAGATGAATTTAAGAATCGACTGATAGGCAAACACGTAAAAATTCACAATCTAGACTTTGAGGTAATTGAATCTGAATACAATCTAACTATTATTCCACATGCCGAGCAAGTGACTGAAATAAAAACGTTGCCAGTTACAGTTCTCGACTTTAAAGACGACGGAGGCAAAACTAAAGTTGTTATGCAATCGAGATTACGTCAGCTAGATGCTGGTGGACCTCAATTGATAATGATATTCTGTGTATTTCTACTGGCAGCCTCCGTCATATTATTTATAACTAGTGAAGATTTAAAAATCACCTTTACTTTTTTAGGAATATTTTTATTGACATTCACCACTTTTTGGTACAGAATGCAAACTGGGTATTTTGATTACGTAAGAAAAATAAAAACTTATGTAACTACAAAGGGAGCGTAAAATAATAGCATCACTGACGTTTGTGGTTAGTGATGCTACTATACTTTATATTTCACAGACTGTTGGTGATTCCGATACTATTGTATAAACTTTTTGAGGGTGTCAATTGGCACATCTCCACAGTAAACTTTTAACAACTTACGATCTGCACTGTATATATTGAGTTGAGGCAGAGTTTGGTACAAAAAAACATCATCGATAAAGGTGGAACTATCGTACCCAATGTACATAGCTGGATAACGAACTATGCGGTGGCGCTCTGCAAAGTCGGGGATGTACATTTTTGATTTCTCGCCAGTGAGCAGCACAATTTTTGATTTCTTAAACAGCTTTATGTTATCTTCTATTTTGAAGGTAGCATCTTCGCAATGGAGACATGTAGGATTAAACATCATGACAAACAAGTTAGCGCCATTATTCAATTCTTTATCGGTGACCTGATAAAATGAACCTTTGTTTTGACCCTGAATTACCGGCGGTTTTTTGTGTTTTTTTATCTTTCCTTTTTTGTTGAGTGTCACTTTGTCAATGCCACCTGTAGAGTCGTGATAGGCTAAAAACAGCAACCCTGGCATGGGCGCATCTTTTTGTTTGTAATCAATATTGGCAAGGGGGGTATTTTGTGTAGATTTGACTGTCTCCTGAGCATGCATTGACACATGACCGGCGAGCAATAGAGATAGCATAAATGTCCTTAGTACCATGTTGCTAATTTAGGTATTAAAAACAAAAAACAAACACAAATATATGCCTGACATTAACATACCATTGGCTGAAAGAGTGCGCCCACAAACCCTTGAAGACTTTATAGGGCAGGAGCATCTGGTGGGTAAAGGTAAAGTGCTAGAGCAAATGATACATAATGGCACAACAAGATCATTGCTATTTTGGGGACCACCAGGGGTTGGCAAAACCACACTTGCACAGATATTAGCCCACTCAATGAACATGATTTTCTTTACCCTGAGTGCTATAGATAGTGGGGTAAAAGAAGTGCGTAATGTGATAGAGCAAGCTCGCAAAGCAGGGCATGCTTTGTTGTTTATAGACGAGATACATCGATTTAACAAAGTTCAACAAGACAGTCTGCTAGGAGCAGTAGAAAAAGGCATAATAACACTGATAGGTGCAACTACCGAAAATCCATCGTTTGAGGTAATTAGCGCCCTACTCAGCAGATGTCAGGTATATGTACTGCAACCACTTACCGAGCATCATCTGAAAGCACTAGTAGCACAGGCAATGCAAAAAGATGAATGGCTGCAACAGCAGCAAATCAACATTGTAGAATGGGAGGCGCTGATACAACTAAGTGGTGGAGATGCTCGCAAACTACTCAATTTGACAGAACTGGTAGCAGGGTCATTGCCAGCAGATAATAGGAACATAACCAATGCAGTGGTACAAGACATAGTGCAACGTAAAATGGCACTGTATGACAAAACTGGCGAACAGCATTATGACATCATATCGGCATTCATAAAGTCAATAAGAGGTAGCGATCCCAACGCAGCGGTGTACTATTTAGCACGAATGATAGCTGGTGGTGAAGATCCAAAATTTATTGCACGACGACTAATAATATTGGCTAGTGAAGATATCGGCAATGCTAATCCTAATGCATTGCTGCTGGCTACCAGTTGTTTTCAGGCAGTAGAAATGATAGGCTATCCTGAATGCAGAATTATACTATCGCAAGCAGTTACCTATTTGGCATCATCCGTTAAGAGTAATGCTGCCTACATGGCTATAAACAATGCTCAAGATCTGGTAGCTAAAACCGGCGATCTCCCGGTGCCACTATCAATAAGAAATGCACCAACAGGACTGATGAAAAAACTTGATTATGGCAAGGGCTATCAGTATGCACATGACTACCCCGGTAATTTTGTTTCTCAAGAATTTCTGCCAGATGCTATAACCGGTGCAAAATTATATGAACCAGGCGATAATGCTAGCGAGGCAAGACAGAGAGAATATTTGAAACAGTGCTGGAAAGAGAAGTATGGCTATTAATGTACTTAAATACTAGGGATTGTAATATGCAAGTGCCTTTGGCAACAACGCTTTAATGTCTTTGATACGCTCGTCATCGTTTGGGTGAGTGCGTAAAAAACCAGGTGTAGTTGATGCACCACTTACCGCCTTCATTCGTTCCCAAAAGCCAACAGCAGCATTAGGATTGTAAGAGCCAACAGCCATATAGTAAAGGCCAGCCTCATCTGATTCGCTTTCGTGTTTGCGAGAGTATGCCAATACACCGAGTGTACTACTAATGCCGTAGGCGCTATTGAATAATGATTGCGTTTCTTGTGGTTTGGATGACAAAAGAACCGAAAGTGCTGTGCCACCATATTGCACCAATAGCTGCTGGCTCATGCGCTCATTGCCATGCCTCAGCACTGCATGCGCAATTTCATGACCCATTACTACTGCAAGGTCAGTATCGTTAGCTGCTAGCGCTAGTATACCACTGTAAACCACGATTTTACCGCCAGGCAAGCACCATGCATTTACCTCAGGGTTGTTTACGAGATTAAACTCCCATTGATAATCTTTGATAAGATCTGCTTTGCCTATTCCTGACAGATATTGCTGTACCGCTACAGTTAATTTAGCCCCTACCCTTTTTACCATTTCAGCTTCTGGTGTACCTACTACTGGTGGATTGGCTGTAATAAATTCAGAATATTGCTGACCCGACAATGATGTGATTGTAGCATCGTCTACCAAACTAAGGGTGTTACGTCCATTTGCATTTTTTTTGCAAGCATAAAAAATAACGGCAGACGTTATAACACCCAACATTACAAATAAAAAAGAGAGTTTTTTCATGATTTTAAATAGTATACTACGAATAATTAGACAGAAAACAGTTGTACAAAGGTAGCATGAAAGCGACAAACGAACCCTAAAACAAATGAACTTTAGTTTAATAAAAAAGTGGGAATACGATTATATCCCCACTCAATATCCTATTTTGACCAAGAGCTAGTTTTTAGACACATTACCGGTAAACGTATTGTTTCTACCAGTAATACGATAGAAGTACATACCTGCAGGTAATATTGCAGCACTAACGCTGTTAACTACACCCGACTGTAACTGCTGCGAGTGCACCAATCTGCCATCTGCAGCATAAAGCCTAAAAGTGAGCGCCTCATTGGTAGCTATTCCTTCTATGTTTACAAACCATTCATCATTTGTGGGATTAGGGAAAATACGTATACTACCGTTTGCTCCATTAATATCTGCTACAGAAGCAAAAGAATTGGGGTAAAAAGCACCGCCACCACCTGCTAGATTAGCAGTCTTGAAACTAGCAAATCTGGTACCACTCAATGTAGTAAGTGCCCAGTTTGTGGTAGATGCAGTAGCTGCATTAGTGAAAATATTAACAGAGGCAGGTGCTGCGAAACGTACACTATCCGCAGCAGGATTTGGATTCACTGTACCATTTACTTTGTACATTCTCATTTTAGTAGCTACAATACTTCCGCTGACGCTACCATCAATGTCTACAGTATCAGTACTAGTAAACGGGAACATTACCGTAACCGGAGTAACTGGTGCTACTGTAGGAGTAATTTTCCAGTAACGATGCATTGTATAAGCTGCAGTGGGGGCACCAGTAGTACCTGAAGGAAATGTAATGGTATCGGCAGTACCTGAACCAAATCCTGAACCAGCCCCAGTAATAACAGAGAAACCAGCCGAATCGAGATTACCAATGTTGTTGCCATGTTTTTTTACCATAAGTACTAATGTATCATCATCGTAAGCAGCTGTGTTTTTATCCCAAAAGTAGTAAGTTGTTGTGTCGCCACCTTTTATATCAGTACACTCACGGTTAGCAGATATGGTTCTGTTGGCCTTTGCCATAGCTACAACAGGATTGTAAGCAGCCCCACAAGTATTTGAAAACTTATTGCGAATTTGCCTGCGAATAGTGTCGCCAGGTTGCGACCCGAATCCCCTACTGAGATTGATACCTACACTCTGTAAATGACAATAGCTCATTACAGTACCACCGCCTACAGGATATAACGGGGAAGGATTAGGGCAAGAACCTTCTAAAGTATGACAACGATCAATAGCAGTGGTACCAGTTCCTGGAGGATTCCAGCAACATCTGTGTGTATGAGGCGAACCTACGATATGCCCCATTTCGTGTGACATTACCATAAGATTCCAACTGTAGGAGGGAAAATTGGTAATTCCAGAATTACTGATATTGGAGAATCCATAAGGGCCGCTAGAGTCAAACGAACTGTAAGAATTACACATAGAACGAACCCATGCCACACCGCCCAAACTGCCAAAGCGCATAGAAGCCAATAATGCAACATCACAGCCATGCATTACATTTTTTGTTTGCCATCCAAACTTGCGTAAAAAACGTATTGACAATGCGCTTGTAATTGACATATAAATATCAGTAGCTGTATTGACTTGCAAGTATTTAAGAACAATTGGTATGCCTTCATTGCGGTAAACAGTGCTTTGGTTATTAAAAAGCGCTGTCATGTAATTAGTAACATTTGTAACGTTTGAGCCTCTTTTTACGTAAGTATCATAATCTGCCACTTCATAAACGCGCACATATGTGCAACTATTGTAACCTTTTTGATTTAACAAAGTGGTAGTTTTGGCAGCAAAGTTATCACCATACATTTCGGGTAGTTGGTCTGTAGCACAACCAGGAGCCAACTCTTTTATTTTGATGTTCACATCATTGTATAACAAATAATTAGGGTTATAGTCATAATCTTTACCCACCATACTGTTAGGTACCAGCACATAGTTACCTTCATCTGGTATAGAGAACACACCGTAAACCTCGTTATTAAAAAATGAGAAAGCGGCGACTGAACCAGGATAACCTTTTACAACCCCTCTGTAATACAAACCTGGCTTATAATCAACAAGTGTATCTTCGCCATTAGTGCCGTGAGCGTGTACCTGAAAATCATTTGAAAAGATATCATATCGTCCCAATTCGATTGTGTAGGTACCACCATTTATACCCGGAATAATTAAATTAATAGCAGTGTTGTTCTGCTTCATAAACAGAGCAATGTTACCATAATTGATTAGCAAGGGTTGCGCCTCTTCGACATTCTTCAGTAACTCTGTTTTATCAAAATTGTTATCTGCTTGCCACAAGTTACTCACAGGAGTAAAAGTGTTAGTTGTTTTCATTCGCTGAATGAAAGCCTCCATAGGTGTGGTAGCAAATACATTGGAAATTGATGCACACATCAAAAGCATCACCCACAAAAACTGCGCATTTTTTTTCATTTTTCTTGAATTTGGTTGTAGCGAAAAAATTTCAAAATGCAATTTATGTAATAAACGTGCTATAAAATCACCTATCGTATTAGAAGATGGTTAGAATTGATATGGTTACATTTAGCTGACAATAAAACAAAAATGGCGCAATGTCTGTAAATCGACGTTGCACCATTGAGTGAATAAAAAGGAGTATTAAGCCAAAATCATTCTGCTACCCTTTTCAAATTGAAATCTGGAGTTGCAGAAACAATAATTGGATATTTTTCGAGGGTAACATCGGAAGGATCTAACCCAAATCCGCGCTCTTCTGACAAACTGAATTTTTTGAGTATGAAGTAACCTCTCATCATAAAACGCTCCCAAAGCGGCAGTGAGTTGTCGCGGGATAGGAACTTTTCCATAACTATGAATCTGAAATCACCCATCACCTTGTTCTTGCTCAAAGACTCATATCGACTTACCACATTTACCTCTTTATTATTCACCATTTCCTCCACGACCATCTTGAACATGTATTGTATCTTATGCTCCATACGGAAACCTAGACGAAATTCAACACGTATTATCTCGTTTGGGACTATGGTTTGCACTACATAGTCGGTAGTGTAGGGATCGTCCAATACGTCTACATGCACAAACCAATAAATATCTGCACGTTTGGGTTTGCGGTAAAGAATAGAGTAAAGAATTTTATGTTCAATCTCTTTGGGGTTGTTAGCGCTGGTTAGGTAAACCAAGTGAGTGGCGTACTTAGGTATAGAAGAATCATTGCTGAGCTCTTGGATAATGGGAATATAGTTATCTAATCGCACAAACTCGACGTATCTGTTTTTTATCTTACGCGATTTATACCAAACCAGCATAACCATAAATAACCCGCCTGCTATAAAAACGGTCACTATCCCACCTTCCGAGAATTTCTCAACAAGATTGGCAGTAAGGAAAGAAAACTCGATAGCTAGATAAACCAGAAGGTAAGAAACGATAAAAAATACACTAACCCTCTTTACAAACATATAGTAAGCAAACAGGCAAGACGTCATTATCATAGTTACTGTAATAGACAATCCGTAAGCAGCCTCCATACTAGAAGAGCGCTGGAAATACAAGGTAATCATAACACAACCAGCAAATAGCAACATGTTTATACCGGGGATAAACAACTGTCCGCGCTCAACTGTAGGGTAATTAATTTTCATTTTAGGCCACAGATTTAACTTTATGGCTTCGCTGATAAGCGTAAAAGACCCTGATATCATAGCCTGACTTGCAATAACCGCAGCTACTGTTGCTATCATAATACCAGGAATAATGAACCAATGTGGCATTACCTCATAAAACGGATTTTTGGTCAATGAATTCCATGGAATATTAGAATGAACGTTGAGCAAATATGCTCCTTGACCCAGATAATTGAGAATAAGGCAAGTTTTGACAAAAGTCCAAGACACCCTAATATTTCGCCTGCCGCAATGACCTAAATCAGAATAAAGAGCCTCGGCACCAGTGGTACACAAGAAAACTGCTCCCAAAATCCAGAATCCTTTAGGATACATAAAAAGAATTTTGACAGCATAATAGGGATTGAATGCCTTAAATATATGCCAGTCTCCAGCGATATATAACTGATGTAAGCCAAGTACTGCCAACATAGAGAACCAGACAAACATAATAGGTCCGAAAGCCTTACCGATAGAAGAGGTACCAAACTGCTGAAAGAAAAACAAACCAGCAATGATGGCAAGTACTATGTAAACAATAGTCATTGTGCCGATACCATGAAGAGCTGGAATATTACGCAAGCCCTCTATAGCGGATGTTACTGATATGGGTGGTGTTATCATACCATCGGCAAGGAGCGCTGCACCGCCCACCATGGCAGGAAAAACAGTCCACTTGCCATGTCTGCGCACCAAAGCAAATAATGAAAATATCCCACCTTCACCTTTATTATCGGCACGAAGTGTAAGCATTACATACTTAACGGTGGTTTGGAGAGTGAGTGTCCAGATAATGCATGATAGCGCACCAACTATCAGAAACTCATTAATTATTTTTCCGTTGCATACGGCATTCATCACATATAGTGGTGAAGTACCTATATCTCCGTAAATGATACCTAGTGCAATGACGATACCCGCTAGAGATATTTTATCTAAATTCTTTCCCAAACCACAACAGTATTAAACGTGAAGGCGGCGGCAAAGTTAGTTATAAAGAAATTTAAAAATCAAAATGATTTGACACTTTCATTACCAATTCCACCAAAACATTAAAAATAACTGTTCTATATATTGATACCTAGCCAGTCTGTTGCATTCTTATACAATAGTCTTGATTTTAAGTCATCGGTATAGTTCATCGACTCTATGAGATGCCCAGGATGATGCTCACCCAAGGGGAATGGATAATCGCTACCCATGCACACTTTGTCATGGCCCATAATGTCCAATACAAAGTCAAGTGCCTTGGGGTCATGCACCAATGCATCTATCCAAAACTTACCAATGTAATCTCGTGGATTTACTGCATTATCTATTGCACATAGGTCTGGGCGCACATTGTATCCATGCTCTATTCTGCCGATGGTAAGTGGGAAACTACCACCGCCATGCGCAAAAGCAACCTTAAGACGAGGAAAATGCTCAAATACACCACCAAAAATCATGGAGCAGATAGCTCGGCTGGTTTCGGCCGGCATTCCTACCAGCCACGGCAACCAATACTTTTGCATGTCATTTTCACCCATCATTTCCCATGGGTGCACAAATATGCTGCACCCTAGCTCTTGAGCTGCCTCCCAAAAGGGGGCAAACGAAGGATCGCTGAGGTTTTTGTTATTGATATTAGAGCCCAATTCGAGACCAGGCATTTTCAGCTCCTTTACACATCGCTCCATTTCGCGAATTGCAGTATCAATGTCTTGCATGGGCACAGTGCCAATACCTATAAAACGAGTAGGATGAAGATCTACACATTGGGCTATATGGTCGTTGAAAAAACGAGAGGTTTCGAGGGCATGCTCAGGTTTGGCAAAATAGTTGAACAATACTGGTATTGTAGACAATACTTGCATATCTACGCTGGTCATGTCCATCTCTTTAGTACGCACATGAGGATCCCAGCAGTTGTGTTCTATTTCCCTGAATACTTTATCGCCCTTTATCATGCGTGCGCAGCAGGGCTTGTGATGCTCCAGCCTTATAAATTCGCCATACCCAAACTTCTGAAACCAATTGGGTATATGCTCCGGCATTATATGGGTGTGTATGTCTATTTTCATGATTAAGATTAGATGTGTTAATATGAAGAAAGGAGTATGTTCTTACTGAATACAAAAAGTAATTTTAAACATCTAGCTTTTCATACGGCTATGTATTGTCGTCAAAGTATGAAAATTAGAAGAGAACTGTTTGCGGTCATTTGCAATTTTACCCTAAAAAATACTTTCCTGCCGCCAGCCAGTTAATGATCTTGCTGTTCAAGTAATAGCTTGCTCTAGGTCTGCAATGATATCTTCTATATTCTCCATTCCCACACTCATCCTTATGAGCCCATCTGTGATGTGAAACACCAAACGTTGCTCGCGTGAAACCCCCATATGGGTTGTAGACGCGGGGTGTGACACAAGTGTGTCGCAGGTACCCAGTGACACAGCATTAGTACACATCTGCAATTTATTCATAAACGACACGCCAGCATCAAAACCACCCTTCAGCTCGAAACTGAGCATCGCTCCACCATTTTTCATTTGGCGCATTGCTATTTTATGATCGGGATGTGAGGAAAGGCCTAAATAGTTGACTTTAGCAACTGAACTATGCCCGGATAAAAAATCGGCAACAGTTGCAGCATTGCTGCAATGTCGCTCCATACGCAAACCAAATGTCCGTAAACCATTGGTAAGTAAAAACGCATCAAATGCATTGCTGTTTCCACCCATCAATCTGTGGGTTTTGGTTACAATTCCATTCATTTTGGCAATGTCTCTACCTATCACTACCCCACCTATGGCGGTACCATGACCGTTGAGAAACTTAGTAGTGGAGTGCATCACAAAATCTACATCATACCTGAATGGCTGCTGCAGGTATGGGGTAGCAAACGTATTGTCTACACACACTGTAAGTCCAAAACTTTTGCCCAGAGTAGACAGAGCCTCCAAATCTATACATTGTAATGTGGGATTTGCAGGCGTTTCCAGATACATGAGCGCAATATTGTTATCAGCTTTCAGCGCATCCTCTACTCTATTCACATCATGAAAATCTACGATAACGGCATCTATACCTAACCCTGGAAGCACTTTTTCTAATAGTTCATATGTACCTCCGTATAGAGAGTGATGTGTTATAATTTTCTGACCAGACTTGATGTTGCTCAATATCATAGTAGCTATAGCCGACATACCCGAAGAATGTAGTAAAGCCTTCAATTGTAGTGGTTCCCCGCTGCTGTTGGTCAGTTTGTAAGCCTCTAGTAGAGCAATTTTCTCTTCAGCTTCAGTGATGGTAGGATTGCCCCACCTACCATATACATAACCTTTTTCATCGCCTTTGAAAACACCTATGGCCTGCTCCATATCATCAAACGTATAGGTGCTGGTAGCATATACTGGTGTTAGGTGCGCTCTGTTGCTTTCGCCAGTGTGGCCTCCTCGTATACACAATGTATCGAAACCGGCATTAGTTGTATTTTTCATTCTTGTACTATTGTAGTGGTAAAGATAGTGATAGATTGTGCACAAAGTAAATCAGTGCCCGAAAGGGGAACACATGACAATAAAAAGCACAGTAAATTACAATTCAATTCATAAAATGTTAAGGATAATATTTTAAGAATCTTGGAAGGCTATTAAAAATGTGGTTTATCTTTGCAAAAAAACACAACAAATGAAAAATTTCGTATTTAGTATGATGTGTGCTGCCACTCTTCTTAATGCTAGTGCGGCTAGTGCGCAACTAGGTGTAAAAAAAGTAGCTAGCAAAGTAGTACCTAAAGTAACCATAGGTGTGAAACTAGGTATGAACATGCAGAAACTTGATGGCAATCAGTATGAGGCGAAATACAAATCAGGTATAGTGGGTGGTGCATTTGTAAGTGTAGACAGGAAGAAAATAGGTATTAGAGTTGAAGGTTTACTTAAAACAGCCAAATACTCCATATATAATACTAATATGAAGGTAAATGCTGTTTATGTAGATGTTCCCTTGTTGTTAGAATATAAAATAGTGCCAAGAATTTGGATACAGGCAGGACCACAATTCAGCAGTATGTTATCTGCGAAAAACACTAACGACGTAGATGTAAAAAGTGCATTTAATACCAGTGATGTATCGGCTGTAATAGGAATTGAGGCTGCGTTGCCATTGAAGTTGACTGTAGGAGCAAGATACATTTATGGCTTCAGTGACCTTAACGGAGGCACTGTGGGCGGTGAACTAAAGAGTAGGTCGCTTCAGTTTTCAATAGGTTATCGCTTTATGAACTAATGACAAAACGAGTACATATACTTCCGTGAACAAACCTGTTCACGGTTTTTTGTTTTAATGTTCATTTATAAGGATTACGCATAGGTAAACATCAACAAATCAACACATATAGCTACTATATTTGCTATTTAGTCAACTTTATACAACTACTCATATTGTTATCATGAAACGCATATTATCTATTGTCTTTTTAGCTTGCATTTTAGTAACCAACATTGTTTCTGCACAAGTAATGGGCGGTATGGTACCATTTGTGCAAGCAGGATTTAAAATTGGTGGTAATTTTCAGAGCCTGTCTAAAGCACCTGTAAAAACTGGACCTGGTATAATAGCAGGGGTGTATGTAAGAAAGAATATTGAGCGTTTTGGGATAAGGATAGAGGTGCTAGGTGGCTTTAATAAATATTCCACTAAGTTTCCTGCCTCCTACTACTCGCTACCTAGCCCCGGACTAGACACTGTGTCAAAAGGTGATTTTCAGGCCATATCACTGTATGCACCTGTAATGGTAGAGTACTTTCTGACCAACAAACTACAAGTAGTAGCAGGTGGTCAATATGGGTATAACATATCTATGAACGACAACAACAATGCGTACACCAAAATATATGGAGAGGACAAGTTCCTGAAAAAAACTGAAATTGCGATAATTGCTGGAGTAGAATACTTCTATAACAAACATGTGATGATGGGGGCTAGACTTACAAAAGGTATTACTGACGTAAACAATAGTACCTACTATCTTGTACCTACAACATGGACCAGCACTGGAATACAAGTAAGCGTTAGTTATAAAATACTGTAAGTGACTATATGTTACTAGCAGTTTGTGGTTATATTTGCAACAAAACATAAAGCTCATTATGAAATTTAATTTATCATCTTCTTTACTGTTAGCAACTATTCTATTGCCTTTTGCTGTAATGGCTGATCCAGGGGTGAAAAAGAAAGTAATGCCATCAGCATCCTTTGGTGCAAAAGGTGGACTGAACATGAATAGACTAGCAGGAGATACCAGATATGACAATGATTTCAAACCAGGTATGGTGGGCGGTATCTTTCTTAGTGTAACTGGAAGAAATTCAGGAATAAGGATGGAGGCTTTGTTAAAAACAACTAGACTTTACCAATACAATGTAGGATACAGACACGTAAGAACAAGATACATCGATTTTCCTATCTTGTTTGAATATATTGTTTTTAACAGAGTACATCTTCATGGTGGTCCGGTTCTATCGGCATTGGTACGTGCTGAAAGAGGAAATGGAGTGACGGTTAAAAACGATTATAACAATGTAGATTTTATGGGTTGTTTAGGAGTGGAGTTAGATCTGCCATTGCATCTGAATGCAGGTCTAAGACTCACACATAGCCTAATGAATGCGAACAACACAAAACCATCTGCAAACTGGATAAATACTGGTATACAATTGACTGTAGGTTATAGATTGGTAGATTTATAAAAGTTGTACTAATCAAATTACTAGCCCGTATAGCAAAACTATACGGGCTTTTTTATTGAATTCTATCAGTTATTAAATTATCTTAGAGCATTTACTATTCTTAGTAATAAAAATATTATGTGTAACGATAGGTAACTGAATGAAAATAACAACAATAAATCTTGAAAAAATTGTAAATACCACGACTATTGTTACACTGATAGTTATAGGGCTGTGGGGTGCAATATCCGTTTTTGCAGAGGTGCGTCCTTTTTGGATAGATGAATGGAGAATTATATATAACCTCAAAACAAAATCAGTAGGTGAATTATGGGGAAAATTGGCTTACATGCAACAATTTCCCAGAACCTACTTAACAGGAATAAAGCTTTTTACCGAACAATTTGACTACAGCTATACATCGCTTCGATTACCTGCCTATTTGGTAGGCCTAGCAACCATGGTGAGCATCTACCTTCTTACTGGTACATTGTTTTATGCCAAAAACTACTACAGATACTTGATGGTAGTAATGTTAGTATCCAGTAGCACATTTACAGAGTACTTTGTAGAGACTAAACAATATACAATGGATTTGCTGATGTGCACTATAACAATTTGGCAATTGATATGGCTCATAAACCTCAGCAATAAAAAACAAATAGCGCCAGACACAAGCTATATTTTGTTGTGCGCCAGCATGCTTATTGTGCCATTTTTCAGTTATACTTATGTTATAGCTATTTTGCCTGTATATGCTGTATTAGCTATCAATAACCTACTAAACAGAAAAACGAGAAATGTAAACCAAAACTACCTACTCAACATACTATTGCAATGGCTACCGCTGTTTTTAGCTACTTTTAGCAGTACTGTTTTTTACGTTACAGACATTGCACAACTAGCAACTGACGATGAAATGAAAAACTATTGGGGCCACTTAATGATGAAAAATGGCTTTTCATTGGTAGATTTTTCAGAGCATGTTTTTCATCTTTTGGCCCAGGCAGGTGCAGGCCTTTTATTCTGGACGCTATTTGGCATTTCGTGCACTTTCTCATTTATTTACAGCATACATAAATGCTATCATCATTTAAAAACAGGACAACTAACCCTATCAGAAAGTGTGTTGTTGTACAGTGTCTTATTGGTTATACTTATGATGGGGCTAAACATAATGGGGAAGCTACCATTGGGTGAACCAAGATTAAATGCATTTGCGATTCCAGCAATATCAGTGATGCTAGTAATGACACTGTCTAATCTAGCGGAAAACAGAAAATTAAACAAAGCAGTAAAAATTACTTTCGTTTTGCTGTTTGCTGGACCCGTCGGAAATGTTTACAGTACCATTGCAGCATGTTTTACTGACAGCAAGTACACCCAACGGATGCAAATTTATAAAGCCACTGAAAAAGCGCTAAGTAGTATAAACCAAAACAAAATTCCTATACTAATTACGCCTGGTGTAGCATATCCTTACGATAAAACATTGAACTTTCCATTCAATAATACTGTTCCAGGCGATTGGGTATTGATGGCATTTCCAGGGTATAAAATGAAAAAAAGTGGCTTAGTGTATGCTATAGATGACATAAAAAATATTGAATACTACCTTAAAAGATTGCCACTACAAATAGACAGTTTTATGATAGGTGATGGAATTAACTATAAAATTATTAGTAAGCAAAACATTATTCAGGATTAACCACCTATTTTACATAATATTACAGCATGACTTCTTTACTGTCTATTCGTTCGGCTGTATACATGCTATCGTTATCTACAATAATGGCGGCAGGTTGTGGAGAAAGAAATACCCGAAACGGTGCTGCAATAGAGAACCAGACTTCGAGTGGCTATGTTGCAATTACAACAATCGACTGTGATGAAACTGGTTTCAACGGAAAATGGAAACTAGTAAACATAAAGACGGATGGCAAAAGCTCTCCCCCACCAAAAGGGGAAGAAATTGAAATCAAAAACTGCACTGAGGCTGCTTATTACTCACAGAGCAAATTAACGCATACTGATAAATTCAGAATGTATAGAGTAGTTCAATACTGTGCTGACTATCAATTAATATATAACCAAGACTCGCTAAGTTGTATTAATTTCATGAGAGATACCTTAATAATAGGTACATGCAACAACTATGAAACAACCAGGTACTACTACAAAAAAATTTCTAAAAAGAAGTAAATTGATGAGCATTAACGCTCATCATTAAACCGAGTGGTAACATCTGTTTTTCTACGTCTAAGCTTCAAATCGTTTTTCTTAGCATACACAATGATCGTTTTGTCTAATCCAAAACTGTCATCTCCATAAATATAAACTGTTTTACCTGTCAACTTCTTGAAGGTATGTTTAACAACTGTATCACGATCTCGTTCGTACTGGATATCTAACGCAGCCAAATGACCAGATAATTTTGAATTCACTACATTAAAATAAGCGATATATTGTCTATTACTAGTTCCCTTCAGAAAGGTTACAAATGACATCTTGGTTAATACTGGATCATCAGTATAGCTGAACTTACCCAAAAATCCATTGTAAAAATTAACTACATCTTTGTAGTCATCAGGATGTATGGCACCCAGCTTAGAAATGATATGGTTTTTGAGCAGGTAATCATAATCCCTCATATTGAAGGTATCTAAATATTCTACCATCGTTATTTTTTTGGGCTCCAAATTGCCCATCATTTTATCATAACGCAAAAAGTCTAACCCTGTTTTGTCTTCATCATTGGCTTTCACCTGCACCAGCGGACCATTATCCATGTTGCACTCCCTACCCCACCAAGATGATTGTGCACCGGCTTTAGTTTTATTCATTGCCAATGTTGCCCTGATATAGGCTGCATAGTTCAGCCTGCCTTTTGTTTCCCACTTACTGCTTACAGATGGCACGTTAGCAGTTCTTACCATCATATATCCCCATTGTTCCTGCGATGCTTCCAACACCTTGGCACCCGATGTTTCCATCTGATTTTTATATGCCTTAATGAAACCTGCAAGGTCATTACCATTATTATCATTTACTGCACAGTCGCCACAAGGGTATTGATTTTTGCAATCTTTCTGAGCCATTACTGGCGCAAATGCTACAGTACCAGCTACAAGAATTGTAGTAAATTTTAGGGCGTTTAAATTCCTCAGTAATGACATAATATAGCAGTATTACGAATAATAAGTGTTTGAATAAAACAATCAGCAGCCAAGTTAGTAAAAAACTGTCTGAAAATGAAAAAGCAATGTACAATATGAAAAAACAGACCGAATATTGCTAAAAGAAATAAACGTATTGGATACTACCCTACTACGAAACCTTCTGCAGCAGTATGTTTGCAGTGGCAACTATTCCTTCTTCTCTACCTATAAAACTTAGTTGCTCAGTAGTAGTAGCTTTTATAGATACATCTTCCGCTGATATATCTAGCACGGCCGCTATAGTTGCTCTCATTTCATCTACATACTTTCTGATTTTAGGTGCTTGAAGTAATATGGTACTATCTATATTTACAAGTTTGTACCCTTTTTCTGTTACCAATTGGTATGATTTTTTCAGCAGTAATTTGCTATCGATACCCTTATATGAAGCATCTGTATCTGGAAAATGTTGACCAATATCCCCTAAACTTAGCGCCCCCAATAATGCATCGCAAATAGCATGCAACAACACATCGGCATCGGAATGACCTAGTGCCCCTTTGTGATGGGGTATATGTATACCACCCAACCAAAAATCCCTTCCCTCTACCAATTTATGAAAATCTATTCCTTGTCCTATTCTATACATATCCTTGTACTATTTTTGGGTTAAAACTACGGATATTTTATATCCGCCATCCGATACAAGCCGCAAAATGTAATTGCCTGCTGGTGCAAAAGATGGGAAATCTATCTGAACTTTATGTTCGCCCTCCTCCAGCAAAGAATTGTCGGTAATTTTTTTTATTTCTTTGCCATTCATGTCCATTAGGCTAATTGTTACTTTCTGCTCGTCGATAATCTCAAAGTAGAAGGTAGTTGAACCTTTAAGTGGATTGGGATAAACACTGTATTGAGTTTTTTTGTGCGGCAAATCTAGAATCCCAATTCTGGTATCTGGCATAAACTCTGTAAAAACTAGTACAATATCTGTACCATTAGGCGAAATCAACTCATTGAAACCTACTATTCTACTGTCGTTACTGGTTATTGTTATATTGTTTGACAAAGAGGAATACCCATTCCTCAGTACATAAGCATCGAGTCCTGCATTGCCGTTAACGCCATTATAACCGTATTCCCCATCTAGTTTACCATCGGGCATCAATCTGAATAGTATAAAACGACAAAACTTTGTTTCATTTTTGCTATTCCCCGCCCCAGATACTATAATTCTGCCATCTGTCATCACTACTAATTCGTCTGCTCTGTCTGAGTAAGTAATGTCTTTTTTAAATACCCCTTTATCTGCAAATGATGTATCAATATTTCCGGAGGAATCGAAGCGTGCTACGAAAAAATCTTGTCCGCCATTTTTACCGTCACACACACCTGTTACTATTATTTTTTTATCACCTTGTACTGACAGTTTACTAGCTAAATAATAATGACCAGTTCCGACATGCAAAGAGGCTATACCATCTCTACCAAATGATTTGTCTCTGCTGCCATCTGCATTGTATCTCACTAAAATACTACTACAGTTTTCATCTGTATAGTTGCTCCCAGCCACAACGAACTTATTTTGCGACTGAGCTACTCCTTCCACGATAATGTTATTATCTGGCAATTCATTATCAATTGAAAATCCCGACTCTCCAAAAACAGTATCGAGCACACCATTATACAAGTGACGAGATGAAAAGAAATGCCATTTACCTGCGGTGAAAACCGAACCAAACATTACAATCTTTTCGTCAGGTTGCAACCATACAGCGTTAAATCTACTGCTATCACCTACTTTCAGTTGCATTACACTCGGCTCAAAAAACTGATCCACATCACCGCTGGGAGATAGTCTTATCATTGTAGCCATTTGTACTGAAGCACTATCAATAGCTGTGGCACCCGCTATTATTATACGACCCCACTTATCCAGTGCAGAGGTATATGTAGAGCAGTGAACATAGTTTTTTAATAATTCTTTAGCGGCAACATTGCCTCTATATGCATCATCAGTATTGCCGTTAGGAAAGAGTCGACGTGTGTTAAACTTACCAACAAATGAAGTAGCAAATAACAACATTTCATTAGGCTGCTTCAGAAGAAAACTTTTATCTTCCGACATATTGTTGAGCAGCAATGTGTTGTACAGAGATTGAGCTTTCACATTGCTGTAAAGTTGAATAAACATCAATATGAAAGCTACAATTCTCCACATAATCAATTCTATTTTGCCAACATGTTTATATTGGCACTATTATAAATTCAAGCCGAATTTATCTCCGGTAGCTATGGCATCTTCATATCCTGCATCGGCATGCCGAATAACGCCCATAGCTGGGTCGTTATGTAGTACTCTGCGCAACCTCTCTTCAGCGTCTTGTGTACCATCGGCCACTATCACCATGCCAGCATGTAGCGAATAACCCATGCCTACGCCACCACCATGATGAAAGGACACCCAACTGGCACCACCAGCAGTATTGATCAAAGCATTGAGTATTGGCCAGTCAGCAACGGCATCGCTACCATCTTTCATAGCTTCGGTCTCTCTATTGGGCGAAGCTACAGATCCCGTATCTAAGTGGTCTCTTCCTATCACGATAGGTGCTTTTACTTTGCCAGTGCGCACAAGTTCGTTGAAAAGCAATCCTGCTTTCTCACGGTCGCCCATACCCAGCCAGCATATACGAGCTGGTAACCCTTGAAAAGCTATGCGCTCACGAGCCATATTGAGCCAGCGATGTAGCCCTACATTGTCGGGGAACAGCTCCATTAGGGCTTTGTCGGTAGTATAGATATCTTCTGGATCTCCGCTTAAAGCCACCCATCTGAAAGGTCCCTTGCCTTCGCAAAACAATGGACGTATATACTCCGGCACAAAACCTGGGAAATTAAATGCATTCTTTACACCACGTTTATCATGTGCTTGTCCGCGCAAGTTATTGCCATAGTCAAAGGTTATAGCACCGCGCTGTTGCAGTTCCAACATTAAGCGTACATGCTTTGCCATCGTATCTAAGGAGCGGGTTTCATACTCGTGCGGATTAGCGGCACGTAATGTATTAGCCTCTGCTACACTCATTCCTTCTGGAAAATACCCTATCAATTCATCGTGTGCAGACGTCTGGTCTGTAAGAGTATCGGGGGTGATGTTACGGTCAATAAAGCGTTGCAATAGATCTACTATATTGCAGCAAACACCAATTGACACGCGTTCGCCGTTTGCTTTTGCCTCTAGGGCCCAGTCTATTGCTTCATCTATGTCGGACGACCATTTATCAAGGTATCTGGTTTCTATTCTTTTCAGTATTCTCCATTCCTCCATTTCAGCCGCCAAACAAACACCTTCATTCATAGTGATCGCCAAGGGCTGAGCGCCGCCCATTCCACCGAGTCCCGCGGTTACGTTCAGCGTTCCTTTCAATGATCCTCCGTAATGCTTATTGGCAAGCGAAAGATATGTTTCGTAGGTCCCTTGTACAATTCCTTGTGAGCCAATGTATATCCAGCTACCAGCTGTCATTTGTCCATACATCATCAGCCCTTTTGCTTCTAGCTCTCTGAAGTGTTCCCAGGTTGCCCACCTACCCACCAAATTACTATTGGCTATTATTACACGGGGAGCATTTTTGTGCGAGCGCAAAACGCCTACTGGTTTACCACTCTGCACAAGTAGCGTTTCATCTTCCTCTAGATTCCGTAAGCAATCCAATATTTTATCAAAACTTTCCCAGTTTCTGGCAGCCTTTCCTATTCCACCATACACTACCAAATCCTCAGGACGTTCAGCCACTTCGGGGTCCAGATTGTTTTGTATCATTCTGTAAGCTGCCTCAGCAACCCAGTTTTTGCAGGTCAACTGCGATCCGCGCGGTGAGCGGATAATACGATGTTGTGTATTCATAAATCACGATTAGCCCAATTCACAAGGCATTACACCCCAAAAATATAGCTTTATTGAGGATTTACATTAAAATACCTTCCAACAAATGCTCTAACAGATGATAAACAAAAAAAATGCCGATGCTTATAACATCGGCATTATCAAAAAAAATGAGTATTATTATGTTACTTAACCATATACATTACTTCCTTTACCAACTTTACTGTACGAGGCACATCAGGCAGGTACAATCCTACTAGATTGGGTGCATAGTGCATGTTAGCGTCGGCAGAGCATATACGACGAATTGGAGCGTCCAGATAGTCAAAAGCTTCTTTTTGGATGCGGTAAGATATTTCTGACGAAATACTGGCAAATGGCCACTGTTCTTCTACAATTACTAACCTGTTGGTTTTCTTTACAGATTCTACAATGGTGTGCCAATCTAGTGGGCGAATAGTACGTAGATCTATAACCTCAGCACTAATATTTTCTTTAGCTAGCTCATCTGCAGCAGCCAAAGCTACTTTCATCATTTTATTGTAAGATACAATCGTAACATCAGTTCCAGCCCTTTTCACATCAGCTTTGCCTATTGGTACAAAGTATTCTTCCTCTGGTACATCTCCCACTTCTCCGTATGCACTTTCGCTTTCCATAAATACCACTGGATCTTCATCACGAATAGAAGACTTCAGCAATCCTTTTGCATCATAAGGGTTGATGGTAGATATAACCTTAAGGCCTGGTACATTGGCATACCAGTTTTCGAAAGCTTGTGAGTGCTGCGCGCCTAACTGACCAGCAGAACCATTAGGCCCACGAAATACAATAGGACAAGTGAATTGACCACCACTCATAGAAAGTGTTTTTGCAGCATGGTTCACTATTTGGTCTATTGCCAATTCGGCAAAGTTCCAGGTCATAAACTCTACTATCGGGCGCGTGTTATTCATAGCGGCACCTACTGCGATAGCTGTGAAACCAAGCTCAGCAATTGGAGTATCGATAACTCTACGGGCGCCAAACTCATCCAGCATTCCCTGACTTACCTTGTATGCCCCGTTGTACTGTGCTACTTCTTCGCCCATAAGAAATACACGAGGATCGCGCCTCATTTCCTCTTCCATTGCTTCTCTCAGCGCTTGTCTTAATGGTATTGATCGCATAAATATTGTATAAATTTATTATTTCAGTTAAAATAAGAAACAGAAAGGTGACCTTGTTACTAATAATTGGATATAGCTTTCCGTTTTCTGACGTGCAAATATAATATAAGTAACCTATTTTCCGCTTCTCCTAAATGTAACTTTAGAAGTATCCATATCACCTTGCTCTGTCTTTCTTACAAATGTTAAAACGAGTTTCTGTTCGTTTACACTTGTCAGTTCTACATTCACACGTTCGGTTTGTCCCAATTCATTGGTTTCGTCAAGTATTAGCCTACCTGTTTTGTCAATGGTCCATTTGCCAGTTTCTTCCCTACCCGGAAATCTTAGCAACATACTTCCATCCTCATTAAATGTAAATATGCTTTGCGTGTCTATGGCTTGCTGTACCGCAAAAGCACTGTCAAACTGTTTATTGAGAATAGTTCGCAAGCTATCAACATTAGCCACTCCATACAGTTGTATGTTTACCTCCTCTGTGTTGCCCTTGCCCATGGTGTCAATAAAAGTCCGGCTACTGCTGAAGAACTCATCTTTGCTGCGATTTTCAATCTTTTCTGATTGCCATTTACCCAATAATTTCTGCTGCTTTTCATCCTTGCATGAAAAAAGCAAGACAGACAACCCTAACAAACAAACACCATAACTACTTTTCAGCATATTGAAAATCTTTGCACTGCCCTACACTTATGTGAAACAAGACCTGTTAAATAGTATACTATTCCATTTCTATTAGTATTGTACCCTTCTCTACTGCGGTTCTCTCAGCTACTTTTACCGCCTTTACTACTCCTGCAGTAGTGGCCTTCAATACATTTTCCATTTTCATTGCTTCCAGTATCATCAAAGCATCTCCTTTGTTTACTTGCTGACCAGGAGTAACTAACATTTTTAATACCAGCCCAGGCATAGGTGCCTTCACAGGCTCTGCCTTTTGCATAGCTTTTAGGTCTAGACCCATATTGCTAAGTAGTTGATCAATAGGCTCTTTTATAGTGGTTAAATAAAGTTGGCCATTTACAGAGATAGTTACTTCTTTGTTAGTAAAATCAATTTTTTCCAGTATCCCTGTGTAACTCTTTCCTTTATGTAACACACTGATGAGCCCGTTAGGGAGCTCTGATATATCTGCATTGGTTGCTTGACCATTCACAAATGTAATTTCTTCCTTTTTTTCTACAGAAAAACTAGCTTTCTGGTTTACTGTTAGTTGTAACATATTGTAGCAAAAATAGTGCTTAGATGAATGCAATAGTAATGTACCAGAAAATTTCAGAACTAATTCTGATAAACGTTGAATTTTAGATTGATTTTACACCGGTCTAACATCAAATTGAAATGATGAAAACAAAAAGTTTTCTTCGCAAACAGTTTAGCCAATTATCAAAAGACAACTTTCAAATCAAGATAACCTTCAAATCTTTGGCTTTATTGTAATTAGTTATTTGCATTTTCCATCAATATTTTTTAGCATTGACTCGCGCAAATAACTATTTTTACGTATTTATTTTTTACATATACTTTTATTAATTCTACAGTTTATTATTCTGTATAACACGACATCAATAACGCAAAATTTAATTAATTAAACAATAAAACCATATACGTATTTTATTTTTTTAACAGATATGCAATTAACTATCTAGAACCAATTAAGACAATAAATTTAATGCCATGATTTTAAAAAAATAAATTTGGCCATTTGTGCATTGTGTAAGTTAATGTTTTTATAACTTTAGTGAAAATTAATTTCTTTGTGGAGATTACCATTCAATAAAAGCTTATCAAAATTTTCACTTCAAAACGTTAGCAAATGAAAAAACTCTGCCTTTTACTAATTCTTTGCCTTTACAGTTATTCAGGATACTCGCAAGCAGCAGCAGCCTGTACTACACCCTCTTGGACGTCAGGAGGTGCACCAGGGGGAGCAGCAACATTTAATGTTACAGGATTTTCCGGATCAAACCTTGCAGATGCAGGAATACAAGCAGCTTCTGCTGGTAATGGGTATTCAGACAGAATTGCCGCTATTCCTACACTAAACCTGAGACAAGGCGATGCTTATTCTGCAAACATAACTTGGACTCCTTTTTATGGGAATCAGTTCTTGCAAACTTGGATAGACTTTAATGACGATGGGAACTTTTCTGTTGCCGAACAAGTTTGTCCGGTTTCTCCATCAACACTTTCTACTTCCAATCCACAACCTTTCACCATAACCATACCAATCAGTGCAACTCCTGGTTTGCACAGAATGCGTTTGAGAGCAATATGGCAAGAAAATGCTTCAAGCATAGGTACTGCTCCTGCGAATTGCGATCCTTGTGCAATTCAATACTTATCTACTAACCCAAGGTATTGGTCTGGTACAGTTAGTGATTACAGAGTCAACATCATAGCATTGTGCACTGTTCCTCCTGCAAACACTGGCACAACTACTTACTGTGTGGGTGGCAATGCTACACTTAGCAACACACTCAGCGGTGGTACATGGGTAAGTAGCTCATCTAATGCTACTGTTGGTGCGACTACCGGTGTAGTGACTGGCATAAGTACAGGTACAGCATTAATAACTTACACTACAGGGTCTTCGTGCAATGCAATAACAATTGTAACTATCAACGCAGCACCTTCAGTATCTAGCATAACTGCAAGTTCGCCAATTTGCTCAGGAAATACGCTAACATTGAATGCTACAGGCCCAACAAGTGTTACAGGGTATTCATGGACTGGGCCAGCATCTATCACTGGTGCTACATCTGCATCTGCTTCTGTACCAGCTGCTACCACAGCAGCTACAGGTACTTACTCACTTAATGTAAACAATGGAACTGGAGCAGGCTGTGTTAGAACATTTACAACCTCAGCCACAGTCAACGCATCACCAAACTCAATTAGTGGCCCTGGGGCAGTTTGCCTTGGATCTACGGTTTCTCTTACCAATACTTCTACTGGTGGCACATGGACAAGTAGTTCATCTAACGCCACAGTGGATGCTACTGGTGCCGTTACGGGTGTTACCGTTGGTGCTGTAACAGTTTCTTACACTTTCGCAAATGGTTGTTCGTCAACAAGAAGTATGAATGTTAATCCTGTTCCAGCTTTAGCAGTTTCACCTTCTACCACTACAACTACTTGTTTCAACACTGGAGCTCCTTTCACGGCTGTAGCTACTGGTGCTACATTCTCATGGACGGGTGTTGCGGGTGCAACTGGCTTATCATGCAGTGCATGTGCTTCTACTGTTATCACGCCTTCTACTGTTGGTGCTAATCAATATAATGTTACTGCAACTAATTCTTTAGGTTGTACAACTACCAATCTAATTACTGTCAACGTTAACCCACTACCTGCTGATATAGTTGGTGTTTCCTCTACTTGTATAGGCACCAATAGCACTATGACAAGTGCAACTACAGGTGGAACATGGTTGAGCAGCAATACTTCAGTTGCCTTTGTGAACCTTGCTACTGGAGTTGTAACACCTGCTGCTGCTGGTGTTACAACTATTACTTATACTTCACCTTTGGGTTGTATCAAAACTAAAATACTAAACGTTGCAGGTGCTCCAGCTCCTATTAGCGGTTCTGCAGCTGTATGCTTAGGTTTAACTTCCACTGTTAGTCATCCTATCGGTAGTGGTGTTTGGAGTAGCGACAACTCTACAATCGCTTCTATAAATAGTACTGGTACTATTACTGGTAATACAGTTGGTCAAACAGGCATTACCTACACTTTGCCTTCTGGTTGTGTTACCACCACTGTAGCTTCAGTTAATCCTGTTCCTTCTGCAATACTAGGAACTGCAGCAGTTTGCGAAACTGGTACAACTACACTTTCTAACACTCTAGCAGGTGGCACATGGAGTAGCTCTTCGTCAAATGCTACAGTCGGAGTTACTTCAGGTAACGTAACTGGTGTTACCGCAGGTTCAGCTCCTATTGTATACACTTCATCAGAAGGTTGTACTTCTACTATAAATGTTACTGTAAACACGCTTCCGGCTTCTATATCTGGTAGCTTGTCTACATGTCAAGGTACTTTAGGTGCATTGTCTAATACTACTGCTGGTGGTACTTGGGCAAGCAGCAACTCTTCTGTGGCTACCATAGATGGTGCTGGTTTAGTATTAGCTGCTTCATCTGGTGCTACTACCATTTCTTACACGTTACCTACAGGTTGTCGCACAACGGCGAGCTTTATTGTTAATCCTCTACCAGCTTCTATAACAGGAACACTTACAGTTTGTCAAAACAGCACTACTTTACTAGGCAATGCTGATGCAGGTGGTACATGGGTAAGTAGTAACACTGCTGTTGCTTCTGTAAATACTTCAGGTGAAGTACTGGGAATAGCAACAGGTACTGCTAAAATTACTTACACATTACCTACTGGTTGTCGTACATCAACTACTGTGACTGTAAATACCCTACCGGCTAACATTACAGGTTCAAATGTTGTTTGTCAAGGACAAAACACTACTTTATCGAGTGTAACAAGTGGTGGTATTTGGATCACTGATGCTCCAGGTGTTGCTTCAGTAAGTGCTACTGGTGCGGTTTCTGGTGTTTCTGCTGGTGGTGCTATAATTACTTACGAATTAGCTAACGGTTGTCGTCGCACACAGAATGTATTGGTAAACCCACTTCCTTCATCAATATCAGGTAGTCTTACTGTATGTTCTGGTCAAACTACATCATTATCAAACGCTACTGCTGGTGGTACTTGGACTACTAGTGTTCCATCTACTGCTTCTGTGGACGCAAGTGGTGTAGTTACAGCGGGTACAGCTGGTACGTCTATTGTTACTTACACCTTGCCTACAGGCTGTAATATAATGAACACTATCGTCGTTAACCCACTTCCTGCAAGCATACTTGGCACATCAACTTTGTGTGTAAATAGCGCAACTACATTAACTAATAGTACTTCAGGAGGAACTTGGTCTACTGAGTCGGCCGCTATAGCTACTGTAACTGGCACAGGTAGTGTGTCAGGTGTTAGCGCAGGTAACGTTGCTATCAGCTACACACTTAGCAATGGTTGTTATCGTACAAGAACAATCGCTGTTAATCCTTTACCTGCAAACATTTCAGGTTCTACACAAGTTTGTGTGGGTCTTACTACTACACTCAGCAATACTACCCCAGGTGGTACTTGGTCTACAAGTGCTGCCTCTACAGCCACTGTCACTACTGCTGGTGTTGTAAGTGGTTTAACTGCTGGTGTATCTAACATTTCTTATACTGCTACCAATGGTTGCCGTACAGGTATAGCAATGGTTGTAAATCCATTGCCTGCTGCAATTACTGGTGCTACTAACGTTTGTGTAAATAATACTGTTACCCTTAACAACGCTACGTCAGGTGGTACTTGGGAGTCAGGTGACCTTTCAGTTGCTGGTATTACTGCCTCTGGTGTTGTAACTGGTTTTTCTGCTGGTACATCTGCCATAACGTATACACTACCTACTGGTTGTGTTCGCGTAGCTAATATCAATGTGAATGCACTTCCTGCCAACATTACTGGTAGTTCAGATGTATGCTTGGGTACAACTACAACACTTAGCAGCGCTACAGGCGGTGGTACTTGGAGCAGTAGCGCTACTTCAGTAGCAACCATCAACTCTGCTGGTACTGTAACTGGTGTTACTACTGGTTCCGCTACTATCACTTACACATTACCGACGTCTTGCCGCAATACTGCAGTAATAGCAGTAAATCCGCTTCCTGCTAATATCGCTGGTAGCAACACAGTTTGCGTTGGTGCTAGCACTACTCTTACAAATGCTACTGCTGGCGGTAACTGGAGTGTGGGTGCAGGTGCATCTATCGATGCTTCTGGTACTATCACTGGTATCGCTGCTGGCACTACCACAGTCACTTATGAGTTGCTTACTGGTTGTCGCAAAACAACTACTGTATTGGTAAATCCACTACCTGCTGCTATTACTGGTAGCACTAGCGTTTGTCAAGGTCAGCTTTCTGGTCTTTCAAATGCCACTAGCGGTGGTACATGGAGCAGCTCAAATTCTTCTGTTCTTACAGTAAATTCAGTGGGTGTTGTTTCAGGTATTGCTACAGGATCGGCTAATGTCAATTATACATTACCTACTGGCTGTGTGCGTACTATAGCTGTAGCTGTTAATCCTCTTCCTGCTGCTATTACTGGTACTACCAGTGTATGCGTTGGTAACACCACTACTCTTAGCTCTGCTACCACAGGTGGCGTATGGAGTATTTCATCTTCAGTTGCTTCAGTTTCTGCAGCTGGTGAAGTGAGTGGTTCTTCTGCTGGTACATC
Source organism: Sphingobacteriales bacterium (assembly GCA_027484425.1). Lineage (GTDB taxonomy): Bacteria > Bacteroidota > Bacteroidia > Chitinophagales > Chitinophagaceae > Nemorincola. The sequence continues at coordinate 31,443 of JAIXSZ010000053.1, forward strand.
TGTTGTAACCTATACATTAGGTACAGGTTGCAGCCGCACAAGAACTATAGTTGTTAATCCATTACCTTCAAACATATTTGGCGAAAGTGAAGTATGCGAAGGTAATCAGATTACGCTTACCAATACGATGTCAGGTGGTACATGGAGCAGCAACAGCAGCCCATTGGCTTCAGCTAATGCTACTACTGGAGCAGTAACTGGTATTGCAGCTGGCACAGTTCTTATCAGCTACACACTGCCTACTGGCTGTATGCGTACTAAAAACGTAATAATCAATGCTACACCTGCAGCTATTACTGGTACTACTCAGGTATGTAATGGTGGCACTACTACCCTTGCGACTACCTCTACTGGTGGTGTTTGGGCTAGCGGCTCTACGTTGGTTGCATCAATTGGCATAGTATCTGGCGAGGTAACAACTTCATCAGCTGGTGTTTCTATTATATCTTATGTGATGCCTACAGGTTGTATGAGCAGAACTGTTCTTACAGTTAATCCACAACCATCTTACATATCTGGTGCATCTGCAGTATGCGAAGGATCATCTACTGTTTTGACCAATACATTGGCAGGTGGTTCTTGGAGTAGTAGTTCTTCAACTGTGGCTTCTATTGATGCAAGTGGTACTGTAACTGGCATTAGTGCAGGTAGCATTATAGTTACATATGCAATGCCTACTGGTTGTTTCAGAACTACTAACATGGTAGTTAATGCACTACCCGCTGTACAAACTATTAGCGGAGGCGGCAACTATTGTGCTGGTGGTGCTGGTGTAAATATCAACCTTGATGGCTCTGTAGCCCTTACTACTTATCGTTTGTATAATGGCATGACATTGGCTGGTTCAATTATAGGTACAGGTACACCATTGTTGTTCGGTTCTTATACCGCTGCTGGCACTTACTCTGTAATTGCTACTTCTGCGGCAGGTTGCAATCTTAACATGACAGGAACAGCTACAGTAGGCATTACGCCAGTAGTAGTTCCAACGGTTGATGTTACAGCTGATAATGGTACAGTATTATGCAATGGTACTTCAGTTAATTTCACTGCAGTTATTGCAAATGGCGGTTCAGTTCCAGCTTATGAGTGGAGAGTTAATGGTTCTTTAGTATCTTCTACCAGTAGCACCTATGCATATGCACCTGCTAATGGTGATATAATAAGTGTCAAATTAACTAGTAATGCTGCTTGTGCTACTCCAGCTGCTGTAACTGATAACATAGCGATGACCGTAACTGCTAACGTAAATCCAACAATTACGGTAAACGTTACTCCATCAAATAGTATCTGTAAAGGTTCATTTGTAACATTTGCCGCAGCTACTACGTTTGGTGGTTCTGCCCCAACTTATACATGGATGAAAAACGGAACTACCCCAATGGGTACGACCCCAACGCTTTCATATGCACCTAATGACAATGATGTAATTACTTGTCAGTTGAACAGTAACTATGTGTGTCTTGCCAGTGATAATGTTATGAGCAATGCCATTACAATGAATGTTGATGAAGTGTATACTCCAGAAGTAACGATTACAGCTAATCCTGGTCTTACTATCACTGCTGGTGCATCAATCACATTTAGTGCTACAGTAACTAATGCAGGTCCTACCCCAACCTACTTATGGTTGAAAAATGGTGCTGCAATTCCTGGTGCTACTTTGAATACCTACACTACTGCTAACCTAGCTAACAACGATTCAATCACTTGTTTGGTAACAGGAAGCGGTCTTTGTGGTGTAGCTTCGCTCAACACAGTTATTGTTACAGTAACACCTACAAATGGTATTGTTAACACTACTTTTGGCGGCAACATAGCGTTAGTGCCTAATCCTAATAATGGTTCATTCGTTATAAGAGGTGCGGTAAGCATCAATGGCAACGAAACTGTAACACTTGAGGTAACCAATATGTTGGGACAAACAGTGTACAACGGTAATGCAACCATTGCTAATGGTGGTATTAACGAGCGTATCGATCTTAGCAATACACTTGCAAATGGTATGTACATTTTGAATATTACAGCTGGCGGCGACCGCAAGTCAATGCAGTTTGTGATAAACAAATAATACTTGGTACGAAATCTATACAAAGAGGGCTGACTCAATATTGCGAGTCAGCCCTCTTTATATTTGCTAACCCTACAATAATCTTTCTAGGGGTCAAGATTTAATATTTCATATAGAAATATAAATAATTAAAATTAACAATATTGTTCATGAAAGCGTCAATAGAAGCAATCAAAAATATGATGGCAAAAATTTGACAATAGTAATCATACCTTTGCAGTCCAAAATGGTAAAAATCGCAAATATAAACCTAGGTGAATTCCCATTGCTCCTCGCACCTATGGAGGATGTGAGTGACCCACCATTCCGTGCTGTTTGCAAAGAGCATGGTGCCGACCTGATGTACACCGAATTTATATCTTCTGAAGGGCTAATTCGTGATGCAATAAAAAGTAGACAAAAATTAGATATTTTTGACTATGAAAAACCAATAGGTATTCAAATCTTTGGTGGAGATGAAGATGCAATGGCACTTTCTGCCAAAATAGTAGATGCCACTCAGCCCGATTTACTAGATATCAACTTTGGTTGTCCTGTAAAAAAAGTAGTATGTAAGGGAGCTGGTGCAGCCGTACTAAAAGATTTGGACCTAATGGTACGACTCACATCTGCTTGTATTCGACAAACCTCACTGCCCGTCACTATTAAAACTCGTTTAGGCTGGGACAACGAAAGTAAAAATATTGAAGAAGTTGTGGAACGTATGCAAGATATAGGTGTGCAAGCTGTATCTATACATGGTCGCACACGTATGCAGCTTTACAAAGGCGAGGCAGACTGGACACTAATAGGTAAAATAAAAAACAACCCTCGAATACACATCCCTATTTTCGGGAATGGAGATATAGATACACCCCAAAAAGCATTAGAGTACCGCAATAGATATGGAGTAGATGGCATAATGATAGGCAGAGCAGCTATAGGTTACCCGTGGATTTTTCGCGAAATAAAACACTTCATGACCACAGGCCAAGAGCTTGCACCTCCCACAGTTGCAGAGCGATTACACGCTTGTCGCAAGCACCTAAATGGCTCTATTTCATGGAAAGGCATGAAACTAGGGATACTTGAGATGCGCCGCCACTATGCCAGCTATCTCAAAGGCCTGTCGCACGTAAAAGAATACCGTACCCGTTTAGTTTCTACTGAAGATATTACTGAAATAGAAGACATACTATCTGAGGTCGAAAAACGGTACACTGATGAGCCGCTACCAGCCTAGCAGCCCATCAGTGAAATGCTAACTATGGCAATTCAATTCTTAGGCTTTTGCCGCATGTAAACGATTGTTATACACCCACGACAATGCAAGCACTGCCAAGAATACTATTGGAGCTATAAAGGGAGTAGACGTAGCTACGTGTGATATTACAGCCCCTAATAAAGTAAACGTCAGTCCAGCATAAGCCCATTCACGCAATCTTGGAAAAATGGGCTGCAACAATGCACCGGCAGCCAACAACTTCGCAACTCCTAGTATATACAGCATGTAAGATGGGTAACCCAAAGTCTTTAACCCTTCAGTGATAGCTGGATTTTGAGACAGGTACATACCGCCACTCATCAGCATCATTCCAGACACAATTGAAGTAGAAACCCAAAAAATAATCTTGTTCTTTTTCATAATTTTTCTGTTTTAGCAAAAGTCTGTATATTCGCTATACTTTAGATACTGGTATACTTTTGTATATCGGTTTCCTTCAAGATACCTACATATGGTTACCAACACATTAAACAACCTCGACAATACAAAAGATTCAACTCAGCAGTGTCCAGGAAATCATACCGAAACTGAATGTGCAAAAAACTTGCTACCTGTAAGAGACGCATTGGACATGCTCAGCGGTAAATGGAAAATTCCCATTATTATAGCCCTCACCTACGGAAATTGCCGCTTCAAAGAGCTGCACCGTCAAATAGGTATTACTCCTAAAATGCTGTCAAAAGAACTTAAAGAACTGGAAATGCACCAGCTTGTAAAGCGCACTGTATACGACTCAATACCCGTATCAGTCACCTACGAACTTACACCCTATGCCACATCGTTAAGACCTGTGATTGATGCTTTGAAGAAATGGGGTACCGAACACCGCAACAGATTGATGGGTAAAAACCAATAAATTTAAAATGACCCGCATAGGACTTATTTCTGATACCCACGATTTTCTAGACGATACCGTATTCACTCACTTCGACAAGTGCGATGAAATATGGCATGCAGGCGATTTTGGTACTGCCTCGATAGCTGAGAAACTAAATAATTTCAAACCACTACGAGGCGTATATGGCAATATAGATGGGTATGATATTCGCAGTCAATACCCTGAGCAACAACAATTTAAAGTTGAAGGTGTGAACGTATACATGATACACATAGGTGGCTACCCCGGGCGATACACTCCCACTGCCAAAGCTCACCTTGTTACTCACACACCACAATTATTTATCAGCGGGCATTCTCATATTCTCAAAATAATCTACGACGACAAACTAAAATGTTTACATATGAATCCTGGCGCAGCTGGCAAGCATGGGTGGCACAAAGTGCGTACACTCATCAGGTTTGCAATAGATGGCAGCAATATGAAAGAGTGTGAGGTGATAGAATTAGGCAAACGTTAATAAACAAACATGCGCAACAACTTTTCAGCTACTGCGCATGGTTGACTTTATCATCTTTAGATGTTTAGGACAATCTGGTAATCTTGAGCATATTAGTTGGTAGGTGATCTTGAACAGGTGTGCTACCAGTATTTACTACCACATCCCCCGATTTCAACAAACCCTTTTCTCTCAATATGTTATGTTGGTCTGCTATTATTGCATCCATACTTTCTTCTTTATCGTAGTAGAAAGCTTGTACACCCCAACTAAGGCTTAACTGATTAATGAGTGTCTGCGTTTTGGTAAACAAAAACAAAGGAGAGCGTGGCCTGTAGCTAGATAGCATAAACCCTGTATACCCAGACTGTGTCATACCGATAAGGGCATCAGCCTTCACTGCGCCAGCTATTTCGCAAGCATTGTAGCAAAGCGCATCACTCAGAAAGGATGGCGAATGCGGCATTGGAGTATGGTTTCTATTATAAACTATTTCCTCCTTTTCTACCTCATTGATAATGCTCACCATCGTGCGTACCACCATTTCCGGGTACTGTCCCATGGCAGTTTCTCCACTCAACATCACTGCATCAGCACCTTCAAGTACAGCATTTGCTACATCTGTTATTTCACTACGGTTGGGTCTTGGCCTGTCTATCATACTCTCCATCATTTGGGTAGCTATTATCACAGGCTTGGCACGGTGAATGCATTTCCGCACAATATTCTTTTGTATCATCGGTATCTGCTCAAGAGGAAGCTCAACCCCTAGATCTCCCCGTGCCACCATTACTGCATCTGATGCTAAAATTATTTCTCTCAGATGTAACAATGCCTCAGGCTTTTCTATTTTAGAAATTATCTTGGCACTACTATTTTTGGTTCTTAGTATATGTTTTAGCTGAATAACATCATCTGGTGTACGAACGAACGAAAGTGCAACCCAATCAATATCCTGACTGATAATAAAATCAAGATCAGCCAAATCCTTTTCTGATAATGATGGTAATGATATTTTGGTATCAGGTAGGTTAATTCCTTTGTTCGATGACAATACGCCTGGTGTTAACACCTCTACCAACACTCTTGTATCGTCCATCACTTGTTTCACAATTACTTCGATCTTGCCATCATCTAACAGTATCTTTTCATCAACCCTAACATCGTTATGAAAATCGGGATAAGACAAATACACCTGCTCAGCAGTGCCTACGCATTTTTCATTAGTGAAGTAAAATCTATCACCTTTTTTTAGGTCTAGTGCATTGTCTTGTATTATGCCTACTCTCAACTTTGGCCCTTGAAGGTCAGCAAGTATAGCAATATTAAAAGGGAAGCTACTATTAATTTTCTTTATGTGTTCAATTACCTGCAAATGCTGCTGGTGTGTACCGTGAGAGAAATTAAGTCGAAATACATTAACACCTTCTTCTACAAGTGCCAGTAATTTTTCATAAGTATTACATGCCGGCCCTACGGTGGCAATGATCTTTGTTTTGTGAAGCATCATAGTATTAATCTGAATGAGGTACAAATCTCTCAACAACTAAGGTGAAAACACCTGTATTAGGTTTAATAAATTGCTAAGAAAAGTGTATTTGAGTGAAGCACAAAGATAACAATAATATACTCAAAATGCTGACAATCATCTTTAAAAGCAATACGAAACCGAAGAAACCATATACGATTTACACTATCAATAGGCAGTATGTTCTACAATAAGAAACTTATTGTTTAATGGCCGAATGCCCTCTTTGACAATATCAAAAAAATCACTCCCATAAAGCAAATAGTACTCCAAAAAGTTGCAAGTCCGCTCTTGCAAACTATTGGATGGGAAAATTGCTGCTTTTAACTTGGATATACGTTCAACTTGAATATTCATTTTTTTCTTCTCTGCCCTGTACATTTTTCCCTCTAGTACTAAAAGTTGTTTTTGAATACGATGTAGAACGGCATTGGCTGATGCCAAAAGTGTAGGATCTACCGCTATTGCCTTAGTCCTTAAAGCATCGATTAACACTGAGATGTCGTCTGACTCCTTAGTTGTATGCCAATCATCCTGACTGTGGGTAGTTATATGACTTTTAATAAGGTCATTTTCCTTTTTAAATATTTCATTCATCTGCAATCCCAGTTGTTGGCGCAGTCTGGCTTGCTGAGGATCTATCCAAAGTACTGACTGGCGTAGCATGACAACGGGATAAAAAACTTTGTAATGGGCAAATAAGGATCTTAACTGAAACCAATAAGCCACTTCTGCTCCACCACCAATAAACGCAACATCTGGAAGTATTGTAGACTGAAACAAACCACGTAAAATAACATTAGGACTAAACCGTTCAGGATGAGTTTCTACCTCTTCCCTTATTTCAGATTCAGTAAAAGCAATTTCAGTATTTAGTACCACCCACCTATCTCCAATACGCTCAATGCGTTCTCTGATCTGATTACTTAGATAAAACAAATTTATGGGCCTGGGAAAAGCCTGTGTTTTGTAATTTTTCTCTAACAGTTTTGTTTGCTCAGAAACTATTGCAAAAGAATTGCTGTGTAATAACTCATCTATTATAACTGGTATAAAACCCGACTTAAGTGTAGCGTTGTCTGGGTCGATAATTACTAAACCATATTTACCAAAAAGCTTGTCAACCAAGTAATGCGTAGCTGCACCTATAGTATTATGACCCATGTAGGCCTCAGTAATCAGGTCACGGAGTTCGGAATAATAACTACCAGGTGGGCCCATAATAGCAAACAAATTATCTAAAATTGGCTTAAGACCTGCTGTGCTCATTCTACCTACTGCTCCTTTCTGTCCATCACCACCCCATTCGAAGCTCTCATTGATATATCTAAAAACACCTAACTCATCAATGTCGTTATCCTCGCTGCCCATATAATATACAGGTACAAAATGTTTGTTTGGATACTTGTCATTTAACTCTCCAGCTAGTTTTATAACATGCAATATTTTGTAGACAAAATATAGATATCCTGTCATAAGATTGGGTTGGTGAGCAGTAGTGACAGTGTAAGTGTCTTTGTTAAGTAAAGACTGTATGTTATCAATTACAAGAGCGGTAGTGGGTTGCCCGTGATACTGAGCCGTTAAAGCCTGAACTAATTGTTCTCTGTTAGTATAATGAGCACTACGTTCATTTATAGCTTCTTCGATACCATTTACATCTGGTGTGTAGGAGTAGAATTCATCGAGATTTTCATTACCTGCCAGAAAATCGGTAACGAGTTTAGAAAAATACCCTGTTTCGTTATATGAAACTTCAGAATAACAATATGCCAATGTAATTTGGTTTTAAAAGTGCTAAATTAGCAGTAAGATACCATAAAGCTAGTATGCTGGTGTGTATAGTCCTATAAACATGTACTATAGGTATTTGTCTCTACTTTTGATAGTTAGTTAAAAAAGGGAAATTAACCCCATTATATTGAGGTCTGAGCACCCCATTCCTCAAACCTTGAAATGTATGCCCAGGACCTTTAGTAAGAAACAAATTTACAAGCCAAGCGGGCAAAATACCTCCTGGGTCGAAATACAATGTATACACAATTTTCAATTCATTGTCAGATATACTTGTAATATCCCAGTGAGCTACAGATTTTGGTACCCTTACTAAACCTTTTTTCAATGGCAACCTATCTGGGTCGGTTCGAGAATCGATAGTTACATATCCAGGCTTAACCTCCCGAATAACAAAATGAGCAATATAATCTCTGTCAGAACAAGGCCAAGGCAAATCTACCTCTGAATAAAAAATCAATTCGTTTGGTGCAACGACATTTACAATATATGAATATTTTGTACTGTAAACCCACTCAGACTGTTTTTCGATATCTAGCAAAAAGGCTATTAATTGATTGATATTAGCCGAAACATTAACCTCTACTTTCAGTAATTTAAAGTTAGAGTTATCAGTGTGGGCTGTGAATATACTTATACCATCTTCAACTTTTTTGAGCCGCCAAGAAGGCTGAGCAAAAGTTACGCTTGGAGATATAATTAATAAAATAAACAAAGAGAACTTGCCCATAAAGACAGCTAAAGTAAATATAAAACATCAAAACTATCTACCATTTCAGTCCTGCAGCTTTCAAAACCTCTCTAATGGCCTCGTAGGTACGAGAGGCAAGCGAACCCAGTTCCTTTTCAGGCACCCATCGGGCCTCCATTATATTTTCTTCTTTTTGAGGTTTTAGTTGGTCTGTGCTTGAGCCATACATGATGTACCATACAGTTTGCTTTAAGAATTGAATCCCGTCTTGCGTGTATATATGAAAACTATCTCCAAGTTTATTGCCCAATCGCAATTGTGTTAATCCAGTTTCCTCAGATACTTCCCTCAATGCACACTCAGCAATATTTTCTCCTTCATCAAGTTTTCCTTTGGGTAAATCCCATTTACCACGTCGGTAGATCATGAGAAGCTCGCCACCCTCGTTATACACTAGTCCACCACCGGCCATAATAGGGGTATACATAGCATGCAACTGATCTAGCAATGCTTGGTATGAAATATCTTCAATAATTGCACCCACATTGCCTGGTCTATCCATAAACTGAAATGCCTGATTAAAACTTTTAAGTGTGGCACCAGTAAAAAACTGATACATTTCAGCAACTGGATTTGATTCCATATATGCCTCCATATCAGTAGTCAGTATCAATGGCTTATCATTATAATATATTTTTTGTGAGAAATTCATACTGCTGATTTTTTGAAGGCTTGCGTAAATAATGTAGGTTTGGGCGGTTATGAGTACACCAAAACATTTTGCTGAAAAACTATTGCAAATTAAGGCATTGCAAGTCAACCTGCAAAAACCATATACATGGGCTTCAGGTTGGAGATCGCCAGTATACTGCGACAACCGAAAAGTTTTATCATTCCCCTACGTTCGTGATTTTGTAAAAAGCGAACTAGCCAATATGATTTTAGATCAATATCCTGATGCTGAAGTAATAGCAGGGGTTGCAACCGCAGGTATTGCTCATGGGGTTATGGCAGCCGACCTATTGAAACTGCCATTTGTGTATGTACGAGCCAAGCCCAAGGAGCATGGAATGGGCAACCAAATAGAAGGCGTATTGCTACCCGGACAAAAGGTTGTAGTGGTAGAAGACCTGATATCTACAGGAAAAAGTAGCCTGCAGGTAGTGGATGTACTGCGCGAACACGGTGCAGAAGTATTGGGTATGTGCGGACTATTTACTTACGGCTTCCCAATTGCTGACCAAGCATTTGAAAAATATGGCTTACCGCTGCACACAATTAGCAATTATACAGCACTTATGGAAGTGGCAGAAGAGCAACAACTAGTACAGCCTGAAGACAAAGAAATTTTAGCCAACTGGCGCAAGGACCCAGCCAACTGGCAGCCACCAGTTAAAGGCTGACAATTAGCTTTAAACATACTCAAACGGCACTTTGGATGGAATATTCAAAGTGCCGTATTATTTTAATTGCGCTGTCTTACATTAAAATATTTTTGAAAGGCTATCAGTAGGTTATTATTATAAGGTTATAATTTTATTAAGAAGTACCCTAACCAATGTAAGCACTCAATATTATTTAATATTTTCGTTGGATTAACGTGGTTCGATTTGTTATCAAATCGTATTCTAACAACAATTTTTTGATGAAAAATAAAATAATACTAAGTCTTTTTTTTGTTGCTCTATTATCATTTGCAATAAATACCGTTGGTTTAGTAACCATTGTTTACGCGGCACCAGCACCAGTAGTAGACTATACTGGATTTCCTGAAACCTTCGAAATTGGTACAAAAACCGCTTACAGCTATGGCACAGTGTCACTTACCACAGGCACATGGGGGCTGGATGATGCACTAATAGGCGACTCCGAAAATGATGTAAAAAATGGTACCAAATCAGTACGAATAAGAAATACGGGAAAACTAACTATGCTGTTTGACGTAACAACAGGTAGTAGTAAAGTGGTTGTACAACATGCACTATTCGGAGCTGATACTAACGCAACTTGGGGCCTGTGGTACTCGATTAATGGCGGCGCAAATTGGGTACAAGCCGGCAGTAATGTTACATCTACAACTCATACATTAGTACAAACTTCTTTTGCCATAAGTTTGTTTGGGAATGTGAGGTTTGAGATCAGAAAAATAACTGGTGGCAGGTTGAATGTTGACAACATTATCATTACAGATAATTCTGGCACATGTTGTTGTGGCTGTGGAGCAGACACAACCGATGCCACTGCTTCAAGAGATAATGTTTTGTTATTTGGTAATCCTAGTGCGGCCACTTCCACAGCTACAGACTCAAACAACTATCTGATTATAAAACATCAATTTTCGCTAGCTTATAATAATTCTCGTGGTATACCTAATTGGGTGGGCTGGCATCTAAGCACTGCTTGGAAGGGAACTGCTGAAAGATGCGACTGTTTCACACAAGACACACAAATACCAACTGGGTACTACAGAGCATCAACATCTCATTACACAGGTAGTGGTTTCGATAGAGGCCACTTGTGCCCATCAGACGACAGAGATGCAAGTGACACAGACAATGCAGTTACCTTTAAGATGAGTAATATAGCACCACAAGCGCCACAACTCAATCAGATAACTTGGTTAGCATTGGAAAACTATTGCAGAAATTTGATCAATGCTGGCAACGAATTGTACATCTTTTCTGGCGGGTATGGTCAAGGAGGTGTAGGAAGCTCTAGTGACACAACTTACTCTATAAATTCAGATAAAATAAAAGTTCCATCACGTTTTTGGAAAGTAATTATCGTGCTTCCTAATGGAAGCAATGACTTAAGCAGAGTGACAACAAGTACAAGAGTCATCGCAGTAGATATGCCTAACGTACAAGCTGTAAGCGCAATGCCATGGACATTTTATAGAACTACAACAGATGCAATAGAAACCGCTACTGGCTACAACTTTTTTTCTGCCTTACCAACCGCTACACAAGCAGCAATAGAAGCGACCATAGATACAGTTACCGTCCCCTAAAAACGTAATTTAGCTCTAATAATCTTGTGTTGTTTTATTATTTTCGCCCTATTGGCTATCCACTGAAGATGTATAGCAAACAAGACTAACTCAATTGATTTAACACGACAAAACAAAACCAAAATGAATATTCCAGTAGTAGATCTTGCTGCATTTACCAAGGGTGACGATGCGGCCAAACAAGCATTCGTTCAACAATTAGGCATTGCCTATGAGCAAGTAGGATTTGTAGCGGTAAAGAACCATGGTATATCCGACGAATTGATAGCGAACCTTTATTCACAGGTGCAAGATTTCTTTGCAATGCCAACTGCCGATAAGAAAAAATATGAAATAGCAGGACTTGCAGGACAAAGGGGCTATACCTCTTTTGGCAAAGAACATGCTAAAGGATTTGATGCTCCTGACTTAAAAGAATTCTTCCAGTTTGGGCAAGAAGTAGCTGCAGGAGAACCAGAAAAAGAGTTGTACCCAGATAATGTAGTAGTGACCGAAATACCTGAATTCACTCCATCTTTGTTGAAGGCATTTAGAGGTTTTGAATCAGCAGGAGCAGCATTACTTAGAGCAATTGCCCTATTCCTGAATCTTGAGGAAAACTATTTTGCAGACCACATCCACAATGGCAACTCTATACTAAGAGCTATATATTACCCTCCAATAACTGAAGAACCAGCATCAGCTATAAGGGCAGAACAACATGAGGATATAAACCTCATAACACTGCTGGTAGGCGCATCTGCAGATGGTCTAGAGATCTTAAACATGCAAGGTGAATGGATTCCAGTTACTTCATTACCTGAACAAATAGTAGTGAACGTAGGCGACATGCTACAACGACTAACAAACAATAGACTAAAAAGCACAACACATAGAGTAGTAAATCCACCTCGTGAAAAATGGGCAACACCACGTTATTCAATACCATTCTTCCTTCACCCAAAAAAAGAAATGAGTTTGGCTTGTTTGCCTAGCTGCATAGATGACACACACCCTAAAGCATACGAAGACTATACAGCAGGAGAGTATCTTGACGAAAGATTGAGAGAAATAGGGCTTAAATAATGCTATTGTATTAGTAAGAAATTGACTGAGGTAGTTATTACCTTTGCGCCCTGTGAATAAAGTTACTAAAGCGCATTTGGCGCTACTGGGAGCAAACCTTTTTTATGGTGCAGGGTTTACGGTTGCAAAATCTATAATGCCTCGTCTGATACAACCACTTGGTTTCATCTTTATCAGAGTAGGAGTTGTAACAATACTATTTTGGCTTAGCTATTTGATTGGCAAAGAATACAGAACGAAAATTGACCGTCAGGATTGGTTTAAAATCATTCTTGGCGGTCTTTTGGGTGTTGCACTAAATCAAATGTTGTTCTTCTCTGGCTTGAATCTCACCTTCCCTATACATGCCGCACTGATAATGATGAGCACACCATTGCTCATCACTATAATCTCCATATTGATGCTCCGAGAACGCATTCCAGCTACTAAAACAACAGGCCTTTTAATGGGCATCGGTGGTGCAGTTTTGCTAATGAGTGCAGGTAAAGAACTTACCATTACAGGTAACTCAGCAAAAGGTGACTTATTGGTTTTTGCTAACGCTGCTTCCTATGCGGTGTATCTGGTACTTATAAAACCATTAATGCATAAATACCGACCAATAATTGTTATAAGATGGGTCTTTTTATTTGGCTTTTTGATGGTGCTACCATTTGGATGGCAACAGTTCTCAGATATAAATTGGTCGATGTTTGAGGCTATTGATTTTATGAGTGTTGCCTTCATTGTAGTTTGTGTCACCTTCTTTACTTACCTGTGGAATATTTATGCACTTAGAGTATTGTCTCCCACAGTTGCTGGCGCGTATATATACCTGCAACCAATTTTTGCAGCCATGATTTCTGTGCTTTACATTGGCGAACAAATTACTGGTATCAAGTTACTAGCCACTATTATGATTTTTGGAGGAGTTTACTTAGCCAATTTTGGATTTAAAAGGAACATAAAAACATCCGCCTGATAATAGAAATAAAATCAAAAATCCAGATTTGTATCCATTACATTACGGAAGGTAATATTGACTCTTGTACTCGAAACTAGACGAGTTTTGGGTAGCTGATGTTCCCAATTAGTTTGCATATCACCCTTCATTAGCAACAAACTACCATTATCGAGTTGAAGGGTGACAGGTGTAGCTTTTGACTTGTAAGGTCGAATCTGAAATGCACGCCCAGCACCGAAACTAACGGACGCTATAACTGGCTGTCTTCCTAATTCTTTCTCATTATCTCTGTGCCATCCCATACTGTCATTATGATCTCTGTATCTGTTGAGTAATGCCACATTAAAGCTACAGCGAGTGAGATGTTCTACCCTGTTTTTAATTAACAGCAATGAATCGGTCCAATTAGTTGCTGGCATTCTAATACCTGAGTAGCCATATGACACTCCTTCATTACCATATAATGCCGTGAGACGAGGCTGCATAATAGACTTACCAAACATCTTGATGGGCTCTTGTTTCCATTTTATTGATGTTATTAGATCATCAAAAAACATTTGAGATTCCAGTTCATAAAAAATGCTTTTGAAATAGTAAAGCTCCCCTCCAAATGGTAATAGATTATCAAATGAGTCTTGGAAAAACATTAAGTTATTACGTTGAAAAAAAGGTTTGAAATCTACAGAATTTAACAGACGTAAAAATCGGTAAAAAGGTGTGTCCAATTATCGAGGATATCAGCATTTTTCGAAAAAACAGCGTTTTTTAGCCATCCTACTAAAAATAGTTTACAAATAATATTTTATATTATTTGAGGCAAACAAACGAGTGAAAGATTTTTACATTTAAACAAATCAAAATTTTAACCAACAATTAATCATTGTCACGAAATATCGTGAAATACTTATCAGTGTGGAGTTTTAGATTAAATGGCATTAAAAGGAAACAAAAACATTAGCGAATACCTAATACATAACAATAACCACAGCAGAACAAACATAAAATCACTTTTAACAAACAGACAACTAATTGAGTATGAGCGGAATCATTGAGTATGATAGTAAAGTATACGGTTTGTGAAATTGACAATAAAATATTTTAGCTTTAAGGTAGTCTTAACATTATTGTTGCAATAAATTAACAGTTATGAACAGTACAATTTACAAAGCAGTGACAAGAATTATTATTATCCTGTTGGTTGCATTGACCAGTGTGGTGAATGCACAGACCGTTACATTGATAGATCCTGCAGGCGCTGGCGGTTTTGAATTAGGAACTGACTTTCCTTCGAATGGATGGACAGTTGTTTCACCTGCCACTCAGTTTTGGCGTATTGGCACTGCAGCAACGGGATTTAGTGGTACGAGGGGTGCCTACTGGGGTACTGCATTAGCAAATACATACGCATTAACCACATCCAGAACGGGACACTTTTATAGGGATGTAACAATACCTGCAGGAGCAACAAATGTTGTACTGTCTTGGTCATTGAAAGGAAATGGAGAAACAAGTTGGGATAGGTTACTTGTATACACTGCGCCAACTACAGTTACACCAGTATCAGGCACACCACTATCAAATTCAACAACATTAGCAGGTGCAACATTACAATACACACAAAGTAGTTTTTTTAGTGCTTACACTACCCAGTCAGTAACATTATCTGGATTTGCTGGCACTACATTTAGGGTAATATTTACCTGGCAAAATGATGCTTCTGGTGGTACTACCCCACCTGCTGCAATAGATAACATATCACTTACTTATTGTCCGCTACCAGCAGCTAATACAGGCACAACTTCGGTATGTGTAGGAAGTACTACTACCATAAGCAACACTGGTAGTGGAACATGGAGTAGCAGTAACGCTACCATAGCTAGCATTAACTCTTCTGGTGTGGTAACAGGAGTAGCTGCAGGAACAGCAACAATTACGTTCACAAACAGTTGCGGTAATACTTCAACTACTGTAGTGACCGTAAATCCTGCAGCAGGAGCCGTATCAGTAAGTGGTGGAGGAACTTTCTGTGTGGGTACTAGTGCAACGTTATCTGCAAGTGGAGGTAGTGGTGGAACTATTTATTATCAGAATACAACATCAAATGGAACATCAACTGCAATAGCATCTGCATCTCAACTTATAAGTGCAAATGGCACTTATTATTTTAGAGCAAGAACAGCACTTGGTTGTTGGGGAACACAAGGTAGTGCTACTTACAACACTACTACACCACTGCCTATTAGTGGTAATACAGGTTCAATATGTCCAGCAACTACAATGGCACTAACAAACGCTTCAGGAGTCGGCACATGGACAAGTAGCAACGCTAGTATAGCCACGGTGGGACTATCAAGTGGAAATGTAAGTGGAGTAGATGCAGGCACTGCTACTATAACATTTACACTAACATCTACAGGTTGTAGTGTATACTCAGTAGTTACAGTGAATGCAGCGCCTGCTGCAATAGCTGGAACATTGACTGTTTGCCCATTACTGAACACTACTCTTACCAACTCATCGGGAACTGGCACATGGACCTCAGGCAATGCAACCATAGCACTTATTGGCAGTAGCGACGGTGTGGTAACAGGAGTTAGTTCTGGTACAAGCAACATAACTTTTACTTTAGCGACAACGGGCTGTAGCAACACAACTGTAGTAACTGTTAATCCATCCCCTGCTGCAATTGGAGGCACATTGAGCGCGTGTGTTACTGCTAGTAGTACATTATCTAACCCAACTCCAGGTGGATTATGGACAAGCAGCAACCCAGCCATAGCCAGTATTAGCAGTGGTGGTGTGGTAACAGCAGGCAGTACTGCTGGTACTGTAACTATATCCTATACAGTATCCGGATGTCCATCATTGGCAACATTTGCAGTAAACGGATCACCTGACCCTTCTATAACAGGAACGACTCTGTTCTGTACTGGAACGACTACAACACTAGCAAATGCTGGTGGTGTAGGTAACTGGACTAGTAGCAATCCAGGAGTAGCTATAGCAGGAGCAACAACAGGCATCATAACTGGTGCAACTGCAGGAACAGCTAATATATCCTACTCGAATGGATGTGGTACACCAGCCAGTATAGTAGTAACAGTAAACCAAACACCTACTTCTATAACTGGTGCATCTGTAGCTTGTATGGGTATCACAACAACATATACGAATGGTGTAGCTGGTGGTGCATGGAGCAGTAGCAATACAGGAGTAGCTACAATAAACAGTAGTACTGGCGAGCTGACTCCTGTTAGTGTAGGCACTACAAACATTACCTATAGTTTGGGTAATGGATGTGCTAATGCAGTATTGAATGTGGCAGTTCAAACAGCGCCTGGAGGTATATCTGGTTCATCATTTTTGTGTATTGGGTCTGGCTCAACATACCTCAACACCTCAGCAGGGGGCACATGGAGTAGTAGTAATACTGCAATAGCAACTATAGGTAGCAGTAGTGGCATAGCAAATGGAGTGACGCAAGGCACAGTAACAATAAGCTACATAAATGGATGCGGAACTGCTACAAGAGCAATAAGTATAAATGCTGTACCAACTACTATAACAGGTAGCACACTGGCATGCCTTAGTAGCAGTACAACATTAAGCAATACAAGCTTAAATGGAACTTGGAGTAGTAGCAACCCTACAGTAGCACCAGTAGGAAGCACAACTGGTATAGTAACTGGGAGTAGTGTAGGCACTGCTACTGTAACATATAGCAATGGTTGCTTACCCAATGCAACTATTGTAGTTAGTGTAAACTCAAACTCAACAGCAATAACTGGAACTGCTACTGTTTGCCAAGGATCAACAACAAGCTTAAGTAGTACACCATCGGGTGGTACATGGATAAGTAGCAATGGAAGTATAGCGTCTATAAATACATCCGGCTTAGTAACAGGTATCAACAATGGTACGGCAACTATTACCTACAGTTCTGGATGTGGTACCCCTTCAACAAGAGATGTGACCGTTAATGCTTTTGCAACTTGCGCTCCAGCATATTGTGCTCCTGTATCAAATTGTGGTGCAAGTGATAACATCTCAAATGTGACGTTTGCCGGCATAAATAATACTACTGGTTGCGCTGATTTGACTTTATATTCCACACCTGTAGCGTCAGTTACTCAAGGAATAAGTTCTTCATTTACAATGACAGTATCAAATGGAGGTACAGAATATGGAGCAGTTTGGATAGACTACAACCAAAATGGCCTATTTGATGCAAGCGAATATTATTTTGTTGGGTCTGGTCCAGGATTTACCACCACAATATCAATACCAATACCAACAACAGCAAAACCTGGTATCACAAGAATGAGGGCACGATCTAGATACAATGCGACCCTAGCTAGTACAGATGCCTGCACTGTTTATACTTATGGTGAAACTGAAGACTACTATGTTAACATTAACTGTAATACACCAGCTATAGGTGGAGTCAACACTATCTGCGTTGGGGCTACAACTACATATACTAACGCCACTTCTGGTGGTACATGGAGCAGCAGCAACAATGGAGTTGCAACGATCAACGCAGCAACAGGTGTTATAAACGGGATTAGTATTGGCACTGCCAGCATTACCTACATTACAAACCTTGGATGCCCCGTTTACAAAACTATTACTGTAAGTCAACCTAATGCAACATCGGGCAGCAGCTCTGTATGTATAGGTAGCAGTACAACATTAACTAACTCATCAGGGGCAGGCACTTGGGCTAGTAGCAATGTTGGAATTGCGAGTGTGGATGCTGCAACTGGTATCGTAACAGGTAATGGCGCTGGTACGGCGAATATTACATTCACATTAACCTCTACAGGTTGTAGTATTAATAGAGTTGCAACTGTTAACTCATTGCCTGCTACAATAACCGGATCATTAAGTGTGTGTGAAGCAATATCAACAGCACTAAGTAATGTAAGTGGAACAGGTACCTGGATAAGTAGCAATACATCGGTAGCGATTATAGGTAGCACAACCGGTGTGGCTACAGGGGCATCCTCAGGCACATCAGTTATAACATTTACGCTAACATCAACTGGATGTAAAACCACTTCTGTCCTTAATGTAAATCCATCGCCTGACCCAATTGCAGGAACTCTAAGTGCTTGTATTACTGCTACAAGTGCTCTAAGCAGTACTAGCGTGGGGGGAACATGGAGTAGTAGCAACACAGCAATAGCAACAGTAAATACTACAGGCATTGTTACAGCAGGCGCAACATCGGGAACAACAACCATAAGCTATATAGTAGCGGGTTGCCCTGCAGTTGCGACTTTTGCGGTAAATGGATCACCTAGTGCGATAACAGGGTCTTCAACTTTGTGCGCTGGTAGCACCACTACCTTGTTTAATGCAGGTGGAACTGGCACATGGAGCAGCAGCAATATTAGTATTGCTACAGTAGATGGTAGTGGTATAGTTACAGGAATTGCAGCTGGTACAGCAGCTATAAGTTATTCAAATGGCTGTGGTACTCCTGCAAGTAAAATTGTGACAGTGTTGGCTACGCCAAGCACTATAAGCGGTGCACCTGTGGTATGTGCGGGAGCTTCATCAACTTACTCTAATTCTATACCCGGAGGCACATGGAGTAGCAGCAGTTCTTCTGTTGCTACTATTGTATCAGGTACAGGGGTATTGAATGGAATAACAGGAGGAACTACAACAATAACTTATAATTTAGGAAATGGGTGTTCTGCTGCAACACTTGCTGTTACCATAAATGGAGGTCCGGCTGGGATTACTGGTACCACTTCTATTTGCACAGGAACATCAACCACGCTCAGCAACGTAGAAGCTGGAGGAACATGGAGTAGCAGCGATGTGTTAATCGCTACAATCAATTCCACAACAGGTTTAACGTCAGGTATAAATGCTGGAACTGCTGTCATAAGTTACAATAATGGATGCGGCACACCAGCTACAATCACAATAACTGTAAACGGGGCACCAGGAACGATTTTAGGAACTACAAATGGTTGTGTAGGTGTACCAACAAACTTAACAAACAGTGCGACAGGTGGCACTTGGACTAGTTCAAATACATCTATTGCAACAATAGTGTCAACAACAGGAGTGCTAACAGGGCTTAGTGCCGGAACAACTACCATTACTTATTCAAATGGTTGTGGAACTGCTGCGACAAGAATTCAAACCATCAATGCCACTCCAGCGGCAGTATCCATTTCTCCATCGCCAACTGCAACTATATGTGCTGGAACTGGAACTGTATTTACTGCGAGTACAACACCAATTATCCCGGGAGCTTTTAGTTTATCGTCTGGAACAATTTCCCTGGCTGTAACTGATGGATTAGCAGCTGGGGTTCTTGCATCATTGTCAGTATCAGGCATACCAACAGGATCTACAATTACAGGCGTATCAGTAACTATGAATATGATTCACACTTGGATAAGTGATATGATTGTGAACTTAAAAGCTCCCAATGGAAACATTCTAAACTTATTTAACCAACATGGTGGTAGTGGAGATAACTTTACTAATACTATAGTCAGCTCTGCAGGTTCAACTGCTATCAGTGGTGGAACACCACCCTACACTGGAACATACTCACCTACTGCCAACATAGGTGTAGGCGCTACTGGTAACACATCAAACGTTGCAGCATTTTCATCTTTATATAGTGTACCCAACGGTACATGGTCATTAGTATTAAATGACATAACAACACCTGATGCTGGCACTTTGACATCTTGGAGTATCAACATAAATTATGTAAGCCCACCACCGCTCACATGGGCACCTACTACAGGTCTCTTCACTGATGCTGGTCTTACTACACCTTATACTGGAACAGATCTAGCAACTGTATATGCGTCACCTGCAGCTACTAGTGTATATACGGTATCTGCTACACTGCCAAGCACAGGTTGTTCTAGCAATACAACAGCTACAGTAACAGTAAACCCGACACCTAGTGCAATAACTGGTACGCTTAGTGCTTGTATCGGTGGAACAAGTACATTGAGTAGTAGTACACCCAGCGGCACGTGGAGCAGCAGTGCTCCTGGAGTTGCCAGCATCAACTCAGCTGGATTGGTGACTGCAGGTGGTAGTGCTGGTACTACTACAATAACCTACACTGTAGCAGGTTGCTTCACAACTGCAACATTTGTTGTAAATGGATCACCTGCAGCTATTACAGGCACGCCTAGTGTATGTACAGGACTAACAAGTACGCTTAGCAATCCAGGAGGTATAGGTGCATGGAGTAGCAGTAACACTGCAGTGGGCACCGTAGGTGCGAGTACTGGTGTTGTGAGTGGCTTGAGTGCAGGCACAACATTAATTTCCTATTCGAATGGATGCGGTACACCATCAAGTGTTGTTTTTACAGTTAACCAAACGCCATCTATTACTGGTGGAACTGGAATATGTGGAGGAATAACCTACTCACCAACAGGAGTATCTTCTGGTGGAACTTGGAGTAGTTCAGTTCCAGCTGTTGGAACTATCAATACTACCACAGGTGCATTTACAGGTATAAGCGCTGGCACTACAACGCTTACATATTCACTAGCTAATGGCTGTACCAATGCAACTTACTTACAGGGCGTATATGTGTCACCATCTGTGCTAACAATTACTCCCTCTAGTAGCACAATATGTTTAGGTGATAATGTAGCTCTAACAGGGTCAGCAACACCTGCAGCTACTGGAAGTACAAATGTATCTTCTGGTGCAATATCAGTGGCTGTAAGCAACTTAATTACAACTGGGTCTAGCTCTCCACTGTCAATAACTGGTGTACCAACCGGTGCAGTGATCACTGGTATGACATTGAACTTTAACATGACCCATACTTTCGTAGGAGATGTAATAATAAATCTAAGAGCACCAAACGGAAATATCCTGAATCTGTTTAACGTACATGGTGGTGCAACAGCCAACTTTACGAACACAACAGTTAGCTCAACAGGTAGCACTGCATTTGCGGCTGGTACAGCACCATATACTGGAACGTTTTCTGCAACTGCAGCGTTAGCAGTAGGTCCAACTGGTAATGTATCCAACGCAAGTGCATTTAGCAATCTATACAGTGTACCTAATGGAACATGGCAATTGATCGTACACGACGTAGCCAATGGTGACGACGGAACACTTACGTCTTGGAGCATCAATATAAATTACAATTTGCCGCAATCATATACTTGGTCACCCAGTACAGGACTTTACACTGATGCAAGCTTATCTACTGCATACACTGGTGATGATAGAACAACTATTTATGCATCTCCAGCGGCTACGACTACTTATACGGCAACGGTTACACTACCAGCCACAGGATGTAGCAGAACTAACAACACTACAGTAAGTGTAAATACATTACCTGCAAGTACTACAGTAAGTACCTCTGGCACATATTGTGGTAGCACTACCCTTACCGCAACCAACGGTGGTGATGGCACAATGTATTATCAAGGTACAACATCGAATGGAACATCAACTGCAACACCGGCATCATCTCAATTAATCACTACAAGTGGCACATACTACTTCCGCGCAAGATCTGAAAGTGGCTGCTGGGGACCACAGGGCAGTGCATCAATAACTATTAACCCATTCCCAACAGTACCAGCTATCACAGGATCAACTACACTATGCGATAATGGTAATACTACTCTCGCCAACACAACTAGCGGTGGGATATGGACAAGTAGTAATAGCACAGTTGCTACCGTTGGAAGTGGCAGCGGAATAGTATCAGGAGAATCAACAGGGACTGCTGGAATAACATACAGTGTTACTAATGAATTCAGTTGTACTACTGAAGCAAACACAATAGTAACCGTGAATCCTTTGCCTACTGTCGCCGCAATAACAGGCACATTTATAGTTTGCGAAACAGCAAATAGTACTTTATCAAGCAGCACGCTTGGTGGTGAATGGACTAGCGGTACTACTGCTGTCGCTACTATAGGCAGTACCACAGGCATTCTAACGGGCGTTATTGCTGGTACCAGTATCATTAGTTACACTGCTACAAACGGTTTTGGATGCAGTAATAATGCGATTGCAACTATTACTGTTAATCCGCTACCAACTGTTGTTTCTATTACAGGCCCGACATCTGTATGTGTTGGATCTACAATAAGTTACAGCACACCCACTACAGGTGGCGTATGGAGCACCAGCGATATTTCTATTGCAACAATAAGTTCTTCTGGTGTAATAACTGGAGTTTCATCTGGTACAGTGAATATAACATACAGTGTTACAAATGAATATAGCTGCACGACAATATCCACCTCTACAATAACAGTTAATCCGTTACCAACAGTTGCAGCAATATCTGGTGTAGATTTTATGTGTAACGGTGGAACATCTACATTCTCAAATATTACCAGTGGAGGTGATTGGTCTAGCAGCTCTATAGCAATAGCAACGGTAGGGACAACTGGCGATGTTACTGCTATTAATGCTGGCACAGTAACTATTTCATATTCAGTAACAAACATTCACGGATGCAATACAACTGTTGTAAAAAATGTAACAGTAAATACAACTCCTACAGCTGCGCCTACTAACAGTGGTCCAATTTGTAATGGTGGTACTGTAACACTCACTGCTAACCCAGGTGGTAGTACCGCAACTTATACTTGGAGCGGACCAGCTTTGTCGTCTACAACTACTGCCAACCCAACAGCAACTCCTTCGGTTACTTCTGTGTATTCGTTGACGGTAACTAACGGAACAACTGATGCCGGTTGTACACCTTCTACAGTGTACACTACAACTGTAACAGTAAGGCCTACTCCTACTGCCGTACCTACGAACAATGGCTATATATGCGCAGGTGGTACAGTAACACTTACTGCCAACCCTGCTAGTGGTGCTAACACATTTGTTTGGAGCGGTGCTGCTTTGTCTGCAACTGGCGCTGAAAACCCAACGGCTACGCCAACAGCTACTGCTGTTTACTCACTTACTGTTAGTGATGGAACTACTGACAATGGTTGTAGCCCAGCTACAGTCTACACTACTTCTGTAACGGTAAACAGTACACCTACTGCTGCACCTACTAACAGCAGCCCAATTTGTAATGGTGGTACTGTGACGCTCACTGCAAATCCTGCAGGTGGTGCTAATACATTCAACTGGAGTGGTGCTGCTCTTGCTGCTACCACCCTAGCTAACCCAACTGCAACTCCTTCTGTAACTTCAGTTTACTCACTCACCGTAAGTGATGGGTCTACTCAACCAGGTTGTACTCCAGCTGCTGTATACACTACCTCAGTAACAGTTAAATCTACGCCTACGGCTGCACCTTCTAACAATGGTTACATCTGCTTAGGTGGTACAGTATCTCTATCAGCTAACCCTGCTGGTGGTGCTAATA
>JAIXSZ010000090.1 GCA_027484425.1 Sphingobacteriales bacterium
AAAATCCCCTCAGGAAGTAATAGGGAAATCAATGCTTGGTAGTTGTCGCTCAACTTGATCCGGTTTTGACCGCAAAGCAACAATTTTATTTTTCATCCCCCAACTATTCAACTTGATCCGAAAAACCGCCACCTAAACCGCCATCTCATTGGGATTAAAGAACGAAACCCGCTCTGGGAGCGGGTTTCGGGACATACTTGCGGACTGGACGGGGGCAGAACAGATGTACAAGAATGAACGAAAATGAACACAAACGGACTAAAATTCTTGTTTTGAGGACTATTCAAGACGGATGAAGTTTCCAAAGTTGTATAATGTTGTTTAAAACTGTTCGGCAAATCTCTACGGGAACTCTACGGAGAAACAAAGTTGAGCTATATTTCTTTGGCTGCATGTAGGTTGAAGTATAAAGCACGCTGCGGATCATCTTTTACAATGGTGATGTTTCCCTTAGGGTCGTACCAGTAATTGAGATCCTGGAAAATATCCGTATTCTTTTGTGTCTTTAACCTTGTGAGCTGGTATGATAATGGGTCGAAAGTGTAGCTGGTGTGACAGTATGTAATATTTTTTGTAGTCTTTTAAAACGTTAGTTATTCAGTCAACTTATACTTTTCTGGCTTCTTGTGTACATTGGCCTAGGTAGTGGGCTTCATCTAGCACTATGAGGTCACAGAAGGTTAGTTGCAGATACTAGACTTTTTTTGCTGGCTAACTGATAAGTACAAACCTTGATAGTTTGGTTATAATCAAACGGATTCTTGGCTCCATTTTTATAATTGGCAATTAAGGATTTATTTCCCATTGCCTCGCTTCTGAGGAAAAACTTATCAGCCGGTTCATTCACCCATTGTTTCCTCAGTGCAGAAGGGCAAATGATGATTATTCTGTGTTTATTTTCGACCCATTGCTGGCTTAGTTATATACCCGCCTCTATGGTTTTGCCCAGTTCCACCTCGTCAGCAAGAATACCACCTTTTTACGGAGATTTAAAAGCAAACAATGCTGCCTCTACCTAGTGTGGGGTTAGCTCCATCTGAGCATCGATGAGTGTAGCACCGAATTTCTCAGAAGAGTCAGAATTGGCTCGCTTTAGCAACTCGTAAGTAGAAAATAAATCATCTAAGTAATACCACTACTAAACAATAAAGAACCTAAACCGATATTGATAAACAACTATTGGAATGGCGACGCTAGTATTATTTTGAATAAAATTAACATAAGCTATAAGCTTTATACACCCGAAAATAAGTCCAGGAAACTAGAAATCACTTTCATACTAATTCATAAATATTTCTAGCGACTAGGCGTCTATCACCAAAAAATAATCTTAAATAATATAGAAATACAAGTAGAATTTATAAATTGCTGAAAAATTGATTGCATGACAAGGATGTGCCTTACTTTACTAGCTAGTATCTTGTGCCTAAATTCCGTTGCGAAAAACGACTCAAAAAATACTAAACCAGCTAAATACAAAGCTGGAGTAGGATTACAATACACCTATCCACATGCTGCACTGTCTCTTAAAATAGGATTAACCCAACACTCCGTTGTTCAAGTAATGGCTGCACCGTATAGTTTTGATAATACCAAAACAAATTTTTATGGGGCAAGGTATCATTATTTATTTTCTAAAAAGCCATCGACTAAATTATGGGGTGAGCATTCAGAAGATTTCCCATACTTATATTTAGGTGGTGGTCTTTTACAATCAAGTACCACAAACACTTCCAACAGCGAAAACACCAATTCGTTTTTGGGCTATATGGGTGGCTTGGGTTATGAAGTCATATTTTCAAAAAGAATAGGTCTTTCTTTCGAACTGGGATATGGTGCTTTGTCGGTGCGTAATGGTGAAACTATTGGAGACTTAACTGGAGGAGGAGGATTGCACATTTACTTCAATAAAAACAAACCTACATCAACTGAAAACAATCTACGTGGGTCAATACCTAATTCCAATACTATAACACCTGAAAATGACGAAGCAGAAGAAGTTGCAACAGGCAATAGTGACGCAATTGATTTCTTTGGAAAACTAGGTGATGAAGAAAATACTGGATCTAAAGGATCTAAAAAAACCAAAAGTAAAAAGAATAAAGACATCAGTAAAGTGCCGCGCTTTTTCGGGTCTGGTGATGTAGGGCGAAATTCTTTATATTCTGACAATAACAATATCAATACTACAACCAACGGCTATACAGGAGCATTGCAGTTAGGATTTTTACATGACTTAAAATCTAAATCTGAAGCACAACGATTTATAGTGTCATATGGATTGGAAGGACGCATATTTAGTGGTGAAAGGAACATCACAGATGCTGCTGGTTCATCGTTCAATAAATTCAGATTCAGTTACATTGGTTTACCAGTATCGTTGTGGTATGTGAGCACAGATGCTATCAGTAAAAAGAAAAAGAAGGCAGGATTGTACATTCAAGGAGGATTAATAGCCTCATACCTATTGGGGGCTAATACAGAGGAGGGTACCTTTAATACTGTTGTCACATCAACATCTTTATCTGGATATAACAGGCTGGCAGTAAATGGCAACATAAGTACTGGGTTTGCATTTGCTGGCAAGAAGGCAACCTTTTTAGTAGGGCCGTACCTTACCTATACACTGACTAACATATCCAATGTTGACGGTGTAAACAACAGGTTACTATCTTATGGATTACGCTTTCATGTTATTCCCAATATAAACACGAATAAAAAAAGCAAGACTAAATAGAGGTAAATAAACCAGATAATGTTTTAATCGAACATATTCCATTTCGACTTTTTTTGTTGAGTGTGTGTTTCTATTGGTGGGTCTTTTTCTTTTTTGTCAGGAACATCATCAATTTGTTTTTTATCTGCGATTTTGGATTCTTTGGAGATGTTAGAATCGTTACTTTTAGCATCAAAATCGTCATCGAATAAATTAAATCTACCCTTTACAGATGGTACTGTAGCAGATGGAGGTATTGGCTGTGGAATAGACGAAGGGGTAGTTATTGAAGGGGTATTAAGCTGAGGAATGCTGGTACTTATATTAGGTAAGCCTGATGCTGGATGCATAACAGGATTACTGTGGGGCAACACATCAGGTATTACTGGTAACGCTGGAACAGATTTATTTGGTATGGAAGTGTACTTTTTGATTACTGGGACTGAAGGGAGTTGTGGAGTAGTAGAAAAAGATGGTGCATTAGAAGATGGAAGATCATCCTTTAAAGTAGCCCGCATTCCAGCGTGCATATTTGGGGAAGGTTGAGAGTTAGGTAAAGTAAGTTGCCCCATGTTGGTATTCGATAATTCTAATTCATCGTTCTTCGTATCAACAACATCAGGTGGTATAACAACGCCATCAAGATAACTGCCTTTAAGATCTTCTACCTTGATCTGCTGCTGGCGTAACACCCAGTTTTCTTGCCAGTAACGAGTGGCAAATGCTGGGTCTTCGTCTTCTACGATAAAATAATCTATCTTTTCAAAAAACTCCCGTATCTGCGACTGGTCGCAGGTGGGTAGGAATATGCGCAAAACCCGGGGGTCATAAAAACGAAAGTACAGTTCTTCACCGTCTTCGGTTTGTACCATCAGAAATTTACGAAAGTGTTTGTGCAACTCCTCCATAGGGTATACAGATTTTACGATAACTCCCCACGAATCACCCCAACCTTTATCAAAGTACCAAGCAAGAAATTCTTTTTTACCAATTAGAGTAAAAATATAAGGAGCTACTTCAGATAGGCTTTCTTCGCTACGCCCACGATACAACGAATCGTGAGTGGAGTTGCGCTGCTGAGCCATTTCCATCGCTTCACCCATGCGGGCGGCATCTAACAAAATATGTGTTACGTATTGAAGCATTGATCAATTTGAAAAAATGTTGCACTAAAATATAAAAGAGTTTCGCATAATACAAAAATAAATTTCCGAAATGATCATTCAGGTTATCCTACTTCGTGTTATCTTATAATTATAGACAAAATTTTTTAGTATAAGTCAGTAATATTTTATAATTTACCTTCAAAATACACACTACTTCATGAATAACGAGTCTCTACTTCTTGCCGCCTACCACGAGGCTGGTCGTGTGGTGTTTGCCTATCTGAGTGGCTACACCTGTATTACTATGGAGCTACCAGGATCTGGTGGCAATACAAAACTGAACCCCGAGAACGATATAGCAGCAGTGCAAGGAGTGCTGACTGGAAACCCACTATCGCTGGCTACGGAAAACAGAGAACATGACATAGCTGTAGCAAGAAAACTGATGGCTATATATAGTGCGGGATCGTGTGCTGAAGTGTACTATCAGAATGGCGGCAGCATGCCCGATGAACTGGAGATGGATATGACCGGGCAGGATTTTATAAACATCGAGAAGATACAGGCATTCCTGAAAAAATCTATAGTTGACCACTCTGATGACTATGTAATGCAAACCATGGTATCGGTGTTCAGGAAGCTGAATGAGCGGGATGTGTGGAAGGCTATAAGCCTGCTGGCAACCCGCATACTGGAAACAGAGAACAGGTCGCTGACCCGATTCTATATAGAAGACACGCTGATGGTGGCCGGCATAAGGGCTGCTAAGCAGGCCAGCAGCCCAGGCTATAGTGTGGGCATAAGTGAGGATAAAAGCCCCCGCCCAAAAGAACCGGATGCACGAACACCGCCTAAATTTGACTTTGGTGGTACAAACCCACTCGATGCAATGGTAAAAGACTTTCTACAGCAAATAAAGAAGGACTGGAAGGATGGTGAGGTAGAAGCAGCAATGGCTTACTTGCATGGGGTGTATGGGAAGTATGGACAGTAATCTGTCATAATACGCTTTAATATATTAGCACACAAGGCACTGACAAATAGCAATTATCCAACTTTGTATTTGAGATCATTTAAGAAATTTCTGCTAATGATCTGGAAAGCAGGGTGTAAAATATATACATTGGCATACATTTCTATCAACCCGTTTATGATTTTGACAACATCTGCCTTATTGAGTGACCCAGCTGAATAATTACTGCTTGCAGTGGACTGCCGGACGTTGACATTTTTTGCAGAAGTTCCTAGCTGATCGACATAATACAATTGCCTGAACTCTTTAAAATGAAAAAAGCTACTGATCATGCTATGTTCGGACTTACTGATGAGAACTGTAGGTATATGATTAATGTAGTAATCATTTAAAGTGCCTAGTCCCAAGCC
The DNA here is from genome assembly GCA_027484425.1 of Sphingobacteriales bacterium. Classification (GTDB taxonomy): domain Bacteria; phylum Bacteroidota; class Bacteroidia; order Chitinophagales; family Chitinophagaceae; genus Nemorincola. Next base: position 5,206 of record JAIXSZ010000090.1, read on the forward strand.
AGTAAGCGGTAAATCGGCTATGTGTTGTTTCTCTACTATGTGGTGAAACTCCCAATCTTTCTTGCTGGTACTTAATCCCATTAGCCGGTTGACTGAATCAACTATATCGCTTTTAAAGTTATTCCTGTCTTTATATGCACAGCAGTACCACTCCTCCGTGCCATAATAGACAACATAGAGGCCACTATTGCCTTCTGTTGCGGCGTAGTTGAGGGATTGGAAGTAGTTTGTTATCATATTGTCATTGTTGAGCGGATGTTATCGATAAAATAGAATTGAGTGTTGTAGTGTCACAATACCAGTGAAGACCTGTAATATTATTGGTTATTGATGCGTTGACTGCAGTTGCACAATTCGCATGGTTCCGCCGCGTTAGCAATGTCATTATATTTATCGGTGTACTTGATCCTATTATCTAAATGGTTGGCTGGGTTAGCTCCGTTTACAATTGCTGATACGTTTATGGTCTTTAAAGTTAACAATTCCTTCTTTTCTTGAGCGTCTAATGGATTCTTATTTTGTAAATTAATAAGTCTTGCTTTTTGGTTAGCCGTTAGGGATTTAGAAGTTAATTTCATTTCGCCCTTGCCATCAAGGCATCGCGTTCTGAAAAACCAAACGCTCGCCTGAATGCTAAGACTTCGATCTTCAGCTACTTTTTCCAAATCAGATTCACTATTATAGTTGAGTTTTTGCTTATTTGCATTTAATGGGTTTTCATTATACTGTTTAAAAAAAGCTTTATAGTTGTCTTCACCTGTAATCTGAATACCACCGCGTCCAAGATAATCAGATGGTAATACGTATGAACAATTTCTTTCTGCCGTTTCTGGTAATTGCAAACTTGCTACTTTATCATATGCAGTTGACACATGTGCTTTTTCAACGTTTGCCTTGTCTAACTTTCTACCTAATCTTTCAATTTCCTTTCCATTGGTTTTCTTGTTAAGTTTTTCAAGGGTTTCTATTTCCTTTTCAACGTCACTTATATACTCCAGTCTTTTGCCGTTATTAGATTTTAATTTATTAACTGTTTTATTGATTTTGCATGCAGTAATCTCATTTCTATTGCGAATGTCTTGATTAATTTTACTCTTTTTTTCAATATCCTTTACTAGCTTGTTGCTTTGATTTATTAAATTGTTTTTTTCTTTTTTTGTTATCTCCTCAGACGATAATTTACTATTAATAGACTCTATTTTTTTTGTATTTTTTTCAATTTCTTTTTCATTTTTATCGATTATAGCGAGGTTGTTTTTATATATGCTTACCATTGTAGTATCCTTTCCGGGTGTGAATAGTGCTTTTCTGTCTAAATATGCACCTAAATAAGGATCTTTATAATCCCAATCCTCCTTTAAATTCGTCATATTGCCCGACTCCTGTGCTAGTTGACCAAAAAAAAGTACTTGTTTTTCTTTTGTATCAATACCCTTAGAATCCATTTCAGTCTTTAAAGTTTTTATCATTTCTTCGTACTCATTGTCAGTTTGATCGATAGATTTCGGAATAATCTGTTTGATTTTCCCAACACACATACTGTCTTTTTTCATTGGACATTTTTCCACGCATTCGTTGCTAGTAGCCATAGTAAAGTTTTATCGAAACAAGTATATTATGTCATTTAAAATGTCATCTGTTTCCCAATAATTTGTTTCTAAATTGTGGCAGTATGTAGAATATAAGTCATTTAATTCAAATTTGAGGTCGGTGATGACCATTACTGATAAGAATTTTTTTAATTTATCGTCCGTGTCTAAACTGAATCTGAGAATTGCGTCTGCCAAAATTTCTTTACTTCGCAGATGTTCGATTTCACTTTCTTTTTCGGGAAATTCTAACTTTAAATCTGCAATACAGTGATTAATAAACTCCAAAAGTCGTTTGTTGGAAATAGTTTTAATCTGAGAATCATTTATTTTCATGATCGATCATGGTTACTGAATGGCCAATTATTTACTTCATCATCCCCACCGCACATTTCTCACAAAACGGTGTTCCATTTTCGGCGGCTTTTTTCATTGTTATTACTTGCGCCATTTTCTGCTTCATGGCTGGTGCCATTTTGCTCATTACTGCCATTAATGCGCTAATGGGCATTGCACCAAGCCCCCCTGCTGAGCTAGACGCTGTTTCGCCTATCAGCACCGTAGGGCAGCCTACTACTATTTTGCCGCCATGTGCGCATTGGTCGCCAAGGCGGGCTGCTGGTTTGCCGCCTATTAGTACGCCAGTACTACCTAGTACAATTGTATCGGGTGGGCCAACGCATACGCACATGTCGCCCATTACAGCTGCGGGTACGCCGCCTATGAGCACAGTGGGTACACCAGGCCCTGATATGGGCCCTCCTACATGCGGAATAGGCGGGGTGCCCGGTGTCACCATCGGGCATACATGATTATCTCCTATTCTTGCAGCGGGTTTACCCATTTTTTTGTAAAGTCTAAAGTAGTAAATCTAAAATTATTGTAGTTGTTATTGTGTGTACTTATTTGTGTGTGCTTCTTTTACACCTCTAAGTATATTTTATTGCTTTAAAGCCCTGGGAAGGTATAAACCTGCCGGAGGGGTAATCGTTAACAAATGCTTCGACGCGGAACTGTATGGCGCGGGTGAGCTTCCACTGGGGTATGCCACTGCCGGGTACATATTGCTGGTCGGGGCTCATGTTCTCGTCATGCTCGGTTACGGGTATTACCTTCACCAGCCTATCGGTGCCGCTGAGGCTCCATGACTGGGCTATCCTTGATTTCCGGCCATCGTAGTACGGATCGCTGTCGTTATTTATGTTGCCATAAACATTGGCAGTACGGTGGTCTGCCACCTGTGTGTAACCAGCAAACAGGAAGCCTTCATTTTTTGGCAATTCTTCTGCCACCAGGAAGTAGGCTCCCTTGCTCAATCTGCCTTTGTGGAAACCCAGGCGTGTCTCGATCTCAGCGAGCGACTGCCCCTGGATGTTGATTTGCCGGGTCACAAACCCCGCCCTGAACGCTGTACTGCCTACCTGCATAAACTGTGTTTTAGCTGCCTGTTCCCACCTTGTAAACAATGTTTCAAAATCCCTCTTCTTTATCCAAAAACTTGCCTGCTGAATGCTGTGCCCTGTCTTGTTGGCAAATGTAAAAAATAACTTGTAACTGCCTGCCTGAATCGTCACCAAAGTGCCTTTCGTTTTGGCCGGGATGCTGTGCCAAACCGCGAATTTTCATCGCTACAACCATCGAACTGTAATGCCCTATTGTTGAGCTTCAGGTCGCTAATGGTGTAAACATCCATGCCCGGCCTGTCTGTGCCTACTAACTGCAGGTAATATTCCGAAAGGTCGTTCATAAACAGGTTACAAAATAAAAAAAATATTTTAAATATTCACTCCTAATTTTCTTGCATTGCTTCTAATAAATACATCGGCATCGTGCGAATTGGTGATGCAGACGGTTGCCTTTATGGGCAGCTTTTTTGTGAGCCTTACTGGCGAACCAATACAAGATGTATCGGCGCCTCCAGCGCTGACATTCGTTCTCATTGCCAGTTCTGCCATGGCAAAAGCAGGGTTGAAAGCAAAAACCGGCGAAATGACGTTACCTTCCACAACAGGGTCACCACCGACGCCGCCATGGGACGTTTGGAAAAACTCCTCGATATATATGCCTCCATCGCCGGTCTTTAAGCCGGTATTGCCAAAATAGGGCCTGGAGCCAATACCAGGGTCGCGGCGGGCGTGAAATACATTGTCCACATTGTAAATGACTTTGCTTTCGTCCCAACTGGTTTCGGTGCGTTCCACCGCATCGTACAATCCCATAAAATAGGTGCGGTACTTTAGCATGGCTGCGAGGTGAATGGCGATATGCCCGCCGCGCGAATGGCCGATGAGTATGAACCTGAAGGAGGTTTTCCGGCCGATGGTACACTGGTATCCATTGAAGAAATCTCCCTCCCCATGCTGCCGGGCAATGGCATTGACATCTTTCTTCACCTGGTCGCGAATAGCAATCCAGTCGGCGCCGGTGAAGGTGGATTTTGGCCCGGGATAGTAGAACTTCAGTTTCCGATCGATGCCGGAATCGTGATAAAAGTTCTTTACCGAGCTGTTGCGGTAGGTGTCAGAATTAGTTCCGTCAACACAAATAAGGATGTCTGGCATGGTGATTATAATTAACCCATTCTATTAAAGCGTAGATAAAAATCAAGATCGCCAACCGCTATTACCTTCAAAGTAATTGCTGCTTTTTTTTCTTCTCTCCGCTTTTTTACTGCGTTGTAAATCATCATCACATCTTTGAAGTCTGGTGGAACCAGACATCCATCACTACCACGCACACCCCTTCCATGAATTGCAAAACCATCCCTGCCCTGCATATAATTCTTACTTGCCGGAACCAGCCTTATCCAGTTAGGTTTTGTTTCATGAGCATGCAACGTGTAGTATCCTTGGGGAATGGCACCGCCGATATCATCCTTCTTTTTGGGGTCAAGTTTATGCCCTGTATGAAAGGGATTATTGGCCAAGACCGGATTCACTGCTCCCTTGGTTTTAGAGCCTGCCCTTCCGCCTGAAAATGCCACCAGCTCAACTCGAGCGCCATCAATAGCACCCGTAAGCCGCATAGAGCAAATGTTGTAAGTAAGGTCCGTAGTTTTGTCTTCTAAAAGCATATATTACTATTTTGTCGGGTATATTGCTGTTATTTGTCGATAGGCTCGGACACATCTAATCAATTGATTTTCTATTTACAAGTCAACTTCAATTTTATCGCTATCGTTTATATAAAACTGTATAGTAGCTGCAAAACCTGTGGGCTGAGTGTGTGATGCAGGCGCTGTGCGGAGATCCTGACTAAAACCTATGTACATCGTAGCGCCTCTCACTTCGTATATTTTGCCCACCGCACCCGCAGCAAGCCGCACATTGGTAGACTGAGCATTGTTAATCTTGAACTGCTTAGTCATATTAGCTGCACTATGCGGCTGCACAAAACGAACATACCTGCCCTTGTAGGACTCCATAAAGGCGTCAATTTTTTTCCACGGCATACTATAAAATTATTATTTTCAATAAAAGGCTTTACAAGAATCATAAGTATTGTATACCTGCGACAGCATACCTGCAGCCATGAGTACAGTACCTACCCCACCTGTGGGTACACCTGCGGCAACGGCACCTACTGTTTGTGCTGTTAAGAGGCCTACAGCTACAGAACATTTGGCAAGATCTGACTGTGCAATAAAGCCGCCAGTAAAAAGTATTTTTTGGGCGAAAATCGCCCCTATCCCTGCCGGACTTGAAAATTTTCCGGCAAGAGATGCCGTGGCTACAAGCTGACTAGCTAGGTACTTGACAATCTTTGTTTCTTCAGCCAGTCTTTTGCCCTCGGGCGATTTGCTTGCTAGCAGTGCAGCTTTAACCTGCCCTTCTGGTGTGCTAGATGGTGCTGTGTTCATAACTAAGTATTTTTACGAAAAAAAATAAACTATTAAATTAATGTTTAGCAAATTAATATTCAATACTTAGTACTTTTCTCTACAAAAGAGCTACAAAACCTTGCAGCGCTCTTGCCTCCTACCCCAATCAAAGCTAATCCAGGCAGGGCAGAAACGCCTGCCGTACCCAAGCTGGCAATAGTTAGATATCCACCAGCACCTATAGCGGCAGTAGATATTCCGCAAGCTATTGCAAGTGTTGCTTTGGCTTTGGGTGATTTGCAGATTTCTAATTCGGCGTTGTCTGCCTGCTCTTTGCTGCATTTTGTAAGTACCTGAACAATATCTGCTACTGTTCGTATTCCATTTCCACCTGTTGTTGGCATAAATAAATATTTTTAAATGTTCAAAAAATCAATTTACAAACACCCTATAATTCAAATCTACTGCGCTTTGTGCTTCCAAACTCACCAGCAATTCATGTTTTATCGCTTCCCACTCTTCTGGTCCTAACTGTTCGTTTTTTACGGTTATTATATTTATATCTACTGTAGGTATTAATCCTTCTTGTGGTTTAGTACTGATACCCACACCTTTTTTAACTTCCAATGCTCTGACTGCGGCTTTATCTTTCAGATAATAATAACAAAATGCTTTAATATCCTCTTGAGTTACAATTCGCCCTCTAGATATCAGCACGCTTTTATAAGCAGGTAGTGTTTCGGTATTCTTTAGCTTATTCGTACCACCAGTAGTAGTAGTCATGAGCACTATTCCTTCTCTTTTCAGTACAGAGCCTTCATAGAGCTCCATTTTAGTACCACTTCTTATACCATTACCAGTTTCTCCGTTGCATGTCCAGAACTGAGTAAAAACAGTATCTCCTTCTGCTATAGGATTGATGAGTAAGTAAGCAGGAATACTGTTTAGTGCAACTGCATTCAGCTTAATTTTCTGTTCTATTTGTGCAATATTCTGATTGAGGTTTTTAATAAGAGTAGCTATAAAATCTTGACCAAGCGCAGCAAATGCACGGCTTTCATCTCTCAATAGGTCAACTAAGTAATTCATATACTCCATAGCATTTCTGCTATCAAATCTTTCTAGGTCACCCTGCCTTATAGCGTAAGTACCTTTCTCTGATTTATCAAACTGATCGAATGAATAATATTTATATTCTTTATCTCCTTTTGCTTCTGGCAAAGTACTCTCTACTTTGTCAATAGACAAAAATTGCTCGTTTGAGGTAAGCGGGATAATATTGAAAAAACTCTGCAAACGGTAAGTTGTATTGTTAAGATGCCTATTTAAAACAGGAAAACAATTGATTGCAATTGTCAAATCTTCCAAAACATCAGTAGTAAACTCAGGCCTGAAAACAAGTTTTACCCATACTAATTCTGTTTTGAACAATTGCAATTCTTTACTCCCCATTGTTTCACCGAATTCAACAGGATATTTTTGCTTTATTCCACTTTTGCTAATTTTTTGTAAGAAGGTATTCTCTTTGCCTACAGTAATAAACTGGTTTTTGTAATAATCTTCAACCATGTGCTCCATTCTGTTGTTAACGTACAATTCCTCCATTGAATTATTGAAACGGATATTTTGACTGTCAGCAACATTGTTGAATATTCCTTTATGAAAAAGGACAGGTGTTCCATTCACAGAGCAATGTGTAAATGGAACTAACGACATATACTTATCTTTTTCTGGAATATTTTTTAAGTCAAAGAAAAGTGAAAGTCCAGTAATATCTTCTATATCACTTGAAATGTCTATCCCCACCCAAGCTGTACGATAAGATAGTGAATTAGGGGTAGTAGCAAGGATTTCTTTTTGCAAATAATCTCCATTAATTCCATAAATGTAATTGCCTGTCACTATATACTTTACATCACCGTCAACACCTTTGTACTGACCAGAAGGAGAGAAGTATATATCTTCTTTTAATTCAGCATTTGATTTTGAGGCCACCTTTTTCTGGTGATAAAATTGCATTTTATTAGAAAGTGTACACTCTACTTCCATAGATCTAGCATGTAGCACTCCATGAGCTGGCTTAGGTATCACAAAAACTTGAGGTGTTAGCAGTCCTGCAAGCTTTTCTATCATTCTTTCTTGAACTGTCTCTATTTGGTTACTGATACGATGCATCTCCACTGCACATGCTTCTATAAGCATGCGTACAAGAGGATCGAAATTTTCAACATTGGCATCAGAGATCCCCCAATGCTTGGCAGCATTGCGAAACATCCGAGTAGCTATAGCCTCTCTGGTAAGTGATATTTTTTCTTTCTGTGTCATTTATTCAGATGATATTGGCCCTAAATATAAATGTGTTTGAAAATTGAACGGTTCACCTGTTTCGCGAATAGTACCAGACATTGTTATCGATATTTTTTTTCTAATACCTTTAACACCACTATTTGGATTACGAAATTCCTCTTCTGTAATATCTACACTTGCATTCATATTTTCTAGTCGCTGTTCATGACGTCTAAGAGAAACCATCACAGATTTACTTATCTTTTCTCTCCATGTATTTTCATTAAGAATAAGCTCAAAGTCCATATCATAAATCTCGCAACCATATGTAGGATCGAAACGATGTTCATTATATTTTGAGGTAATAATAAGATATATGTTTTGAGCTATAGATTTTTTTAGTTCACAAGTTGGCAAATCGTTGTTTGGCCTCATTAATGCAGCAAACTTTATAGGCAATTCGTAATTATGCATAGTACAATGTGGTTTAAAGACATTAAGCTTAGTTTATTTTTACAATTCCTGCCTTTAAATTTGCGGTAGCCCCACCTTCAAGATTTAATAAAGTTCCTTTTACTGTGGTTGTAGCATACCCTTCTAGTTTAACCTGAGCACTTTTCCCTTCTAGCGATTGTGTAGCCTCTATAGATGCTTCCATTGATTTAATTTCAATTTTTTCCTTGGCTTTTATGGTAATGTTCTTTCCTGCTTCAATACTAATATTATTGGAAGCTTTTACGTTAATGTCCTTTGATGTAACATTAACGACTTTGTCTGATTTAATATCTATCGTATGTGTGGAGTATATTTTAATATTTCCTTTACCATTTTGAAGTAAAATGGAAATAAAATTATCATCGTCTGTTTCTATTTTAATTTCTTGTTCGTTCTTTTTTTCATTATCAAAGAAGTAAATAGTATTTCCGGAACGAGTTCTGATGGCTTTAGCGTTGTTGTCACTATTCATTGAAGTATTAATAGCTTTTCCATGCGGCATGCTACCCATTACAAACGGACGGTCAGGATCGTTTTGTGTGAAACCTACAATTACATAATCTCCAACTTCTGGAGTAAAAAAAGCACCTCTGTTTTTTTTATTGTCATTTCGCATCCCTGCATGTGGCATCAGTACTCTTATAAATGGTGTAGTTTCATTGTCCTTCTGCCACATAAGCTGCACCTTGACTCTACCCAGATTATCTGGATCTTGTAAATTTTTTACGATTGCAAGTTGCGACTCTGCTACTGGTTTCTTACCATAAGGATTAGGTAGTACTTTTAGAGACTCAGGTAACCCTTCAAACACATTATTATAATTCCCAAGTCCATCTGTAGAATGTATAACAGAAGTGATGATGAATTTCCCGAAATCTTCAGAAGAATTTCCCGGAGCAATTGCGGAAACAGAAACAGAACTACCTAGCTTAACGTAAGGAGAATCACTACCTGCCACTAAGCAAACTAATCTAGCTGCTTGTGCAGCTTTTTGCACTTTTACCAGATTATCCAATTCATTTTTATTTTGAACTGGTCTTACTGATAAGGTATTGGTAGGTTTGTTGAATAATCTATTAGATGCTGATAATGCATGATTACCAAAACTATCTAGACCCTGTGCAGATTGTGAAGAAGATGGTGAAGAAAATTTTTTGTCGTCTTTAGAATAATAACCAGTTTGCTCAAAATTTGCAGGACCTACTTTTACCTGAAGATTGAGATTTGTTATATCTCGAGGATAATTCAAATCTATTGACGAATTTGAACTAGGTTTTCCGAAACAGAATTTAGTACCGTCATAAAAAAACCATTCGCCAAATTCGGCAGCTAGTCTTCTTGCAAAATCAAAATTACTTTCGTTGTACTGAACTACATATGGAATGTTTGATTTGTATTCAGGGTTGATTGCACTTCTTAATACGTTATCCGGTATACCACTTACTATATTATTTAAAACATTAGACAAGTTGGTATTCGAGAATGACGCATTTGTTTGCCCATTTTCCATCAGTATAGTGGGGCTATAACCTTTGAAAAGTAAATCGCCTGCAGAGTTTATGTCGTTTGATATATCAATTTCAGTAACAATGCCTTTGAATACATTGTCTGGATAACCACTCTCATACTTGGTACTTAAAGTTATTGTAATTTCTTCGCCTAAAAAAACCTTAGACCTATTAATGAGCAACGTATTTTTCTCTTCTAAAACATCATGATTAAATCTCAATTCGAAATAATGATGTCCGTTTAATTGCTGGTTTATTGTAAGAGAAGAGAAGGGATATATTTTTTGATTTTTTACAAAAATATCTACATTGATTTGTTGCGCCATACAAATAACTAAATTTAGCAAATAGACTGCAAAGTACCATTGGTACTTTGCAGTCGGAAAATTTGAAGAAAGCTTTAAATAAAGTCAGTATTTTATGCGCGGCCAGGCCATTCATTCTTTAAAGTAACTCCTTCTACACTAATAACCCTAGCAGATAGTACAAAATTAATTGTCATTGGATTACTACCTACAGAATCGATAGATTCAGAGTATTGAATAACATATGCATCTTCTACTTCTAATGCTTTCATTTTAGCATCTTCGTCCCTTTTCAGGAATGTAATTTTTCCTTTCTCACCTTTATGCACATTGAGCATACTGGCGAGAATAGAAGTATCTTCAGTTGACTCTACCTCTAGCTGTACTGTTCCGCCTTGAACAGTAGAAGAGGGACGTCCTTTTGCATCTACATCTCTTCTCATAGAATAGCTGCAATGAAGAACATCAAATTTTTTACCAAACATTTCTAGTTTTGCTTTGAAGGACATAATAATTGGTTTTTATGGTTAAATTAATAATTATTTTGCTTGTGTTTGAGTTTCCCATTGAGCAGTAGAACCACCATCACCCTTCATACCATCAAGTTTTAAGACAAAACTTTTAGCAGGAAAATAAGGAGTAATGTCTATATCTAAGTAGATCCTATCTTTCTGATTTTCGTCTCTTTCAAAACGAGCTATACTGAATTTCTCAATTAGACTTTTAGTAGTAGGCCCTTGAATACTATCAAGAAACTGTACAATTTGTTTACGTAAATCTCTTTCTGAGTCGTATGACCAATTTTCGAATGCTCTTCGATTAAGAAAATCAATAAGAACTTTGTTAATATAATCAAAAACACGAACAACAGAATACGTTTGTAAACCTAAGTTGTCTCCATTGAATAAAGTTTTAGCAGAGAATGCCATAACTTTCGAATATTCATTAACCATTGGTATGATACCAATCTTGTCAAAAAGAGTAATTTCTGACTTCTTCAAATCAAATCTAACTCCATCTACTTCATTTAAACTTCCAAAAGTTTTACCAGCTGCTACTTGTGCAGTTGGTGTAGCATACATCTTACCTGCAAGACATGCAGAGGGTGGAATCATAAGATCATCATCTTCATTTAACTCGTCATTTTTTCCCCTGCCTACTATCCAATTACAGGTCATCATAACATTAGACTTGTAAACATCTCCACCTGAAAAATTATTTTCATTGAACATATCTACAACATCATCCGGTTGCTCAACTTCAAGGAAATCAGTTACCATCATTACCTTATTTTTGTGGGCAATTCTAGCCCATTTCTCAACTACTTTATTGGAGCCTAAATATCCTGGCACGCACATAAGGGAATAGTTGTTGCGTAAATCCAGTCTATCATAATTCTGGCTTAGCTCATCAGCAACGTATTCAATAAAGCGAGGGTTATCTAAATCTTTTAGTTTTTCTAATGGTGCATTAAGAAAGGTAACATTTTTCACCTTGTCGCTTTGTGCATTCGCGAAAAACAAGGATACTGAACGATAGGCAACTTCCAATTCTCGTGTTGAGTCTAATGCTTTTTTTAGATTTTTTTTCAATGCTGCACTTGCTATTTCTGCGCGTTTGTTACAAGTTTCTGCGATTTCATTAACATCGCTAGAAGAATTTATTAAGTCGAGCCAAATATTCAACTTCTTTTTAAGCTCTTCACGTTCATTTTTCTTACCATCCTCATTTAGAAAAATATTCTTTCTTGCTTTTCTTTCTGGATTCATACTAGCTACGCCATCTATAGCGGTTTCTAGAAAATCAAATCCACCAAATTTGCTAAGTTTCTCTAAACTTTGCTCTAATGTTTGGGAAGGATTACTGAATCTTTCTGCAGGTTTATACTGCCCACTTTCATGCAATTCTTGTTGTGTAGTATCAGACATAACGAATGTTATTATAGTAGTAAAGTAAATTATTTTTCCAACTCTTGAATCAATGCATTCAATGCATTAATAAATGCACTTTTTGTATCAGGGTTTTCTAATGCGCTTTTCATCAACTTATTGTTCTTAAGCTGCTTCATCATTTTCTGATATTGTTCCTGCTGAGTGTTGAAATCAGAGAGAAAACTACTCTGATTTGTCATGTTCTTTGCAGCAAAATCACCAACATTCCTAAAATGCAAATCCTCATTTACTGTGCTTCCATCTGGTCGCTCAAATTCAATATTCACATTAGGTTTGTAATGTTCGAATACTTGCTCTGTATTTGTTAAGTTATAAACAGCCTTAGGTTTTATAGCATCAGGTTCATCAGCAGTAAGTTTCTGGATGAACATTGTTCTGTTTTGAGCAATATCTGCAATCGCTTCTGATGCTGTCTGTTCTACTGCGTTACCGCCTACGTCATAATTATACATGTGATTAAACTTTTTAAAAGTGATTATATAGATGATTAATTAATTTACTTCAAATGTAACCTCTCCTTCATTATCAAGCCCTACAAAAATCTTCTCACCTTTTTTAACTTTATTTGTTACAATAAGTTTTGATATTGGTCTTCTCAAAAATGTTCTTATAACACCAGAAATTTGCCTCGCACCATATTTAGGCGTGAAACCAGTTAGCGCAATCTTTGTTTTAGCTTCTTCACTAACCTCAATACCAATATTTTGTTTTTCAAGGCTTTCTAGCAAACTTTTCATTTGTATCTCCAATATCCTTACTACATTCCTTTCGCTAATAGGTGCAAATGGTATTATCTCGGTTAGCCTTGCCAAAAACTCTGGGCGGAAATACTTAGTCATTATTTCCATAAGCTGAGATGATTTTGGCATTATATCTTTACTAAATTGCTCAACTATCCATTCACTACCTATGTTTGATGTAAATATGATTAAAGCATTTGAAAAGTCGCCTTCTTTACCTAACCTATCATGCATTTTCCCTTCATCCAATATTTGCAAGAAAATATCAAATACAGAGGGATGGGCTTTCTCAATTTCATCAAATAGGACCACTGAATAAGGCTGTTGTCTTATCTTGTTAACTAACATACCTCCTTCTTCATACCCTACATATCCTGGAGGAGCACCATAAAGCAAAGCTGCAGAATGCTCTTCTTTGAATTCGGACATATCAAAACGAATCATTGCCTTTTCATCATTAAAAAGGAAATCTGCAATAGATTTTGTAACTTCTGTTTTTCCAGTACCTGTAGGACCAAGGAGAAAAAAGGAGCCAATTGGCTGGCCAGGTTTATTAAGACCACTTCTCGATTCTACAATTGCATCAGCAAGTGCTTTGACTGCATGATCTTGACCTACAACTCTATTTTTGATAATATCCTCCATGTCCAACAACTTCTGCTGTTCTTTGGACTGAATCTTACCCATTGGTATCCCTGTTTTGTATGCCACTATTGCTGCTAGTTCTTGTTTAGAAACTACTTCTTTTTTTTCTGCTGCAAATGAACGTAGAGAAGACAAACTATTACTGATGTATTCTTCAATTTCCAAAACTGAATCTATCTTATTGACATCTATAGTGTCGGTCAGTTGACCAAAAAGAACAGGGCTAAGTCGATTTTTTACAGAAGTGAAAAACCAATTATATTCAGCTATTTTTTCGTTATCGTGTTCTATTTCTTTATTCTGAAGTGCTTCAAACTGAACAAATAAATCATCTAATTCTACATTAGACGTATCATTCATCATTTTTAGTGAAGCCATAGTTCTATCAAGAAGATCTACTGCTGAATCTGGTAATCTTCTATCCTTCACATATCTTTTTGCCAAACGCACGCATTCTTCTAATACATCTTTGTCTACCTTTAAATTATGATGTATTTCAAATGCGGGACATAATTTTTCTAACATTTTAGTAGAAGTAATCAAATCTGGTTCGTTTACTTTTACAAGTTCAAAACGACGGCTAAACGCTTGTTCAGGCTCTATGATTTTTCGATACTCATCTATAGTAGTAGCACCAATAACAGTTATCTCACCACGAGCTAGTTCAGGTTTTAATAAATTTGCTACACCAGAGCCTGCGGGACCTTTTGGATCAAGGATTGTGTGAATCTCATCTATAAATAAAATTGCACTATCATAATTCTTTAACTCACGCATTATGCCTTTCAGTCTTTCTTCCACTTCACCTTTGTAGGATGCACCAGCGAAGAGAGAACCTAAATCAAGCTCTAGCAAAAGAGAACCTTTCAAATTTTCCGGCACTTTCCCTTCCACAATACTAATTGCAAAACCATCTACTAATGCAGTTTTACCTACACCAGGATCCCCTGTAATGATAACATTGGGTTTTGTTCTTCTACCCAAAATTTCCATCATCATTCTAGTTTCGCTGTCCCTACCAATAATTGGATCTATTTTCCCCTCTCTGGCAAGTGATGTTTTGTCTATACAATACTTTAATATTGAATTACCAGTGTTTGCTTTGCTACTGGTGCTATTTGCATTTGCAGTACCTAAAGAAACGGCTTGCTGTATTGAGGTTTCATCGAGGTAGAGATCAAGAATTTCTTTTTCTCTTAATGGAAATGACTTTAACTCATCAGATGTGAATCCAATATTTGGTTTTACTAAAGCAGCCAAAACACATACTGGAGATATACTATCTAAACCAAGTTTAAAACGAATGTTGTCTGCTTCTTCAAATACTGTAGCAATCTTTTCGTCAGCAGCTATAAATTCAGGAATTTTTCCTCCTTTAGCATAACTTTCAATTTTAATTTCTGCCCATTCTCTCATGTATGGAACATCTTTCCCTAATGTTTGAAAAAACGAATCCAGACCACTTTCTTTATGCAAAAGTGCAAAAGCGATGTGGGGCAATGAGAATTTTTCATTCTTGTTTTCCTTTGCAACTGCCTGTGCGATTTGCAAACAAGTCTTTAAAGCATCGCTGAAAGAGAGAGGAGACATAGAGGATATTATTTATAGTTTGAATTGACTAATTAGTGTTTCATTATATTTACTGAGCACTAGTGCCCCGATTTGAATTGATGATAGCTTCATCACGGAAATTCTGAGCCTTCGTTTTCTCAAGTTCTAGTTGTTCATTTATTTTTTTAACCTGTAGGGTAGCGTCATTAGTTTTTTTCACTACACTTAGATAATTAACATATCCATCCTTTATTCCATTTATTAATTGACCAGAATCGGCTGCTGATAAGTTCGCAATACTTTTCCCAATTTTTGCGTCCAACACAGACGCATCCGAAGGATTGGTAGCAAGCTTTGACAAATCTTCATTCATTGTTATTATTTCTTTGACCAACAACTTCTGAGAATGCTCAAATGATGAATAATTAACTAATTTTTGGATCTCATTCTGACTTAACGCAGCAGGTGTCTTGAAAAAAGAAAAGAACACAAGACAAACAGGTAAAAAACAAAGTGTAAAAAATATAAAAACAAACTGCCACAATTGCTTATTTTTCTCTTGACTATTTAATGGTTTCATGATTGTTATTTTTTATTATTTCAGTTTGATTTAGTTTAAAATGTATTAATCGAAAATGCTGAATTTACCTTTTTCTTTAGTCTTTTGTGTTTCCATTGTTCTTCCACCAAAATCAAATTTTTCATTTCGTTGGCCAATTAATTTCAACTCTTTCAATTTCTCTAATAAATCAGTCCACAATTTTAGAAATGAAATTAAAGGAACAAAGGAATAGTAAATATCTTCATGATTATACTCTGCATCTATAACACTACTAATCATTTCTTCAAATTTACCCGGGCTCAGCTCGTTCCAAAAACTAAAATATTGTAGTAGTTCTTCTTTCTCCTTTTCAGGTATTAAGTTCAATGAGACATTAATCATACCCGCAAGTTGAACTATTGTATTAGCCATAAATACAGGAGACATATTCCGATACATTGTTCTAAAAAAGAAAAATTCTGATGAAATATGCCACATATTATTCTCACACAACTTTTTCACATTTAGTGCTAGTGTAGTGTTTTGAGATAATGAAACTACTTTTTTGACGATCTCAGTGCTATTTTCCTGAATTTTGTTTAAGGATTCGGCAACTTGATTATATAACTGTTTTGTACCCTGATTGGCAGATATTGTAGAAGAAGGTGGGATATAATTAGAATCTCTGACAAGCTCATCATTTTTTAATATAAATCGCGCAACTGGTAAATGCCAAGTTGCAGAAATAGAAACATTATAAGCTTCTTCAGGTATAAGATTTAGACGATACGAACTTACAGAATAAGGATATCTAGGCGGATACTCTTCTGCTATAGGTTGTCCAGAGGGATGCCTGTTGAAAGGGTCAACACTTATAACAGCAAAAAAAGATGATATAGAAGATCTCTTTCGTTCATCATACCCAGATATCTCAGCAAAAATTTCATTGTCACTTACTAGTTCTGGCGTTACACCTGGTACAATCTCTATTCTGCAACCTCCACTTGTAACAGCACGACAAGAACTGATGATAATTTTAAAATTCTTTGATTGGGAAAACATCACATTGCATTCCAATGAACTACGTTCACCGGGTTCGGGTAACAACAAACCGTAATTATAAGTGTTCAAAAAAAGCGCAGTGCCATCACGTTCTTTGTCAATAAGTGCATTCTCACTATCTATAAAATGATGACGGTTGATCTTCATCCCGTCAATCCAGTTTGTAGGTAAATGTGTGATTTTGGGTAACATTATTTTACATTTTATGCAAATAACTTTATATATACTAACTCTATACTACTTCAACTCTCCTTGCAATTATTATATTTTTTTCTGTCAATTTATTTTGTGAAATTGTCAAATCAGGGTCTATGAAGCGAGCAGTACCCAAGAAGGATGGCTTAACGTAAAATATCCACCCCATAGGTCTATTGTCTGCATGGGTGTAATGTATTAAATCATGCCCATTTCGATCATTATAACCTTCTACAAAAGACCTAAACCAATCACCAAAAACAATACCCATTGGCGCCCTTAATTTGGTGTTTGTAAGTCTTGGGTCATTTACAGATTTAGAATATTCCAGCTCCATCATGTATACAATACTCGTATCAATATTATCGTAATCGACTTCTTCTGCATTAATGGGGAAATACCAGACTTTATATATTTCTTGAGGAATACTTTTGAATGCACTAAAACTTGTAGATACGAACTGTGGCAAAACAAAAGGAATTACTGTAAATGCAAAATATATTGCTAAGTCACCACCTGAATAATAATTGAAAATAAAATAGAAACCTATCATACCACACCCAGCAGTTACAAGAGTAAGTAGTACAGGTGCAAATAAGGAATTACTCATATCACCAAAATAAGGTCTCTTAAGTAAATAGAAGGCTAGCAATCCAAACAATGTGTTTACTACTTGAAGTCCAAAAAATGATGTCATATTAGTCATTCCTTGTGCTGCACCTACAAATGCTGTTGCACTTATAACAACTGCAAATAGCAATACCAAAAGAATAATTTTTTTTATACTGACACCTATCTCTTTGTTTTTAGCAAAAAAAGATACAAGCCCCGATATAACTACTACACTAACAATTCCTATAAAAAACATAGACCCCATTCTAAATTTATATTTGGTATTAAATGTAAGAATTAAATCCTAAAAAACAAAACTCTTCGTTGTCAGAGATTTGAATTTTTTTATCTTTTTTAGTGACAGATAATATAATTTCAATTTCGGAATTTGCAGAAAAAAAATACCCCATCAATATGTGAAGTACATTGCTATTTTCACCACTATTAACAAAACTAAGATACGATTTAGGTTCAATATCTACTATGTTAATCTGGAATTTAGATGAAATAACACTGTAACTGTCACTAACTATAGTGTTGACACCTAAAATAGATGAACCTAATAAAGGTTGTATAATTCCTGATGCATTAACTTTCTTAAAGTATTTTACAGAAGTCACAATAATAGTGTAACCAAATATTTTAGATAATACAGAAGAAATTAAGTTAACGTTATTTCTTATTTTTTCAGCCAATGGAAGTACATGAATTAACTGAAGTACATTTACATCTGATAGACATCCACTATCGCCATACAATTGCTCATATATTTCTCTATTTCGCTGCCTGTTTTTATTATTTGATATTTCTCTTTCTATTATCTCTAATTGCATATACCTATGCAAAAATTCATTTTCAAAAGGGCTAAAAAAACTACGAGCTTCTCTTTCTTCTTGTCTTCTTAGTGCAAATATTTCTGATGGTGTTTTCTCAGGCTTGTTAAAAGATGATGAATGTACCACACCTAAAGGCAACATATCATACAAACCTTCTCGGTTAATTTCTAGTAGTATTTGATAATCTTCATCATTTTCATTCTTTATGCTATCAAATGATGCTACATCTTTTGATATAAATCTGCGAAATGTACTTACGTTTTTGAAAAAAATATTTTCACTACTTATTCCATTATCCACAAGTTCAGCAGCTATAACAGTAGATTTGAAGTCTCCTTTTATAGACTTCAATTCATTTAGTACTTCAGTGAAGCTTTGAGAACGACCCATAACTCAATAATCAATTAGCAGTAACAATTGTTATCTCATCTATTTCTTTTTGAATACTAGGTGAAACATTATCACCCCATTTTTTTAAATTGTCTACATACTTGCTATAATTATCACGAGCCTCTGCCATACTATTTATAGCTTTATTACATCTTGCTTTGTATAAGTGTGCTAAGAAATTGGTAGGGCTAGCTAAAAGAGCTTTGTCAAAATAATTTATGGCTCCTAAGTTATCGCCTTTTGCCTTTAGCATATTCCCTAATTGTATGCACCAGTTACCCATATTAGGTTTGTATTTCAAAGCAGTTTCCCACTCCTTGAAAATCAAATCATAATTTTTATTGAAGTCCTTAACTGTCTGGCTCATAGCTATTGCATACCAATAATGTGCATCTGCATACTGTTCGTTTAACTGAATAGCTTTTTTTAATGATTTCTTTGCTTCATCAATTTTATTCATTTGTATCAGACAAACACCAGCATAACAATATGCATCTTCAAAAGTGGGTACAATCTCAATTGCTTTTTTGAAAGAGACTATAGCCTCTTCATTTCTTTTCATGTTCATCAACTTCAAACCCTGACAATATATTGCACGAGCGTATACCGCACGTACATCAGGAGACTTATCATCTTCAGATTTATTCACATACGTAATATAACTAGCATATGCACTATCATAATACACCTTGCGGTACATTTCTTCAAAATGTTTGCCTTGCCACAGATATACATTAGGATTGGAAGGATCTAATGACCTGGCTTTCAAAAAATCATTAGTAGCATCAAAATTCTTTCTCAGCATATAATAACACTTAGCTCTACCTATGTAGTTATTCGGATTGTTTGGGTCGTCGCCTATTGCCTTAGTATATTCTGTAACCCCCTGCGAATAAGACTTGCCAGTAAAATATCCATCAAGTTGACGTTGATATTTCAAATTATCACTCGAATTTTTTACTGATTGCATAATGTTTGCATAACTAGGATTAAGTTCTCTAGCAAATGAAAACAGCATATATGCATTATCATACTTGTATGCAAAATCCATATCTTTTGCTTTAGCAGCTATTCTTTTACACAAGTATTCATTGACACCTTCAATATTAGATTTTCTCATCAAATCGAAAAGTGCAGTCATCTTTTCTTCAGCATCTTCATCAAATTCATCGCTAAGGCTTGCTTCCTTATATGCTATATATGCTTCTTCAAATTTGTTTTCCTTTGTAAGTCTGTCGCCTTGCACTAATTTGTAGGCATAATATTCAGTACTTTTCGTCTCTACTTCTACCAAATCATTTGAAGTTTCAGCATCAGATATTACCATACAATTCAAGGAATTCATATCAGCAGGTTTGTAAAATACCACATTGTTTATTGTTGCTTTCCATTCGCCTTTAATGTTCTTGGACAATGAAATAGTAGCCATTCTTGACTTTTTAGAATAATTTACCTTAGAATTTCCGTCAATACCACTCAAAGTATGAGTGAAAGGAACTTCTATATATATACCCACTTCATTAGTGTATTTGATACAAGAAATATCAAAAACACTAAAAGTGCTATTCCTTTCATTCTTTACATATGCCAATCGAACCCCATTGATGTAATCTTTAAAATCTGATTGCGAAGCATTTGTGATGTCTATATTGTTACTCAGATCATTTTCTATCTGAGCATTTGCTTTCATAAATGACCTACCACCACTTATACAACTGGCGATGTATGAGTTTTTTTGCTCGTTGTCATTATTAGGATCACCTACGAAATCTATTAAATCAACATAACTTTTTATAGTTTCGTTTGATATTTTTATGATACTCTCCTTATCTTTTTGTGTTATGCTATTAGCATTCTGAGCAATCACTGTAGTTACCGAATGTAACAAAATAGTTATCATCAAAAAAGTTAACCGAGAAATAGTGTTCTTAACCATCATATTGTTGTTATAGTCTTAATAAATATTTTATGTTCTCTGATTTTTTGTTCTCTGGCACTTGTTCCATTTTATTAATGAGCCAACCAGAATTTTTTGTTTTTCTGTCAAAATATTGTGTTGTAAAAACCCATCCAGGCACCTGATAATAGTGGTAATTGATACTTTTTACATACTGGAAACTTACAACGCCTTTCTTCACCAAAGAAATAAATGCTTTAACACGCTCAGAACCTAATGCATCAGTATCAAAAAAATACTTTTCGTAAATTGTTTTTTGAAACACATCATGAAACTCTAGAAAATTAGTAGCATGAGATGCAGTAGATATAAAAGTATCTGTACCCCTTACACCCAATGATATATCCGCCAACTTATTTTTTGAACGCATGGTATCTCCTATGCCAGCAATCATCCATTGTGCCCATTCATTGTTATGCGTTTTCACTCTCAATATTATTGGCAATTCATACTGTTTTTTGTAGATGAGAAATATGCACCGAGCTTCAGCATACCAGTTCGAATCAAGAAATGAAAGCGTAACAGGATGTGATGGTTGTAGCACCTGCCTGAAAAAGTCTCCTAGTTTAGAAGTATCTTTTAAGAAATCTTGATTTTCCATATTGAATAAAGTAACCAAAAGCTGACCCCTAGATAAATTAAAGACCCTCTTCTCATCAGCATATACTTGCCTTATAAATGAGTTGGGTGCATCATTAAAACGCTCTACAAACTCCTCAGGCATCTTAACAGAATAGTTAAACAACTCTTCATTTACACTATAATTCCCTACATACTGAGCATTTACACCCAGCGCACTTGCCACAAACAAAAGCAGTAAATACCATTTTTTGCATGTAATAGTTTCCATGTTAACTACTTTTTTTGCTTTAGAATATTTGTCTCTAATTAGTGTCTACTACTTTCATGTTACCGAAAAATATATCCAGATAGCTCAACATTTTACCATCCCTTAATACATCCGTTACCTTTATTATAACAGTAAATGTTTTGGTACTTACATCATTATAAATATTGTTGCCTTCCTTACTTTTACCGGCAAACTCTTGCTCTAGAGTTACATATCCTTTATAAGTACCATCAGGCTGTTTTGTTATGTTTTCTACCTGAAAAATCCTACTGTATTTAACTTCTACCGATTTGTAAGGTAGCCGAGACATATTCACTAAGTATTGCCTTATTTGCCGAATAACAATTTTATTATTTCTGGTAGATGATATTTCTACAATTACTGACTCATCGTTATTAAAAAGTGCCATTGCCTGATTGATAACTAAATCAACATTAGGACTGCTCTTTTCGCATAACATTTCGAAATATCCTGATAGTGTTTTTAGCTTACGGTCTATTATCTTAGCTACCGCTTCTTTCTTTAATGTTATCCCACCCATACGCATCATCTCATCTTCGCCATTTTTGGGTTTTGCTTGTGTAGGTGCTGCTGTACTGCCTGTACTAGAAGGCTTTTGGTATCCAGGAGGATACTGACCATAGCTACTACTGGTGCATAAAGCTATTGATAACAAAATAATGATTACGGCTGTACCTTTACTATTTTTCATTCAATTCATTTAAATAAAATACTTACCTCAAATATACTATTTCTATGCCTCATCCATAGTTATATCACCTATAAACACTTCGACTACATTCGTCATTTTACCACCTTTCATCATTTCTGTTACCTTTACTTGTATACGAGCCATTTTTTTTGTTTCATCTACAAACTTTTTGTTTTCCCTATTAGCGGTGAATTTTTGCGTAAAACATATAACTCCCCACCACGTACCATCTGGGTTTTTTTCAAACTTACCAACAAACTCCATATTGCTCGACTCTATCTTTACGTTCTTGTATCTAAGCATTGATACCCTATTCAGGTATTCCATTATTGGTTTTGTAACAATGGGTTTATTTCCATTTTTTATAGATACTTTTCTGCTGATATTATTATTAAAAAAAGTCATAATTCTTTTTATAATAGCACTGGCAGGTGCAGGAGGGTTTTCTAAAGCCAGTAGTTGCAGGTTATCGTAATATGCTTTTAGTCTTTCCTGTACTTGTCGGTTCAGCTGAGATATTTTGATTTTTGTACCATCTAAGTCTATCGATTCATCTGTTGTATTACTTACGCTTTGTTGAGGTTCTGTGTACGCCGCAGGCGTTTCTGCTTGCATTGCAGGCTTTGGATCATTGTTACCAGTAGATAAAGTGGCCACTCTTGCTCTTAACTTATCTAACGTTCTTATATCGATATATGTTTTGTCAATATCCATACTACCCGCTCCGTCAGGCGGAATCAAATAAAGTTTGAAAGTATGATTTCTGGTAGTGGCTCCCGATCCTTCCTCTACTCTCAACCCACATGGAGCAGTAGGTGGTTGATCAGTGATAGGTTTTATAATTAACTTTCTCCCATCCCTTTTAACAGAAAAAACATCCTCACACAGCAAGTCAAATTCTTTAATGTCACCAGGCAAAAATATAGTGCTATTAGAGCCGGAATATACCCATAAAATATCTCCTCTCAACTCTTGAGCATTGCTTAGAATGGGAAAAAATAATACTACAAAAATGACGAAAGTGATACGACCCATAATTTGATAATTGCACTATTTGAAGCAAACATAAAAAAGAATAGCGATTATTCATACTACACAACAAAAATTTGATTTAAAAAACTTGCACAGATATATCTGATTATGTATGTTTGACCTAAATTTATATTACACCACTTTTTTTTCAGATAATCATAACATACCTGATTTCTACTAAATTAATATAACCATAATACTATTAATATAACCATAATACTATGCTGATTAGAAAACTAAAAACCATCCTATTACTGTTGCTTTGCTTTTCGGCAAAGTATGCAAAAGCGCAATTAACTTTTGTAGATCCTACACCTACACTAACTGTTTGTCAAAATTCTGCTGCTACTAGCATCAGCACATTCTTAACTGTCAACGCAGATACAGCCGGAGCAACACTTACATGGACTGTGGTAACACTTCCTTCAAATGGCACTTTATCTGGGTTTCCAGCTATTGTGACCCCTGCAGCCACAGCGGGCAATATTCCTTCTGGTGTTACCTATCAACCTGCCCCTTTGTACAGTGGTGCTGACAATTTTTCTATTCAAGTAAGTGACGGCACTACTTCTGTTACTGTTGCTGTTTCAGTTATTGTTAATCCTTTACCTACAATCAATCCGACACCCTCCAGCGCATGTACTGATGTAACAACAAACTTTTCAGCTACTCCAATAGGAGGTACATGGAGTTCGGCCAGCCCTGGAGTAACGGTAATTTCAGCCACAGGTGCTGTAACTGGCACTAGTGGTGGCAACAAAATAATAACTTACACTTTCAACACTTGTACATCTACAAGGTCTATTTCAATCAGCAATACCCCTACAGTTAACGGTACAACATCAGTTTGTATTGGTTCAACTGTAGCTTTGACTGGAACTCCTACATCAGGAAATTGGAGTAGTTTATTTCCAGCAGTTGCTACGGTAAACACATCTGGCCTAGTAAGCGGTATTGCTTCAGGTACAGCTGATATAGTATATGATTTAGCTGGCTGTAGAGACACTGCTGTAGTTACAGTCAATCCACTACCTAGCCCAACAACTGGTACCACTGATGTTTGCATGCGATTATCTACTTTATTATCAAATGCTACCCTTGGTATAGGTACATGGACGTCACTTAACACTACTATAGCTACCATAAACTCTGGCACTGGCTTAGTTACTGCATTAAATAATGCAGGTACAGCAAACATTATTTACAGAAGCAACTTAGGTTGTGATGACACCACTACAGTTACAGTTAAACCTACTCCTATTGTGTTGGTATCAGGATTCGCACCATCATCAGTTAACCAAACAAACTGTAATGGAGATACTGTTGGAGCTTTTATTTTTCAAAGTAACATAGGTGGGGCAAATTTTCAATATTCAGCTTTAAATGGTGACACAAGTATTTTCAAACCAAACAGTATTTTCAGCTACAATACTGGTAATACTTCTTACTTTCCTGCTTACAGAGCAGTAAATGCAACTAACTTCAGAGATTCATCTACAATTATAGTTAAGGCATCTTTTAATGGATGTTCATCTGACTTAGACACAACATTCAAACTAAGAGTAAATCCAACACCTAGAGTTAACCCTACGACGGATATCAACATCAATTGTAGCAATCTTTTTAGTCCAGTTGTTTTTACTGGCACTAGTGACTTAGCAATAACATCCTACGAATGGACAAACAATAATACTACTATAGGTTTATCTTCTACAGGCACCAACACCATTGGTTCATTCACAGCATTAAATACATTATCCTCCAACAATACTGCAACTATCGTTGTTACGCCAAAAATTGGTGCATGTATTGATACAACTACAAGAGATACGTTTCTAATCACTGTAACTGCTGTTCCCACACTTACATCAGTAAGTAGTGACAGCGTTTGTAATGGGCTAATTTTCAACTATGTTCCGACCAGCCCAACCGCAACTATATACAACTGGTTCAGAGATACTACTTCAGGTATTAGCAACCCAGCTACATTTGGAACTGGAGATCCGTCAGAAACTTTAATAAACACCACTCCTTCACCTGTTGCTGTAGCCTATGTTTATACAATTACCGCATCTGGTTGCAGTAACACAGATACAGTAAATGTAACAGTTTTCCCAACCCCAAGATTATCTTCAACTACTGATACTTCTGTGTGCGATGGTATTTTGTTGAATTACATACCAACAAGCGCTACTAATTATAGTACACTTAATTATACATGGACAAGAGCCTCCCTTGCAGATATTAACGATGCTACATCTTCAGGTACTTCGGGCTCTAGTAGTATAAATGGTACACCTTTAGGCATTTCGTTAGATAATACTTCAAACGATTCCGTTCATGTAAGATATAATTTCGAAGTTACTTCTCTGACTGGTGGATGCGTTGGTAGAGATACAGTAAATGTTGTAGTATATCCCACACCAGGTCTAAAACTTAGCGAGCTGAATTATCCTATAATGTGTAATAAAACTGCAATAGATTTCCCGCTTATAGACTCCACAATTACATCTAAATCTTACGGTTTATTTACTTGGAGTAGATCAGCAGTCATTGGTATATTCAATGACTCAACAGGTGGCAACGATACCATTAATGAAACGCTCAACGACACACTTGATATACCAGTAGCTGCTACATACACAGTATCTATCACCGCCGTTTACCCTGACTCGCTTAAATGCTCCAGTACTACCAATGTTACAGTAACAGTCAATCCTACACCAAGACTACTATCCCCACTGGTAGACAGTATCTGCAACAATACATTGTTAACTTATGTCCCTATTACGACAACAGGTACTGTTGTAGACTCAGTAATTTGGAGGAGAATAAACATAGATCCTAATATAACCTCAACCAATCAAGTAAGAGGTGTGGACACTATTAAAAACACACTAACAAATAATACTGATTCATTTAGATACACACAATACAATTACTTGTTGTATACCCATACCGATTACGTACCAGTATGTGCTATTTACAGCAATGACACCCAGAAAGTGAGCGTATTGGTAATGCCTACTCCCAAAATCAACAATCATGTAAGCATAGCTCAGTGCGACGGATTGATGTTGAAAGACTCTGTAACCAGCCCTACAGAAGGCTTACTAACTTATACATGGGTGAGAGAACCGAGTAGCTTTATAACACCTGCTCCTGGGGCAAGTGTTGCTTCAAAAAACATAAATGAAGTGCTATACAATGCCGATTCTATACCACATACCGTAGTTTACGATTATTCACTTATACTAAAGGCAGATACTTTTAATTGCCCTTCTATTGTTGCTGCCAATAAAATAACTGATACTGTCAACCCTACTCCGAGGTTAAAAAAATCATATGACTACAAAGAATATTGTAGTGGAACAGCGTTTGACTATGAACCCATCTCAATTACAGATTTATCGGGCGATAGTACTCAATACACATGGAAAGTAGATACACTTAACCTTAGGTTCATGAATAACTTCCCCAATACAAGCCCCGATACTTTAAGTGATGGAAAAATAAACTTTATTATTTCTTCTGAATTTTATCAAAAACCGTTAGCGCTTCAGTTCTTTTATATACTCAACCACAGAGGCTGCACTAGCGATAGTACGGTCACGATAAGAGTGAGACCTACACCCGAAAAACCAAGATTAGCAAAACTAGAAGATAAAATTTGCTATAAATCCAACTATGTAAACATGTATATTGAAAAAAACACCAACATTCCATCCGATTCTGTAGTTTACACTTGGAAAGCTGTAGGCGATTTAGCTGACATCATAGCAGGTGATAAAGGTATTTATGCACAAGTTTCCTTTACTAAGCCGGCGGGCACTGGAGGTATTATCATTAAAAACGAAGCTTACATTATATACAACGGTGAAAGCTTCATAGATTGTATAGTTGATGTGGACACTGCTATATTTTATGACAATGATACACTTGCGGATACATCGAACACAACCATAGCATATAATGATAAAACTAAACTGTTTTTTTACCTCAACAGTGTAATAGATACAAATTACGGTTACGTATGGGGAATTACTGACCTGAAAACACAACAAGATATTGATGATATCGATCAGGCTGTAAACAATCCGCTCAGAGGTAAAACTCAAGTTCATGAATATAGCAACAAAGAAAATATTAATCCATTAAATGAGTACGCAACCACAAAAAGGTATTACGTAAAAACTCTAAGTAGAGCTAATGGTTGTATTCAAAAATCGTATTGGAAACCAGAGTCTCCAAAATTTGTTGCAGCAAAACCATCAGGTATGTCAATACTGGTCTATCCAAACCCTGCTGAAACTAACATCACGATAGAACTAAGCGATAAAGAAATTAAGAATGCTACAATTGAGGTTTTTGATGTAGTAAATTCAAGAAAAGTATTTATTGGTGACATGCCACAATATACATTCCAGCTACCAGTTAGCGATCTTCATTCAGGAAACTACATCGTAGTTTGTTCACAAAATGGCATGAAATTAGCAACAACTCAATTTGTAAAAAAATAATTACAAACCTGTAAATCGAAGAAATGAAAAAGATATTGTTATCCGTCACCTTAATTTGTTTTTCTATATCAAGTTTTAGTCAAGATTCTTTAGCTAAAAATTCTACCATACACCGGCTAAGAACAAATGACGAAATGCTTCCTAACTTATGCTTAGATGTCAATTTCAAATTTGGTTGGTTGGGAATGAATATGACTCTTAAAAATATTGAAGAATCGTATAGAAGTAAAGACAAAAACACAGCAAAACTAGGTAACAACAGACTAAGCAATTCTTTTGATGCCAAAGGTATAAGTGCGGTCAGTGGTGATTTTCAGATAGGATATTTTTTAGGAGATAAACACTTGATAGGTATTGGTACTGGACTTATGTATCAGCAAATGAGTGGGATTATGTCATTGGGCAGTAATGCTACAGGTGATTTATTCAGTGTGGAATATGAAAATTTTGATGGCACTATAGATCCAGTAAAATCTGCTCCTTTTAAACAAATTATCACTGCGAATAATGTAATTTCTGAACGAGTAACTGTTACGAATATTAGTGTGCCTTTGATGATAAAATTCAAACACCAATTCAAGAAACAATGGGGTGTTTTCGCAGAAGCAGGTGGTCTATTTTCACTTTCTTCAACTAGTACAACTGAAGTTCAAGGTAAACCATCCTTCAATTACGAAGCAATATATGACAAAAGACCTAATGGTACACCAGATGGGGGGGAATGGTATTACAACACGGGTGTCATAAGCGACAAAGCAATATTACTTACCCAAGACTACGTAAACTCGCTACCCTTAGTAGGCACTGTTAATACTTATTTTGATAATCTGAATGCAGCAGGTTACAACGTAGCACTAGAAAGGGAAGTGAATGTGGAAAAAGCAAACAATACTAAAACCACTACATCATTTGGTGCAGGCATATTGCTGCAAGGGGGTATTTCTTATCAGTTTAGTTATCGAATTACCGGTAATTTAGGTGGTTATTACCTCACACAAACTCTAAAAAATAAAAGCACCGACAACTGGAGAATTACTGACAAGGTAGGTGACTATAGCTCTATGCTAAATGGTGTAAAAAACAATACAATATCTTCTTATGGCTTCACTGTAGGTATCCGCTACTTTATAGGCAAAGACAGAGATGAAGACGGTGATGGCTTGCCAGACAAAAAAGACCTCTGTCCTAAAGAATACGGACTAGCTATGCTAGGTGGCTGTGCAGATACTGATAGCGATGGCATACCTGACCAAGACGATCATTGCCCTACAGAATATGGTGTAATATGCACTGGTGGCTGCCCAGACTCTGATGAAGATTGTGTACCAGATAAGTTTGACAAATGCCCTGACGAACCTGTAGATGATATAGACAGATCTATGATTACTTTGGGCTGCCCAGATAAAGATGGAGATGGAATTAAAGACACTGAAGATGCATGTCCTGAAATAGCAGGTTTGGTGATGTATGGTGGCTGCCCTAACAGGTCGTCTTTTGCATACGATACTGTAATGCCCGATCCTAAAAAAATGATACCAGATCATATAGTACTGTCTAAAAGCGTAATAAACTTTAAAACAGGCAAATCAAATATAGCAGATAGTACCTACCCTGCACTAGACGAAGTAGTAAGAAGACTGCTTGATGACGAAAGAATCATTGTTTATATCAGCGGACATACAGACAATGTAGGTGGAAATCAGAAAAATATGATGTTATCTTTTTATCGTGCAGCAGAGGTGAAAAAATATATAATGACTAAAGGAATAAGCTCGGAAAGAATATTGATAAGCGGTATGGGCAAAAAAGAACCAGTTATTCCTGAAGATACCCCCGAGAATAAAGCAAAAAATAACACCCCTGATATTCGTTCTAAAAACAGGCGAATAGAAATGAGAATGCTAATACCAGTTAGCGCAAAAAGGTAAAATTAACTGACATAAGCTTAGTAATTGTTGTAGTATTTCCTGTTCTTCTATAATAATTACTAAGCTTTTCTAATCAACCCATTAACAACTTGTCAAAAATATGCATCTTGTTTGTTTTAGTAAGGTAAGGAGTAAAAAGTACTCATTATTGGTATTCTAAAACTTATAGTCTATTTTAGCTTTTATAATTTTAATACTATGGATCGTCAGATACTAATTTTAATAATTGTAGTTAACCTAATTGCTGGTTCAATTTTTGCATACAAAAAAGCATATGCTGGTAATGAGAAAACATACATAGAATATTCAATACCCAATACCGCAGAATGTGGAACCAAAATACCCTACTCTGATAAAACAAAAGGAGCAGAGAGTTGGTTGTGGGATTTTGGTGATGGAGAATATAGTAACACCCAAAGTGGTGAGCACTCCTATCTTGAACCCAATACGTACAATGTTAAATTGACTGTCATAGGTGCTTTTGGTGTAATAAAGGATAGTATGAAATCTATTACTGTACAATTATCAAACGCAGAAGGAACTCAAAAAGTATCACTACCTGCAATTGCGCAACCTAAAGCAGAACCAGCACCGACTACCGCTCCTAAAGTAGACGTGAAAAAGCAACGTAGGTCAGGAAATAGTAATTTCGAACTCCCTAATGACAAAGGTGCACAGGATATAGAAGAATAACATAATATTTAATGAAATATAAATCTACCTCCAAAAGCTACGAACTATACGAGTTACATATGACATATTATACATAATACCCTGTCAATATCCTCGCAACGTTTTTCACTTGAGATAAGTAGGTAAATGGGTAAACACATTGTCATCTATGCTCAATATTACACCTATATTACCTGACAATACCATCAATTCTGACGCTCCTGCAGCTCACAACTTCTGTAATCGCTAATTTTACATGGAGTCGTATTTGTTGATTGAATTCAGGCTATGCTTCACAACCCATTCATTATACGAATATTTATCACCGGTAATTCACGTCCAAGAACGGCAGGTAATCATGTTGTTGCGTATAAACAGAATAGCGCCAGTATCCAATGCGCATATCGGCACGTTCTACTTAACGTTGTAGATCGATGTAATGTATAGTATTTCGGACATCATTGAGTAAAACATAGGAAATAGAATCTGGTATTGATCCGGTAAGGCTGTATTAACGGAATACCGATCACAAGTACCGTTTTAGGAATTTCCTTAGTAGTCAAATCGTGTAAACGGAATACCAATGTAATTTCCACCCGAAGCCTATACAACTTGACCAGGTATCGATCTTCCGACCCTCTCCTACCCCTCTCCCCCGGTCCTCCTACCGTGCAAATGTAGAGTTATAAAACTATTTCAATCAAAGTGACGCTTTTTGTGATATACTGTTCTAAAACAAACTACTCAAAATGAAAAATGCGGAATTGATTAAGCAAATTGCCAAAGATTCCGTATAAATAACAAAAAGGCTAATGAAGCGTTGGACTCATTTACAGCTGCCATTGTAGTTACTCTCAAGAAGGGAGATAGTGTGACTTTGGTGGGTTTCGGTACATCCTAAATCTCAAGCCGCACAGCGCTAAATAGACGCAAACCGGCTCAACGATAACGATCAAAGCGCAAAAGGTCCCCAAGTTTGTATCTGGCAAAGAATTCTTTATGAAAATTGAATTGGGGTAAAGCTAAAAAACAAAGCTAAGATCAAAGGAAAGCGATAACTTATATCTCGCTGTTTTTCGAAGGATAGCTGTCACCCAGTAGATTGAACAGGTATTTTTCGGATCAAGTTGAATAGTTGGGGGATGAAAAATATTAGGCATAGATATTAGCTACCCTGAATAGGAAGAAATTGATATCCCTTACCCCTCTTGACGTTGCTCTGAATGCTTTGATTTTG
>JAIXSZ010000044.1 GCA_027484425.1 Sphingobacteriales bacterium
AGATGTGTTGGATGATGACCAAACACCTCCCACAGCAGTATTGCTTAAAGTTCCATTGTTGCCAACACATATAGTTGATGTGCCGCTAATAGTGCCTGCATTTGGTGATGGATTAACTGTTATAATTTTAGTAACTGTAGTACACAAGTGAGAGTATGACAATGTAACTGTACCAATTGAAACTCCTGTTACAACACCAGATGAGTTGATTGTTGCAACAGATGCGTTGCTGCTTTGCCATGTACCACCAGTTGTAGTGTTGCTCAATGTAATATTACTACCTACACATACATTGTCAGACCCTGTTATTGCTGCTACAGAGCTATTGATTGTATTACAATTACCAACAGCACCTGATACAAAATTTGAAGACGTACCAGAAAGGTTGAAATTATTAAGTGTTCCACAATTATTGTTTCCGCTGTAATCAATAGCAGTTGTAAGACCAGTATTTGTGCCATTAGCTATACCATTATCAAACCTGTAATACGCTATTAGGTTAGTGCTTGCTGCTATGTTGCAGTTCATGTTCGCTTTAATCTCAGCTTCTGAGCGAGCAACATTCCATATTCTTACCTCGTCAATGTTGCCATTAAACGCGTTGCCTAAAACATTAGGATATTCTCCAATGTAAATTGTTTGGGCAGGATAAGTAGCCGCTGATGTGGTACTAGCTACTAAATTACCATTTTTATATAATTTTAAAGTTGTAGTTGCAGCATCATAAGTTGCAGCTACGTGTACCCACTGACCTAATGGGAAAGTCTCAGGGTCGTTAATAGATGTTCCTTGTTGTGTGCGGAGTGTTCCAGATGACAACCAAAATGGATGATCACCTCCACTTATGATATTGGATGAAAAATGCGCATTAGCGTACACCCAAGCTTCTTTAGTATAAGATTGATTGGCTGTAAGAATTGAGCCAATGTTTACATAGTCGTTAGTGCCATCAAAATTAAGTGTTGGATTAGGTGTGTTGACTGTTACCATTGTGGTAACAGTAGTAGAACAACCACCGCCAGATACAATGTAAGAAATGATGGAAGTACCTGCACCTATACCTGCTACCACTCCAGAACTATTAACTGTAGCTGTGCTCGTAGTAGATGATGACCATGTGCCGCCAATAGTAGCGTTGGTAAGTGTAGTGGTGATGGCGGTAGATAGTGTTGTGTTGCCAGATATAGCACTAACTATTGGTGCAGTAATCACTGTAACAATTGTAGTTCTTATACATCCACCTACAGTATAACTGATCGTAGCCGTACCTGATGATAGGCCTGTAACAATGCCTGATGTGCCTATTGTAGCGACGCCAGTATTACTGCTTGCCCATGTTCCGCCGCCTGTTGTCGAAGATAAGGTAGTAGCAGAACCAGCGCATAAGGAAGTTGTTCCTGTTATAGCGGCTGGTATCGCATTTACGGTTATCGAAGCTGTTCTTACACAACCTGCAACAGAGTAGCTGATTGTGGCACCACCAGCTGCTATACCTGAAACTATGCCAGACGTACCTACAGTAGCAACGCCAGTGTTGCTACTTGCCCAAGTGCCTCCGCTTGTAGTAGATGATAATGTAGTAGTTGCACCAGCACATACTGTCGCAGTTCCAGTTATAGCGGCTGGTATTGCATTTACGGTTATTGTAGCTGTCGTCCTACAACCTGCTAGAGTATAGCTTATAGTTGCTGCACCTGCTGCTACACCTGTTACAATGCCTGTTGTGCCTATTGTGGCTACGCCAGTATTGCTGCTAGTCCATGTGCCACCACTTGTGGTAGACGATAGGGTAGTAGTAGCACCTGCGCATAATGAAGTTATTCCTGTTATTGCGGCTGGTAGCGCATTTACGGTTATTGATGTTGTTCTTGCACATCCTGCTACAGTGTAACTGATGGTAGCTGTACCTGCAGCTACACCTGATACAATCCCAGAAGTACCAATAGTAGCAATGCCGGTATTGCTGCTGCTCCATGTGCCACCACCAGAGGTAGAAGATAGGGTAGTATTGCTACCTGCACATACACTTGCTGAACCTGTTATAGTGGCTGGTAATGCATTAACTGTAAATACCGCAGTACCCACACATCCACCGCTTACTGTGTATGAAATAGTAGTTGTACCAGCGGCTATAGTCGTTACTACTCCTGTACTTGAAACTATTGTAGCCACGCTAGTATTACTACTGGTCCATGTGCCGCCACTAGTCGGGCTACTTAGTGTGCTGCCACTACCCGCACAAGCTACCAAAGTACCTGAAACTGACGGGGTACTACATGGTGTGGTAGGTTCTACTCTTGCCCACCATGTATCCCATACATTTACAGTTGCAGAGCTAACCTCCTGTATGGTCCAAAAGTCTTTATTGTTAATAGGGTCGAGAACAGTGGCAGAATAATCTCCCCATCTGTTTTTGCTACCCCCATATGTTTTAAAGTAAGTGTTTTGACCGTCTCTGTAAATGAATGGTGTTCTAAAAGAATCTGTAGGGTCAGTGTTCATTCTCAAAGAATATCCAGCGCTTGGACGCATAGTACTTGAAAATACTGAATATCCAATAAGTGCGTCATTGTCAGTATTTACAGCTATTGTTGGGTATGCGAAAAACCTACCAGATGCAGAATCATCAACCCTTCCTACCTGTATAGGAGTGCCAGTAGTATCGGTTTCCCACCATTGAACAGCAGATCGGGTAGGGTTTGTTGACGCATTGTAGGGTAAAAATATTGTGTGTGAAAACCACAGCCTGTTATTCATATAAATAAGCTGAGTTACTCTGTTATCTCCATTATTTATTTTGTTGGTAGAGCCTAATTGAGGTGCATTATCGCCAAAAGAAGTACCTGAAACAGGGAATGGTTGATACCACCAGGGTGCATCTGCCAAGGGGAAACCTACTGATGTCATTACTTCAGAACCTACGTTACCGGTGATCTTCCACATTCTCATAGCTCTTGAACCACCATTCCACGCTTCTACCATAAACATTGTACCCATTGTGCTACTGTAAGTAATAGCTGGACAAATGTTTCCTGAACTAGATTGAGTAATTGCCGTGAATGGTGCACCTGCCCCAGATAGAACATTTGCTTTATTAAATACAAATGTTTTACATCCATTATATCCTGTTCCTACATTCTCAAAAAGCACTCCCGATACAGTAATCCATTTATTGTTGATACCCACATTTGGGAAATCAATCCAATAGTCGCCAGCGGCATAAGCAGTGATTTTGTACTGCCACCATTCACCAGTTGGATTGCCAGTTTTAGATACAGCCAGCAGGATAGATGATGTCGCAGCTCTTGCTCCACTTACAGCTACCATTATCCATCTATTAGAATATGGATCATAGTGAACTCTGGGGTCAAAAGAACCGCCTCCCGATAACACAGGAGACCAGAAAGCGTCAAGTGAAACTTGTGAAACTGATGTACCGTTTCTGGTTTGTATACGAACTGCTGAGTTTACTGCAGTAACACAATAGTTAGAATCTACTGCTCCATGAGTGTCTGGCGGTATGGTGGTACCGTTATCTAATGTAGACTGAAAACTAGTATCAGCTGTAACTGATGCTGGCATTGCTGACATAGGTGTAGATGGAGGTGGAAGGAGATAACTCAAAGCCCCATCTCTGCTTCTTATTAGAGAAGGATCTATTGGATCCAAGTGCAACGGTACACGCCCTTTGCGTGCTGTATCTTTCCACTTTATAATCAATGGCTCTGGGTGTATACGTAGGTAGTCAGCCTTTTGGGTGAAGTCTAGTACACCTCTTACCACTTCATGCCCAGTTTCGGTAGTTTGTGCCGTCGAAAGTTTGGCTAGCAATAGAACAACTAGTAACAAAATGCTATGTTTCGCAAAATTGTTATTTGATTTTTGGGCGATGCATGAAGCATTTGTAAAACAAAGACCCAACTTACTGTAGTAGTTTTTTTTCATGGAGAGTAGTTTTTTACAATTCTTAATTTTGTTGCAAGTTATTGTTTTTTTTTTGCTCGTAAAAAATTTTCTAAAATATTTGTTAATAAAAATTTCGGAATTGGTTTGAATTATATATTGCAAAATAGTACGAAATGTTTTTAAAATCGATTCATAAATCGATTATCATTAAACACAATGAGCACTTAATGATTGTTGATAGTTAACTTGGCCTAGGGTTCTTAACTTTATATAGTGATAAATGCCTCTCCACGTTATGTAACATCAAATAAGTACCCAATAAGTGGTACTCAACCCGAGCAGTATCTAATAGCTGCTACAATTGCCGCAAACAACCTGAAGTGGAATATAGTATTCAAAGATTATAGCATTTTGATTTGCTACTCAGATATGTTTGACTATCTGGGTGGTTACAAACTTACTGTTTCTCATACTTCTCATACTGTTGTAATCAGTGCAGAGAGCTTAGGATATGATATTGACATAGATGTCAATGGGCAGAAATACATCGAGCGATTTTATAGTGCTATTGAAGCAGCATTGTTACAAATAGAACTGGCAGACCGCAATATGCACCCCATGCACAGAGAGAAATATGGTGCATTACTGATATCAAAAACCTACAAAGCCACACCAGTTATAGTTTATATCAATGTGTTGGTTTATCTGGCAATGGTAGTTTCTGGTGTGCATCCAATGGCGCCCAGCGCTAAAGCATTATATGATTGGGGAGGCAATTTTGGTCCTGCTGTGAGTGATGGCCATTGGTGGAGGCTTGCGACATATATGTTTTTGCATGGAGGGGCCATGCATCTTATCACAAATACATTTGCGCTTTTGTATGTAGGCATGCATCTAGAGCCACTTTTTGGTAAGTTCAGATTTGGTGCTGCCTATCTACTCACCGGTATATGTGCTGCCGTACTGAGTATGTATATTCATGGGAACACTGTAAGTGTTGGAGCTTCTGGCGCAATATTCGGGATGTTTGGTGTTTTTCTTTCAATTCTTACTACAAATCACATACAGAAAACATTACGTAAAACTATGTTGAGAAGTATGTTGTTTTTTGTGGTGTTTAACCTTATGATGGGTTTGCAAGGCAATACTGACAACGCTGCACATATAGGTGGTTTACTAAGTGGGTTTATCATAGGCTATGTTTATTTTCCTGGTATTATTCGCAAAACATCACTCACTAGGCAAGTCTTAGTTACTACCCTAATACTTTTAGCGGTACTTGGTGTCAGTATGCTAGTAGTATAGTATGCTTTGAGTACTTAATTGTATTAATCAATAGGTGTCGAATAATGATTATGTTTGTACATTCACAATAACATAATGCAACCAAATATGCTCACACGAGTACTCTTTTCATTTTTCTCACTTTTTGTAGTAATAAATGTTGCTGCCCAAACAGGTATTACCTGCACAGATACCGTGGCTGCAATGATTATGAAAGGCAGCTACAATCCTGCATTGTACACCGCCACAACTGTAATAGCACATCCGGACCTGGTAAGTGCAGGTGTAAGAAATAATGTATCGCCCGATTCATTACGCTCTTACCTCAATACACTTCGTAGTTTCAAAACCCGCAATACTGGGTCAGATACATCATCTTTAACCACAGGCATAGGTGCCGCACGCAGGTGGATATTTTCTAAGTTTCAGGAGTTTAGTGCTGCTAACGAAAGTAGGTTGATACCTTCTTATTTACAATTTGATCAATTAATT
Organism: Sphingobacteriales bacterium; assembly: GCA_027484425.1. Classification (GTDB taxonomy): domain Bacteria; phylum Bacteroidota; class Bacteroidia; order Chitinophagales; family Chitinophagaceae; genus Nemorincola. The sequence continues at coordinate 5,683 of JAIXSZ010000044.1, forward strand.
TGTGGTATGGGTCAACACAGAAATGTGCTCGCTGTTTTGCCAGGAACAGATACTTCTGCAAAGGGTATTGTAATAATAGAAGCTCATATGGATAGCCGTTGTGCCGGGCTTTGTGATACTGCTTGTATAGCTGAAGGGATGGAGGATAATGGTAGCGGTACTGCCTTGGTTTTAGAGTTGGCAAGGGTAATGAGTCGATATAGCTTTATGCGTACTGTAGTTTTTGTGGCTACTACCAGCGAAGAACAAGGACTAGATGGTGCTCGAGCTTTTTCTAATTACGTTCAACAGCAGGGCATTAAGGTAAGAGGTGTACTTAATAATGATGTGATTGGAGGTATTACATGCGGACATACTTCGTCACCTCCTGGCTGTCCTTCATTTAAACATATCGATAGTAATCAGGTTCGTTTGTTCTCCTATGGTGGATTTAGTTCTTTTCATAAAGGATTATCAAGATTTATAAAGTTAGAGTACAAAGAACTTCAATTACCATTCGTTGCAGTACCCATGACCATCAGCATAATGACACCTGAAGATAGAACAGGTAGGGGAGGCGACCATATACCTTTTCGGCAGGCAGGGTTTACTGCCATGCGTTTTACTGCAGCCAATGAATCGGGCGATGCGAACGTGACTAGCGGATCTTATTTGGATAGGCAACATACATCTGGTGATAGCTTGGGCGCTGATACAGATATGGATGGCAGTTTAGACGAATATTATGTCGATGTAAATTATCTGGCAAGGAACACTGTTATCAATGGTAATGCTGCAGCTATGATGGCTATGGGGCCACGTACCCCCGATTTTACCTTGACCAGTACTGGCGCTACACTTGTTGTTAATCTTACTACCGAAACTGATTATCCTCAATATCGAATAGGTGTACGCACTACTACTTTTGATTGGGACTCGGTCTATACAGTAGCAGGTGGTGCTACTACTTTTAATATACCAGTAACGGGCAGCGGGTACCATATAGTAAGTATAGCCGCTGTAGACGACAAAGGAGTAGAGAGCCTGTTCTCAAAAGAATTGCAGGCCTCTGTAAACAGTGTGTATGATCTATACGCTACAACCAAACCAATAGAATTGCTGCAAAACAAACCAAATCCCGCAGATGAGGCTACAATGATATCTGTAATGGTGAATAACCCCACTGCTTATAAAGAGGCATACATAAGTATAAAAAGTCTGGATGGTAGGGAAATACAGAGATCTGATATAACATTAAATGCAGGCATCAACGAAATTACTTATGATCATGGTTATAACGTAAATGGTACTTTCTTGTATTCGTTGGTCATAGATGGTGTGGTTATAGAGTCTCGAAAAATGGTTTTTGCCAACTAATGGGCTACTTTGAAAATTACTCACTCATAAAGTATTGTCAAAATGCGGTATCGCTACTCATTTTCGCTGGGCTCCTAAGTAGTTTTACAGTACTATGCGTTTTTTAGCCTTATCTGTTGTTTTATCGCTTTTTGCAACCTTTGTAAAAGGTCAGTCGCTGCAAGGTGTAGTTACAGATGCCCAAACACACAAACCACTGCCTGGCGCTACAGTTGTAAATGTAATCACACAACAGATATCATACACTGATGCAAATGGATTTTACTCTATACCTGCACGTCAAAAAGATGTAATAGCATTTACATATATTGGTTACAAAAGTGCTGAACGTTTAAAGCCTTTATCAGTTCTTATTGCCACACTCAATGTTGAATTAGAACGATCGGTATACGACCTGCAAGAGGTATATTTGCGTCCTGGAAAATTGACACAATATCAGATAGATTCCGCAGACCGGGCAGAGACCTATAAATTGCCATTGCAACGTCGTCCACCTTCCCCATTTATGAGTCCTGTTTCAGCTTTGGCCGAGTTGTTTTCTAAAAGAGCAAAGCGTACTTACCAGTTTCAGAAGAACTTTGCTGCTGGTGAAATTGAAAAATTTATTGATACTAGGTATACGCCCGAATTAGTGACTTCTCTTACAGGGTTGACTGGTGATAGTATAGGGTATTTCATGTATGCAAATCCCATGTCTTATGATTATGCTAGGCTAGCTAGTAATCTAGAAATTAAAATGTGGATAAGAGATAATTTTAGAAACTGGAGTAAAAAAAATAATACAGATAGTTTGGCAAAATGACATCGAGAAATTGATATAGAACCAACAAAATAGCCCTCGCGCAAGGGCGAGGGCTATTTTGTTGGTTAAGTGAATGATTATACTATTTTACCATGCTCTTGAATACTTTTTCATCAAGTTTTACAGGATAGTCGCGACGCATTTTATCATTCCATTGTTTTTCTAAATGATCTTGATATTCTGCAACAACATACCCTTTTGCCTCACTCAGCGTTTTTGGGGTTGCACTTGGATAAACAGTTTTTGCAACTACTACTGAAATAGAACCATTATCCACGGGTAGTACTTTAATTTTATTAGCATTCAGTTCGGCAAGTGTTACATCTTTGTATCTAGAAAATTCATATCTACCTCGCAATACCGATACCCCATCAGGTCTATCTGTATTATTGATCGCTTTTGTAATTTCTTCTTCAGTATATTTTCCAGCATTTATCATTATCATTCCAGTATCAAAGGTTGCTTTGTTTTTAAATTTGTAAACAGCACCTTCGAAACCTGGCTCCCACAAATATTTAGATTTGCGAGTTTCGAAGAATGCTTTTAAACCTACAGTGTCTTCGGATGCTTTTTTCCAAACATTGCGCTCCATAAGTTCGAAAAGCATTATGCCATCTCTGTATTCATTCATGAGTGTTTTGAATTCTGGATTTTCTTCTACCAATTTGTGTTCTTGGAAGTCTGTAACAACATTCGATAGATACATGTTATATGCGTCGTTCACTACAGCATTTTTGGGGCCATTAATTTTACCTCTAGTAATATTAAATAAAAACGCGACAAAATCACTTTGGGTATAGTTCTTGCCAGATAGTGTAAACAGTGTTTTATTCATGTTTCTGAACTCTTCTGTTTTTATGCTTTTGGCGTCAACACCAGTATCGGTTATTGCTACTATCTTGTTGAATACAGGGGTAAAGTTTTCGGGATATTCTTTAAATCCGTTTTTAGCTTTTACTTTTTCATAAAAAATATCTCTTGCTGTTTGAGCCCTAGCATCATTTTCTACTTTACGTTTCAACTGAGTATACATGCTATCATACGGTTGCAGAGGTATTTTTGCAAGTAATTTGATGATATGAAATCCGTATTCGGTTTGTATCGGGCCGGCAATGTCCCCAACTTTCTTTATACCAAATGCGGCATCTTCAAAAGCAGGAACCATTTTGCCAGCCCCAAATTGTTTCAATACACCACTATCATCTATAGAGTATCTGTCGTCAGAATATTTACTCACTAACTCAGCAAATCTAGCCCCACCTTTTAGCATATTCATGACACTGTCAGCACGCATTTTGGCGGCTTTTTCACCTTCCCCACCTTTTGATTTGATGGTTTGCACCATTATCTGAGCCACTTTTACTTCTCCACGATCGGCACGTTTGTCAGTAACTCTTAGTACATGGTAGCCAAACTGAGTACGAAAGGGAGCAGAGATTTTTCCTTTTGGTGTATTATATGCTGCGTTTTCGAACGGATACACCGTTTGTAAAGCTGTGAAGTAGCCAATGTCTCCACCTTTGTCTTTGGAACCCCTATCGTCGGAAAGTGCTATTGCCATTGGTTCGAAAGATTGTGGATTAGCAGATACAAGTTTGTAAATGCTATCTATTTTGTTTCGAGCGGCTGTAGTATCCGACCCTGGAGGGCAGTTGATCAGTATGTGGGATACTCTAACATTTTCTTTCAACCGGTCGTAAGCCTCACGTATAAGCTTGTTTGTTATTTGCTCATCAGTAAGATAATTTTTAGCAAGGTTTTTGCGGTAGCTATTAAGTTCTTTCTCAATAGTCATCACAGTATCTAACTTTTGCTTGTCAGCTTCTGCAACCTTCATTCTGAACAAAGTATATAAATCCAGATAACCCCTAAGTTCTTTCTCCGATAGGTCTGGTTTTTTGTTGATGCTATTTTTTTTGTACACCCTGAGAAATTCGTCCTTAGTTACCGAATTTGGGCCATAAGTAAATAGTGTTTGCGCATAACCTGATGACATAAATGTTCCGGCAGCAACAATTGATAAAACCAATTTTCGCATTGTGTGTGTATTTTTATTTTTATTTGTTGTTTTTTTCTTTTTTCTCTATCATTTCCAAGAGGTTTGCAATATTACTATGATCTAATCTTTTTCCTCTTATTATCTTTTTTTCATCGAGCAAATATATAGTTGGAGTGCTATACACATCATACTTAGACCTCCAATCACCAATATGTTCAGGATCCCAAGTTGTTACCCAATCATCAAGTTTGTATTTTTTTATAAAGTCTTTTGCAGCAGTTTCGTCAGTTTCTGTACTTACTGCAAAAATTTTCAAACCTTTCTTTTTTAAGCCAGATCTGTACATAGAGTCGATTTTAGGCATTTCCTCTTTGCAGTGACCACAAGTAGGAGCATAAAACACGAGAAGTGTGTATTTAGACTTGGTTCCATTCAGACTTTCTTCTTTTTTACTGCCTAAAACTGGTAGTTTTATTTCAGGAGCCAGATTGCCTATCACATTTGGTGCTATTTTCATAGCACGGTCTATGTATTTGTTGAGGTCTTCGCTAGAGAGCCATGTTGCGTCCCCTTTCATGTAGTAGTTTTCTACCAGATACACAAACACTTCGTCCATGCCCATTATTTTGCTGTTTTCAGCATTTCTGGTAAGCCACCATAGGGTATATTTAAATAGTTCCTTAGTGCCTTTAGCTTTTTCTAACAATAATCTGGATTCCTTAATAACACTATCTGGCCAAGGTAATACCATTTTGTTCATGTATTCCTCTAGCTTGGCATCAAACACGGGAGTGTGTACTAGTCGGTCGTCTTGTAAGTTAAAGTTGTCCCAGTAGTGGCTTTTATAATAATTGTATGCAAATGAACTATCCTTGGTTATGCCATCAGCCAGAAAATGAGGACCCTCAGGCACCTGCGGTATTTCCAGTGCACTAAATATGGAAGTGAGTAATGTGCCTGGGTTCTTTTTTATATGTTCTTTTCTGTATGCAGTGAGCTCTTTGCCTGTAGTGGCTACTCTTTTTCGTATAGCAGCAGTATCATCAGCATTTTTAGCAGTGGCATATTCTTTTTGCAATTCTTGCTGCTTGCCGCTGTATCCCTTTAAGAAGAGAACATAGTCTTGAAAACGGTTATTTTCAGCAGAATTGGTAAAAGTTAGACCTTGGGGCAATTTTTCTATTTCGGCATTTATGGTGAAATCGTCACCTTTATTTAGCAGGAACTCGAAATAGGTTTTTCTATCAGACAACAGCATCATGTAAATGCCGCCTATAAATTCTGGGTCGTTACTGTCGAACACTGCTACTCCTTTTTTATCTAGTCTGGCAGAGTCGCGTTTGTATATAGTAGGCAATGGTTTGCCGTAATAGTGTACAAGATACACCATAGAGTCTTTAAGGGAGGGCATTTTCAGTGTTATGTGGTATCCTTCTTTTGCAACACCCGCCTCAGCCATACCTAAAACCAGTAAGGCAACAAGTACTAATCGATTCATATTGAGTTATTAATAGTTTCCGCTAAAGACGGAAATAAACCCAACTGTGTTGGTTAGGGTGGTCAAAAATAAATCATAAAACTATAAATCCGCAGACATAATTTGCGTTCAGATGCAAAAAAATGCTTAAAAAAATTGGAGTCTACCACATTGTTTCCGTTCTTTCACCCAAAAGTATTCATGTGTGTAATAATCTTAATGTGTTACTAATAGTACCTATGGAAGCTTATGCCAGCTACTGCAACACCTGATTATACATCTACAAACAAACCCGTGTTCCTACTTACGTGATACTCCACACCCAAGTGTGCGTGCAGGTATTCCTCTCGTAGTCCTGGTATGCCACCTTTAATGCCTGGGTAGCCATAATCCTACGTTTTGTTTATGTAAGTATACCCAAGAGAGCAGGCAATGTAAACATCCCATCGGCAGGGTATTTTTAGTAGTTGATCTAAGTAGTAGGTAGTTTTTATACCAAATGGTATTATTGTAGCCCGGTAGTAATAGTATCTGGCCGCAATGATACTCGCATCACCTTTGTAAGACGCAAAACCTATAAATGGTGCAATGGTGAGATTGTTTAAGAAATCATATTCGTAATTAATAGTGAAAAAAGGAGCAGGCAATATTTCTGTACTGAAATATCCAGGGCCCATGCCCATATTGAACGAATGTCCAAATGGTTCTGAATTGCTTTCCTGACCTTTGCTTTCTTTATTGCAAAATAGTAGCGAAAAAAGCACTATCGAATAAGCACATACTGTCTTCAACTTGGTGTAGGCGAGTGTGCAGAAATAAAGTACCAACATTGGGGGTATTGAAAAAGTAAATATACGAACTTGATGATAAATTTATGTTGTTTAGGTTATTGTCTGTTGTGAAAATATTGTAAGATGTGCCTTTTCTACTTTATATTCATGTCGTATTCCTGATTTTTAATTATTGGTTTTTGGTTTCATAGGCTTAATTTTGCGCTGTGTATCGTCAATTAATAGCCATATTACTGCTGCTCAGTATTTCTTATCAGAGCTTTGTAAAGTTGGGTATTGTAATATGGTATCAGGTCAATAAAGAATTTGTAGCCCGTAATCTGTGTGAAAACAAGAATCAACCAGAGAAAAAATGTTGCGGTAAATGCTATCTTAACAAACAACTCAACAAGGCTGACAAAGGCACAACTCAGCGTACTAACTCAGTGCCCCAAAAATGGAATTTGGGAGAACTGATAGCATACACATTGCCACAAACCGTAAATGTTTTTCCATGGGTTTATTCGGAAAGTAGTATCAATCATCATCTATTTTACGTGAGTTTTAGTCTTGAAGGTACTTACACACCTGTATTTCATCCCCCGTCTTATTGCTAATAGTCTCTTTATTTGTTTTGTAAACAGTGTATTGCCTAGTAGTTATTTATAAGGATTATCCTTCCCTTATGATATTTTGCGCATGGGGTACAGTGGCACTACACAATTCTTAATCATTTCTCATACGCAGATTATAATGAAAAAACTATTTGTAATAGCTTTTGCTATTTTTTTTGTACAATCCGTTGTGGCTTGCGACATGTGCGGTGGTGGTGCAGGTAGCCAGTATATAGGATTGTTGCCTGGTTTTAATCGCGATTTTGTAGGTATTCAATTGTTGGCTGGCAATTTCACCAGTAGGTTTCCATCGGTTTACTATTTAGTGCCGCGACCCGATGATGTAATAAATGACAAATACAATACACTGCAAATCTGGGGTAGACATAAAATTGGCAAAAATTATCAGGTTTTCGCTTTCATACCTTACCAATACAATGTCAGATTCACAAATGGTGAAAGAAGCTGTAATGCGGGCATTGGTGATATTACTATTATGCTAAACCGTACGCTTCTTGATAGGGAATTAGCAGGCAGGCAACACACTTTATTTGGTGGGGTAGGTATAAAATTGCCTACTGGTGGTACTACTAGTTTTGATAATGTTGCTCAGAGCCAATTTCCATCAATGAAGCCAGGTACGGGTACATATGATTTCATGTTAAATGCCAATTACACTATTCAAAAAAAGAATTTTGGTGTTAATCTCGATCCTTCAGTTGTTCTTACCACAGCTTCATCCGACGGATACAAATTTGGTAACAGGTTTAGTGTTGGGGCATTAGCGTTTTACAAGCTTGCAGTAGGTAGATTTTTATTTACGCCACAGGCTGGTGTTAAGTATGAATATGCCACACTAGACTACTACAACTACAAACAAAACTGGACCAATATATACAGCGGTGGTGGTATACTGTTTTCTTCTATAGGTTTGCAGATAGCTTACCGCAGTTTGGGTCTAAGACTCATTGGCAACCTGCCACTTGCACAGCATTATGCCAATGGCAGGATTAATACAAACTCTAAACTGGAAACAGGTTTTTTTGTTACGTTTTAAAAATTTCTTTTTAAATGAAGTCTTTTCAGGTCATAACATTTTTATTATTACTGACTTTATTGTGTGCATGCAATAAAAAAAAGAACACAGCATCCTCGACAGATGTAACAATAAATGTAGTATCACCATTATATGGTGCAACATATCATATTGGTGATAGTGTATTAGTTGCAGCATCTGTCAGTTACGATGGTATACTTCATGGTTATGAAGTTTTAGTAACTGATTCCAGCACGGGTGCAGTGATCTATAATGTTGCAAATCATATTCATACCAATTCATTCAAAATACACGCTGCATTTGCTGTATATGCTACCGCGTCCAACGTGCTAAAATTGGTGATTAACACACAAATAGATCATTCTGGAAAAAATGTAAATAAAATCGTGTATTTCAAGTGTAATCCTTGACATAAAACAAAGAATGTATCTCCCTTTTAGTTGTTAAATTGCTTTCCACATTGTGTTATTAAATAAATACAAGTTCTAAATCCACACTTTTTATCTTGTAGGTTTATTATAAATTTTGAACTAAAGTAATTGTTTTGCTTTGATTCGGAATTATTCAATAGCTATTACAATAGTTGGAACCATGAAGATAAAATGTTTAATGATTTGCTTTTCGATTTTTGTTGTTACTTCTTCTAGTGCACAGCAGAAAGAAGCAGTCACATTCAAAGCGGGCTGGAAAACCTATAACCTTGGCATGGTGATACATGAGTATACCTACGACTATACTCATACTGACAGCGCGAGGTTATATGTTACTGATAGTGCAAAGACCTATGTATCATCAGACAGTACGATATCTATGGTTTTGAACTATAGATATAAAGATAAAACAGAATACAAGACAGTATATTATTTGAACAGTAAAAAGCAAACCGTAAAGTCTGAGACTTATAAAGATGATATAATGCAAGAAACAAATGACTGGAAGTATGATGAAAAAAACAGGGTGTCTACTCACTTAAGAACAAATAATATATCTGGTAATACTTATAAAAAAGTATGTGATTATATTGCTGATAAAAAAACTGGAGAGTTAGTAACTAATGAGAGCTCTTACTACAACGGGAAAATTGAGTTTTATACACGCTACCACTATAATGGCAAAAACCAATTATACAAAGAAGTAAGGCTCAATGATAATAACAAAGACATCGTACATACTGAAACTTTTGTGTACGGTGAAAATGGAAAAGTTTCAGAAAGGTCTGTTTATTTTCCAGAATTCAAGGTAACAAAAAAATTTGACGAACCGGCTGGCAAAATACCGCCTATTTGCTTTGCAATGATGCCCATGGGGACGCTAGAAAAGGCAAATTTGAAAACACGGATCGCTTACATAAAGCGTGTGATTCAAAAGAACCTAAAAACTATCAACAATCCAGATTGTAAATCTTTTGAATACACGTTTACCAATAAATTGAATTGCAACATCATCATCTCAACTACTAAAGTAAATAATGGTAGGATTGTGGTTTATCAATTCAAAGAGAAAATATAGAAAAATTAACGATGTTGAAATTTAATCCCCAAATTCTAGTGTAGTACTTGGTAGTTTTATGTCAAAATCTTTCAATGATTTGTTCAGTTCTCCTTGAGTTCTTAATCTGTCTTGCAATACCATTTCTTTAAGTCGCCAACCCAGATATAGGTCGCCCGTAGGTATATTGTGTTTGGTTAATGTTTGCGCTACTATTTTATACGCCTTTTGGAATTGGTCGGTACACATACTTAGTAAAAGATTGTCGTAGTGGTCATTTCCTTTGGACAATACTCTTTTGTTTCCATCCGTTATTCTAACCCCGGCATTTTCTTTTACTAATTTTTTCCAGTCATCAGCATCGTTTTCTATTTCAGCATAGCTTACAGGTCTCGCTAGTTTCCTGGCTTTACTTATTTCTTTAGGGAGTAATTCGCTAATATTTTTGGGGTAATATAGTTTGCCTTCTGCATCAAGGAAAGGCAGACCGGCAATGTTGATCACCATAAATCTGCCAGGGTATTTACCGAAATATTTTGTTAGCCACAACCAAGTGCATATATCTGCAGGCCATGGAGCTATCCATAGCCATACTTTAGCACTTTCATTATTATTCATTGCTACACTTACCTGCAATATCCGTTCAGTATCATCTACGTTAACAGAGTTTTTTTCATTAGATGCAACCTGTCTCCAAAAAGAAGATCGAATATCAGAAAATTTCTGATCGTCTTCTGTTTTTTGCAATGGCCCCACATTTAGCAAATCTTTTATTACCACTATTTCACCAGCCAATTCTGGTGTGTTTGTCATCGCATCTGCCAGAGGTGTAGCAGCCATATCGCCAATTACTATGTGGTAAATCATATTTGAGCCTTGCTTGTGGCAACAAAAATAATACGGAAAAAGGTATAATTAGTCTTTATTAAGCTCGCACAAAACATACCTTAAGTCCACATCGCCAAGTATATAATTCAAGACATAGTTTTTCACTAATTTCACGCTAATTATGAATGCTGATTATAAAAAAATACAACAAACATTAAAAACCAAAGAGTATGCTCCGGTTTATCTAATTGATGGAGAAGAAACCTACTATTTGGAACAAATAACTAACTATTTTGAAGACAAAATACTTAGTGCTGCAGAGAAAGACTTTAATCTCACTATACTTTATGGCAAGGATGCCACACCTAATGATGTACTTAATACTTGTAAGCGATTTCCTATGTTCGCTGACAAGCAAGTAGTAATTCTAAAAGATGCATCAAATTTTAAAGGAGGAGACAAAGATGATAAAGGGTTAAATGCATTGTTAAGTTATATAGAGAAACCTTCTCCCACAACTATTTTGTTGATAGAGCACCCCTTCAAAAAAGCTGATACCAAAACTCGGTTTGTAAAAAGAGTGAAAGAAAAAGGTGTTCATTTTACATCCGATAAAATAAAAGACGACTCTTTGCCCGACTGGATTGAAAGGTATGGTGCTGATATCGGTTTTACGATTGCTCGGCAAGAGGCAGAGATGTTGGCCTCCTACTTAGGTAGTGATCTTAAAAAGATTGCCAATGAAATAGAGAAAATTCGTATCAACGTACCTAATGAAAGCAGGCTTACATCCGAGCTTATTCAAAAGTATATAGGTATTAGTAAGGAGTATAACGTCTTTGAATTTCCGAATGCCCTAACAGCATTAGACAAAGAAAAAGCCTATAAAATGTTGTCTTTTTTTCTGGCTAACAACAAAGGTGCTCCTTTAGCACTTGTGGTTGGCATTTTATACAATCATTTTGCACGCATGTATGCGGCACATTTTGTAAGAGGCAAGACTGATAAAGAAGCAGCAGCTGCATTAGGCATGTCGCCCTATTTTCTTAAAGATGTGATGTCACTTCTGCCAAATTGGCCATTGAGTAGGGTAGAGCATTGTCTTTTGCTACTAGCCAAGTATAACACAATGTCGGTGGGTATCAACAGTACAGCTTCTGATAAAGAGTTAATGAAGGAAATGGTAGGCTTGATGCTGGAAGCTTGATATGCTTCAATGAGGTAATTTATACTCAAATTTTGGAGCTAATATCACATACTTTCCCTTACATTTGTTACATACTATTATCAAAATCTAAAAAATGAAAAAATATTCATTAACGTTATTGGCAGTCGCTATGTTGTCTGCTAACCTGACATTTGCTCAGTCGGGCGATGAAATAATTACTAAGCACATCGAAGCAATAGGTGGCGAAAAAAATTGGAACAAAATCACATCACTCAAGCAGACTGGTGCTATGAGTATACAAGGGATGGAAATAGCAACCAGCCGAACCACAGTAGATAAAAAAGGTATGAGGATGGACCTGTCAGTGATGGGTATGGATTGTTATGTGATACTTACTGCTAAAGAAGGGTGGATGTACATGCCCATACAACCAGGAATGGATAAGGTAACACCTATCCCAGAAGAGCAAATTAAACAATCACAAGGAAGATTGAATATTAAACATTCACTTTTGGCAGATAAATCGCAAATAACCGCGGCCAAATATCTGGGTACTGATACTATGGATAATGTTCCTTGTTTCAAGGTAGCAATAAGTGACAAAGATGGTAACGAACAGACAGCCTACTTTGATGTGAGCAATTATTACTTAATAAGGTCGGAAGTGAAGGTAAAGGCTAAAGACGAAGAGCAAGAACTAGCAATGACCTTTAGTAATTTTCAGAAATTGCCTGAAGGAATAGTAATACCAATGACTGAAAATAACCCTCAAATGGGTGGCGACATTGTGTACAAAACAGTAGAAATAAACAAGCCAGTTAGCGATGAAGTATTCAAACCTACTGAGCCCAAAAAGTAGTATCTTGTTTTGCTTAAACTATGAATGGCTGCTGAAATGCAGCCATTCGAGTTTTATGAAGGTTCGCCGAAAGTTACAAAACCAAATAAATAGTATTTCTTGCCTTTTTTAACTTTAATTATTCCATGCTTATCGTTACATTCGCATTCTAACTTTTGCTAAAACAGATGCTACAGACAGACTACATTCATGTGCCTTATGGCAAGACAGTACACGGTGAAGAAGAAATAGAGGCGGTTGTGAAAGTACTGCGCACCTCCACACAAATGAGCAAAAATGTGCGCGAAATGGAAGAGCGCATCGCTGCATTGTATAACAAAAAATATGGCATAATGGTAAATAGTGGTTCATCTGCTCTTTACTTAGCTGCCGACCTTATGGATTATGAAGCTGGAACTGAAATAATTACTCCAGCACTTACATTTTCAACAACAGTGGCTCCGATAGTCAAAAAAGGATGGATACCTGCTTTTGTAGATGTAGAAGAAGGAACTTATAACATTGATGCCAATAAAGTAGAAGAAATGATAACGCCTAAAACAAAGGCAATGATCATTCCTAACCTTATGGGCAACTTACCTGATTGGAAACATCTCAGAGAAATAGCTGACAAGCATAACCTGTTTGTTCTTGAAGATTCAGCAGATACTTTGGGGGCTGAAATAGATGGTTTATCTTCAGGTAGGTTCACCGATATGAGCACTACTAGTTTCTATGGTTCTCATATAATCAATTGTGCTGGAAATGGTGGTATGCTTTGTGTGAATTCAGATGCATTTTATGATCGTGGACGTTTATTGCGTAGTTGGGGTCGCAGCTCTTCTTTGTTTGTAGAGTCTGAGAAAATAGAAAATAGATTTAATGTTGAAGTAGATGGTATACCCTACGATGCGAAATTTGTTTTCGAGGAGCCTGGTTATAACATTGAACCCTCTGAAATGGGTGCTGCATTTGGAGTAGTGCAACTCAATAAGTTGAAAAGTAATATTGATACACGTACGGCAAACTATTTGCGTATGCGTGAATTCTTTGCACAATATGAAGAGTTTTTTATTCTTCCGAAACAATTACCTAATTCACGTACCGGTTGGTTGGCATATTCATCTACTATTCGTCAATCTGCACCATTTATTCGTCGTGATTTACAGATTTTTCTTGAAAAACGCAACATTCAAACCCGCACTGTTTTCACTGGAAACATCTTACGACAGCCAGGGTTTAAAAATGTGGTACACAAAGCTGCTTCAGGTGGATATCCAGAGTCAGATAAAGTAATGCGTGGAGGAATGTTGCTGGCTTGTCATCATGGTCTTAGCGAAGAGCAAATTGCCCATGTTATGGAAAGCATAACTGTCTTCATGAAAAATTTATAGAATGTTCGAAATTATTTTATTGACATATCTCACCTTTCGCAATAGTATGCGAGCAAAACTAAAAGGGTTAAATCCTATTCTTTGGGGATTTCTCACAGTGGTTTCGTTCTTGTCAGCACTATTTATAGGTTGTCTGGTAGTAGTTCTTGCTTTTTGTTCAGATGTTGTAGATATCAATTCTCTTTCATCTCAAGATCCAATAGTAAGAGCCGCCGTTAGTAAACAATTGGTCGATGTGCTGAATGCAAATCCATTACATGTGCTTACAATAGAGCTTTTTGCAATAGGGGGGTACTTGCTAATAAGATACATACTTGACAATAAACCAAATAAAAAGACACCAGAAATTCACTGGTCCGATCGATTGGGCGAAAACAGGTAGTTCTTTACCAACCCAATAGGTTTTTTAGTTTATTCATACCAGTTTTACTAACTGTAACTTTGGCGCCACATTGCAGCAATGCAATGTGGCTTTCTTTTTCGTAAGGTTCTATTCTCATTAGTTGGTTCACTGGTATCAAGTAAGAACGATGAACCCTTACAAATTGTTGAGGATCAAGCGTTTGCTCTATGTGTGACAGTGTACTTTTTTTTAAGTATTGCCCGCCCTTGGTAACTATTCTTACATAGTCATCATCTGCCTCTATATAGTGTATGTCTTGTGCTGGAATGATTCGAATAAGACCATTGTCTTTTACTACTACACGATGCTGGTATCCTTCGTAGATATTATTTTCCAGCAGTGGCGCAATAGCTGGTATTTGTTTTATTGCTGATGTAGACATCCATTTGTCAAGTGCTTTCTCAAACCGTTCTCTTATTATTGGTTTTAGTAAATAGTCTACAGCATGTGTTTCAAATGCCTTTAATGCATATTCATCAAATGCAGTAGTAAATATTACTGCTGGTGGATTGTCTAACAATTCTAACATTTCAAAGCCATTTAGTCTGGGCATTTGTATATCCAAAAAAATTAGATCTGGTTGATGTTCCTGTATGGCCTTAAATCCTTCAAATCCATCGCCACATTCAGCTACTACTGAGATGTTGCTGTGCGATTGCAAATAGGAACGTATCAGCTGTCTTGCTAGCGATTCATCATCTATCAATATTACCTTGAACATGTTGTTGTGGTATTTTCAGAGTAGTGGTAAATATTTTTCCTTCTTTCCGTGTTTCAAGGAGGTCTGTTCGTCCATAAAGTAAATATAACCTTCGTTGAATGCCAGATAACCCAAACCCTGTACCTCGTGGTGGTTGCATATCTGGGTCGTAAGGATTGGTAATTGATAACTCCAGCATTCCGTTTCGAAGAATTATATGTACTATGATTTCTACATTGCCAGTATTGCCATATAAGCCAAATTTTATGGCGTTTTCTAATACTGGCTGCAAAAGAAATGGAGGCATGATAGCATCGTCGGTATATTCTCTTATAAAAGTTATACAAAGTCTATCTCCAAACCTAACCGATTCTATTCCAAGGTAAGATTCAATGTAAGCTAACTCTTCTGCTATCGGTAAAGTGTCATTGGATTCTCGCTTTACAGAGCTTCTGAGAAAGTCTGATAATTTGCCTACCATATCCTGCGCCTTATCAGGTGAAATCATTATCAATGCGCTAATAGAGTTTAGGCTATTGTAAAGAAAGTGTGGTTGTAATTGTTGTCTAAGTTTAAACAGTTCAGCTTCTTTCAGCAATATGGAAGCATCCGTTTGTTGCTGAAATCTGCTGTCTAATGCTGCCATGTTTTTTCGAAATGAACTAATTGTCGCGACCCATATATTGAAAATCCAAACTATAAGAAATCTAACTGGCAAACTCAATCCAAGCCATCTGATAAAGTTGCCATTTTCAGGTTCATTCAGCCACCATTTTATCAATTCATATTGTATTGGAACGGTAGCAGCAGTAACAAATAGTGAGGTAAATAAAGCATACAATGTAATAGCAGCTGTGGTAGGGTAGGCCTTTATAAGTAATATAATGCCCCATAATGACCCAGTGAGCACGAATGTGCTTATTAGTGCATCTTGAAATGCTATTTCCCAACTAAACTGAAAGATATAATATACTATAAAGAAATGCTTTGCTAATACAAGAAGCATTAGCAATATTATTATCCAATGTATATTTTTTCTGAGAGTGCGCAACAGCTGCCAAAAATAACGAAAATTATGCTCGTAAACAATTGACTATATGAATATATTTTTCTCATTTGACTTCAGATTTTGTTTCCTAAGTTGTTGTTCTGTTTTGTATTTTGATGTCTAGTCCTACAAAACTGCCTTATTACATTTAATTGTTTATTTTTAGCTTTTTTAGATTTTTGAAATACCTTTGCAGCCAGATTCAAAAAATTCCTCAAATATGTCAGCAAACAAAATTCACGAACTTTTGGGTGACAAAGCCGAGTATTATCTTGGTCACACCTGTAACACCATTGGTAAATCTTCAATTCACATTCCATCTCCATCTCACCTCGATGAAGTTTGGACACAGTCAAACCGCAATGTTCAAACTTTACGTAGCATAGGTTCATTGATGAACAATGGTCGTTTGTCTGGTAGTGGTTATGTATCAATACTACCCGTAGATCAGGGTATAGAGCATAGTGGTGGTGCTTCATTCGCTCCAAATCCTATTTATTTCGACCCTGAAAATATTGTTAAATTAGCGATAGAGGGCGGGTGCAATGCTGTTGCTTCTACATACGGAGTATTGGGTTCTGTAGCTCGTAAATATGCACATAAAATACCCTTTATTGTTAAGGTAAATCATAATGAATTTATATCATACCCAAACAAGTTTGACCAGATAATGTTTGGTACAATTAAAGATGCTTGGAATATGGGCGCGGTGGCTGTTGGCGCTACTATTTACTTTGGTAGTGATGAGAGTGCTCGTCAGATAGTAGAAGTTGCAAAGGCTTTTGAATATGCTCATGAGCTAGGTATGGCCACTGTATTGTGGTGTTATCTTCGTAATGGAAGTTTTAAAAAGGATGGTGTAGATTATCATACTTCTGCTGACCTTACCGGACAAGCAAATCATTTGGGTGTAACTATCCAGGCAGACATTATTAAACAAAAATTACCGACCAATAATGGCGGTTACAATGCCATCAACTTTGGTAAAACTAGTAAATTGGTATACGAAAATCTAACAACTGATCACCCCATCGATCTTGCACGTTATCAGGTAGCTAATTGCTACATGGGTCGTGTAGGCCTTATTAACTCTGGCGGTGAATCTAAAGGTGCTACCGATATGGCTGAAGCAGTTATGACTGCCGTAGTTAACAAACGTGCTGGTGGTATGGGACTCATCAGTGGTCGTAAAGCATTCCAAAAACCAATGAACGAAGGTGTACAGTTATTAAACACTATTCAAGACGTATATCTTGATAGTTCTGTAACAATAGCTTAATCGTTTATTTTTATAATAATCTACAGCGGCTGCATGCAATATGCAGCCGCTGTAATCGTTTTGTATTGTTCCAGCATTTCAATTCATATTATAGCTGTAATTTTTTACCTATTTTTACAAGTATGCGTTTCAGAACCTTTTTTATTCTATTGTTGCTAGCCATAAGTTTCACAACTTTATTGAATACTTCTTGTCAAAAGGAAAGGCGGACATTATCAGTTGGCGGAAATTTGAGATTTTCTGATGATACCTTATCATTTGATACAATATTTACTGCTGCGGGTAGTTTTACAACAGGTATACTGATATATAATCCTAATAATCAGGAAGTTGTGCTAAGTTCGGTAAGAATGTTGAATCCAAATTCTTTCTTTAGACTTAACGTAGACGGTTTTTCTGGTAATAATGTTCCTAATATTAGGATAGCGCCAAACGATAGTATTTATGTATTCGCAACCGTAACTATTGACCCAACAAATCAATTAAATCCATTTGTTGTAACTGACTCACTTGTTGCTACACTTAATGGAAAAGAATTTTTCTTACCCTTCACAGCTTATGGCCAAAATGCGCGGTACATACGAGACAGCTTAATAACTACCAATACAGTGTGGGATACTACACTTCCATATGTTATAATAAACAGTGCGGGAGTAGCTAAGGGTGCTACACTTACCATTAATGCAGGTTGCCGTATTTATATGCATCAAAACTCAGGACTTGTTGTGTTCGGTAAATTGATTGCTGATGGAACTTCTCAAGATAGTATTATATTTCAGGGAGATCGCCTTGACCGTCGTTATTTTGGATATGAAGGTTATCCGGGCGAATGGGGGGGTATCTATTTTCACTCTTACAGCAGTGGTAGCGTATTGCGCTATACTCGTATAGAAAACGGCGGAAATGGGGCATTGGGTAACCCTACAGCCATTTGGGTTGATATTGACTCTAATGCTATTGGGTCTCAACCTCAATTGCGTATGGAAAACTGTATTGTTAAGAACTCCATAGGTAGTGGCATATATAGCCGCAAGGGAACTATATCTGCTACCAATTCTCTATTTCATACCACCGGTGGATATGCTTTGGCTATCATTCAAGGGGGTAAAGATACTTTTACTAATTGTACGTTTGCTAACTACGGTGGTACTGCACTCAGTCATACGACACAAGGAACTGTGGCAATTCTGAACTATTATAAACCTGATCAAAACACAATATTCTATGGAGATCTACAAGCCACACTTCGAAATTGTATTGTATATGGTAGTTTAGATAGTGAAATAGTTTGCAGTGCTGTACCCGAAGCGTCAGCCAGCCTACATCTCGATCATTGCTTGCTGCGAATGGGGTTGGTGAGAGAACCATTTGTAACTTTCACCAATTGTCTGTTTAACCAAGATCCACTTTTCAAAGACACCCAAAAAGGAGATTTTCGTCTGCGGCCTTCATCTCCGGCTATCGGAAATGGCAATGCGTTGTACTCTCCAAACATTGATTTAAATGGTTCCAATCGCTCAGGAAGTAATGATATTGGATGTTATCGTTTTTCAGAATAGCTACATCTATTTATTGTTAATGTAGCGTTTCAATTCTTGATATTGCCCACAATAATTTAAGTTTATATTCTAATTATATACCTAAGGCTCTGGTGTATTTGAGAATATTACTTTTGTATGTGTTATTAACAAAGCATGAAAATATATTTTGCAAAACGATAACAAAATAAAAATTCGTATTCTCAATATTATAGAGTAATATAGCTCTGATAATCAGTTAATTACATTTTAACCCCCTTGGAATATGAATTATTTAAATAATTTTATCATCATCGACGATGATAAACTGAACAATAAGTTATGTAGAACTATATTGGAAAAGACATATCCTGATTCGAAAATCATAGATTTTACAGATCCAGTAAAAGGATTGCAATATATATCAGATACTTTTAGTGACCCACAATCTGAGGAATTTGCTGTTTTATTGTTGGATATTATGATGCCAGTAATGAATGCTTGGGATTTCCTGGAAAGATTTGATCATCTTTTAGAAACTGTCAAAACCAGAGTTAAGATTTACATTCTATCATCTTCTATTGACAGTCTTGACATGAAAAAGGCTCAAGACAATAAATATGTAGAGTATTATCTTATTAAACCACTTACTAAAGAGTCTATAAAATTGATAGTGCACGTTTTGAACAAGAAAATGTCGGCATGATTTTGATGTCACATTGTTGGATATCATAAATATGACAAGAATCATACACCATTCATTATTCAATTAGTATTTTAGCTCCATGGAAAATAAAGAACGTAAACCTGTCTATTACAGTGAGTATTTGCAACTAGACAAAATATTGAATGCACAGCAACCCGAAAGCCAAAAAGAGGGTGTAAAAGCTGATGATGAAATGTTGTTTATCGTTATTCATCAGGCTTATGAATTATGGTTCAAGCAGATATTGCATGAATTGGAGATTGTTAGAGAAATCTTTAGTCAAACCAACATTCAGCATAATACACCTGATATCTATAACACTGTACACAGATTAAAAAGAGTTTGCAAAATACTAGAGGTGGCAGTGATGCAAATGGGGGTATTAGAGACAATGACTCCTCTTGATTTTCTTGATTTCCGTGATCTTCTCAGACCTGCATCTGGTTTTCAGAGTATCCAGTTTAAGATGATAGAAGCAACACTTGGTCTTCATTATGAGCAAAGGCATGGTAAGGCATATTATCTTTCACAGCTTACTCTTGCAGATGTTGATAGAGTAAAAAATGCTGAGCATGAACTTTCATTGTTAGTCCTTATCGATCGGTGGCTGGCCAGAATGCCATTTGTAAACAACAAAGATTACTGGGGAGACATTGATAACGCATCGGCTTTCTGGACTAGATATAGAAATGCTTACACAGAAGGTTTATCAGAGGCAGAAATGCAAAACGTAAAGGTTTTCGATAGCATATTTATCAATACTGCTGACTATCCTGCAGGTAGGTCTTTTAGTGCTGAAGCGTCGAGGAATGCTATGTTTATTATGCTCTATCGCGATCAACCTTTGTTGCAATTGCCTTACGAATTACTCACTACTTTGCTTGAGGTAGATGAGCAGCTGTCTATGTGGCGCCATAGGCACATACATATGGTGCAGCGTACCATTGGGAAAAGAGTTGGTACTGGCGGTAGCACAGGTGCTGAATACCTAAGAGGTGCTGCTGATAGCCATTATATTTTCAAAGAACTTGCAGAACTTACTTCATTTCTTTTGCCAAGACATATGTTGCCCGAATTGCCTAAGTCATTGATTGAGGATTTAGGTTTCAAGCAATAAAATTCATATTGGTAATTTTCCAGTCTGCTTCGCTATACTGTTTATGTATACGTAGCAGATTTTTCTTTTTAGCTAATTGCACTGAGGTCAAATTATTATTTTTCATCGTTCTTTACTTCGTTTCACTTTGTTACTTTTGCCCACAAACTCAATATTCATATGATAAATAAATTAGTTAAGAACCTAGGTTTAAACAAAGTTACTTTAGCGTTGGCAACGGTTTGTTTATTGATAACTCAAAGTTGCAACAACGAATCGGAAAAAGTACCAGACACATCTTCAATCAACGTAGAATTAATTACGACTAGGTTTGACAAAGATTTATACGCCTTGGATACCAACAAAATTGGCGATGGTTTGAAAAAGCTAAATAATAAGTATCCAGACTTTCTTAATTATTTTTTGGACACCATAATGGCGTATGGTATCAAAGGCAACTATAACGACACAGTTACTGGAATTAAGGACGGACTTAGACCGTTTCTAGTATTTAAAGACTTTAAAGAACTTCAAAATGAAATTGAACTCAAATACCCAGATACCAAAAAAACTGACGAGCAATTAATCAATGGATTTAAACTCTTCAAATACTATTACCCTGAAATAACAATTCCCAAGATTATTTATCTTAATATGGGGCTTAGTAACTGGCCTAGTTTTCCTGTAGACAATACAACATTATGCATTGGTCTTGATATGTTTTTGGGAGACGACTTTAAGCATTACCGCTCTATTGGCGTGCACGAATACATGAATGCACATTTAAGACAATCTTACATACCGGTTTCTGTATTTGGAGCTATATACAAGGGTATGCACCCTTTAAAGATGGCTGAGAAAAACCTGCTTGACCTAATGATTCAAAAAGGTAAAGAACAGTATTTCCTCCATAAATTGCTTCCTTATTTGCCAGACTCCACATTATTTGGCTACAAGCAAAAGCAAATAGACTGGTGTAATAGCAATGAAGCACTGGTGTATAATTTTTTTATTCAAAATCAACTAATTTATTCAAAAGAAGCCCAGAATATTATGCCCTACATAACTGATGGGCCTTTTGCCAGAGGGTTAGAGCCAGTAAGTGTCGTAGAGAAATCGACTCCAGGTAGCATAGGAGTGTGGTTGGGTTACAAAATCGTTACTGCATATATGGCTAATAATAAAACAGTCACTTTAAAACAGCTCACAGATCAGCAGATAGCGGCTGAAAAGTTTTTAGAAATGGCTAAGTACAAGCCCAGATAGTTCAGTTTATTCAAATTATTTTTCTACTTAACAATTGGATTTATGAAAAAATCTATACTCTTAGCTGCCTGCTTTGTATTAGGGCTGCAAACAACTGCACAAGTCACAAAGGTTGACGAAATAAAGAAATCCTTAGAAACTACAAACAAGGATACGGTTGCGTGGACACACAGTGGTGTTCTCAGTTTGGGTACAAATGGTGGTTTTTTGCACAACTGGGCAGCAGGTGGTGAGCTAGCCTCTATGCAAGTTAATGGCATATTTAGTGGAAGACTTGATCGATTAGATCATAGAGATATATGGAGTAATAACTTAGATATGACTTATGGTCTGACTTACAACTATTCAACGGGATTTGTACCACGCAAAACAGATGATAGGATAGATTTTACCTCTAAATATGGCAAACTAATCGATACGGCAAGAAATTTCTATTTCACTGGATTGTTCAACTTTAAGTCACAGTTCACAAAGGGTTATGACTATTCTTTGCAAAACTGGGATACGTTACCAACATCCAATTTTTTCTCTCCAGCATTTTTTACTACGGCCATTGGTATGGAATATAGACGTGGTAGTGATGTTACGCTGTTTTTATCGCCTGTAGCTGCAAGGATGGTAGTTGCAGACAAAGTTTATACGTTAAGATCACCAGAAGGTGCTTTTGGCGTTCCGTTTGGTAAAACAAGTGTTTTTCAAATGGGTGCTTACTTTTCAGGTAGATATACTTACAACATCACAAAAAATATAGTATATAAAACTAGGCTAGATTTGTATGCAAATTATCTTGCGAAGGATACTAAAGATAGTGCTGGATTGGTAATTAAGAAAGATAATCCCGGAAATCTAAATATACTTTTTGATAATCTGTTCTCGTGGAAAATTTCAAAGTATTTTAATGTTACACTGGGTGCAACTATTATGTATGATAACAACATACCATACAGTGATACGTATACAGATAATACTGGAGCGGTTGTTAAAAAAGACGAACCTGGAGCTGCGTTAGGATGGGTTCAGCTGAAACAAGTATTTACTTTTGGAATAGGGTATAAGTTCTAAACAAACGAATAGAAATCAATATTGGCTACAGTTTTTATTAATTAACTACTGTAGCCAATTTTTAGTTTTAAATAGTTACTTTTGATTTAGCCTTTACAAATTAAGTTTTAATTTTTTTAATGTCTGTAAGTTATCAAATAAAGTTGCCTCAATTTGAAGGACCTTTCGATCTGCTCCTTTTTTTTATAGAGCGAGATGAACTGGATATTTACAACATCCCAATAGCAAAGTTAACTAACGATTTTTTAGGCTATATCCATTCACTTGAAAACCTAAATATTGAATTAGCCAGTGAATTTATACTTTTTGTTTCTACACTTATGCGTATAAAAGCACGTATGTTGTTGCCAAGAAGAGATATAGACGCACTTGGAAATGAAATAGATCCTCGGCAAGAACTGGTTGATAAGATTTTGGAATACAAACGCTTCAAAGAAGCATCTGAAGTGATGGTAATGATGGAGGCTGATAGACAGATGCAGCAAAAGCGTGGTAACATTAAACAAGAAATGGATAGCTTAGGTGAGTCATATTCTGAAGGAACTGAAATTCAGACCGTGACAATGTACAAACTATTGCAAGCCTATGAAAAAGTGATAAAACGATACAACGAAAGAAACCTAAAACCACAACACGTTGTAGTAAAGTACAACTATAGTTTGGAAGGGCAACGAACATACCTGATTTCTCATCTAAAAGAAAAGCGAAGAGTATCGTTTGAGTTATTGTTTATTTCATGTGAAAACAGAATACATGCTATTTTTACTTTCTTAGCTATGCTAGAGCTTATTCAGCAAAGTTTTATGGGAATTTTAATAGGTACTGGTAGAAACAATTTTATTGTAGAATGGAATGCTGAACGTGAATCTGCCGAAATGCTTTCAGAAAAAAAAGAAGCAGAATCGGACAAAGAATCGGTAATCATTTCCTCTGATTTATAATAGTTAAATGTATGTCTTATGCAATATACAATTAACATGACACAGCCTATTTTTCTTATTATTCATTTACCTTCGAATACTCTTTCTCTAAATACTCTTTAGCTGTATTTTCTGAGTAGGTATATTCATTCTCATCAAACAATGCGGCATGGCCACTACGTAAATTTCCTGCCCATGCATGTTGCGCAAACGATGAAATGTCAAAATTCGAAACATTGTGGCCCATGTTTAGCACATCTGAAAACCATTTTGTAGCTATATCAAGTTCATAAAATGCACCGAAAGGAATCGCTTTTCCCAAAGGCATTGTAGCATTTCTTGCTATTTTCATATTTATAAGTGCCGTCCATTCATTTAGTCTACATTCCGGCAATGGCCATGGCCGATTTTTGTTCGGCAGTTTCCCATAGTCTTTTTGCCTACTACCGGGATACTGTTTTAACAAAGTAGTCAATTCTTTGTAACTAGGTTTATAATTTGTATAGGTGTCAGGTGAGCATAATCCAGCAAATTTTGCTGAACAATTCCAACACTGACCTACTGGCCCTATCCCAATATTATCGCCTATTTTCTGTAACATACTCCCTATTATGTCGCCAGTATATAGAACATCATTGTGAGTTATGAAAAGGAAATCTTTGTCAGTTTGCTCCCAACCATATTGATATCTTACGGAATTTCTAAATCCAGGTAATCGAAAAATAAATTTGTTTCTAAATGGGCGAACCCACAACCATAAACCAGGTGTATAGGATTTTATTTTGTTACCTAGTGCTGATTTAATAAAGTCAAAGTTGCTGTTGTGTGGTTGTTTACGCTCTGTGATAAAATATATATTATCTATCCATTTTCCTGAGTTTTTCAGTAGAGTATATAATGTTACAGCAGTATTCCATGGCTTGCCATATATATTAATGACTACATCAACCAAAGGTGTATGATCCTTGTAGTTGACATTTTTAGTAACTAATCTTTTGAATATTGTTTCAGGATTTATCATGTTTGATGTTAGCGTCTATCTAATAATCAAAATCTACACCGGTGTAGTTATGCGGAGTAATTGATTTTAGCTCCTTCTTAATTTTAGTAGATACTTTCAGAGAGTCAATAAATGTATGTATGTCTTCCTTGTTGATGCTTGATTTTCCCCTTGTAAGTTCTTTAAGTGCTTCATAAGGTTGTGGGAAGCTTTCTCTCCGCAATATCGTTTGTATAGCTTCTGCTACAACAGCCCAATTTCGCTCTAAGTCTTCTTCCATTTTTTGTTGATTCAATAGTAATTTTCCAAGACCCTTGTCTAGCGATTTCAAAGCCAAAAAACTATGTGACAATGGAATACCTATATTACGAAGTACTGTACTGTCGGTTAAATCTCTTTGCAGCCTGCTAATTGGGAGCTTTGCACTTAGGTGTTCAAAAAGAGCGTTAGCTATTCCCAGATTTCCTTCTGCATTTTCAAAATCTATTGGATTCACTTTGTGTGGCATGGCACTACTGCCAATTTCACCAGTTTTTACTTTTTGCTTAAAGTACTCCATACTAATGTATTGCCAAGCGTCCCTACAAAGGTCAATCAAAATAGTATTTATGCGTTTCAGCGCATCAAATTGTGCAGCTAGACTATCATAGTGTTCTATTTGGGTAGTATACTGCATACGTTCCAGTCCTAGTTTTTTCTCTAGAAAATCATTTCCAAATTTTACCCAATCGATATCAGGGAATGCTACTTTATGAGCATTAAAATTACCAGTTGCACCACCAAACTTTGCAGCAAAAGGTATATTCAACAATTGGTCTATTTGACCTTCTATGCGCTCTACAAATACCATCCATTCTTTGCCTAGTGTAGTTGGCGAAGCAGGTTGGCCATGTGTACGAGCTAACATCGGTATCCCTTTCCATTCTTGAGCCAATTGGTATAAGTGCAAATGTGTATTAAGTAAAAGTGGTAAATATGCTTCTTCCAAAGCTTCCTTCCATAACAATGGCACTGCAGTGTTATTGATATCTTGCGACGTAAGTCCAAAATGAACCCATTCTGTTAATTCACCAACTCCCATTGCAGACAACTTTTCCTTCAAAAAGTATTCCACAGCTTTAACATCATGATTGGTTATGCGTTCAGTTTTTTTTATTGTGGTTGCATCGGCTTCTGAAAAATCTAAATATATGTTCCTCAGCTTTGCAGGTTTTACAGAAGATGGTAGCTTAATTATCTTTTTTTCAGCCAAATAAAGAAAATACTCAACTTCTACTCGCACCCTGTATTTAATTAATCCATATTCGGAGAAATACGGTGCAAGTGCCATCAACTGTGACCTATAACGACCATCTATTGGTCCGATAGCTGTGAGTGCGTTTAGTTCCATTTTGCAAATATAAGCTGCGATATCTCTTACTGTTTACTATTTCAACTAATATTTTCAGTATCTGCTATGATGATTGTGCTTTTACTACTGATAGTAACGCTACTTTATTAAGCATAAACACTATTTTTGTCCAAAAAATAACTTTATGGATTATAACTTATTATTAAGTAACATTACCAACCCTACTTTGTTATTTTTTGTGTTAGGCGTAATTGCCACTCTTGTAAAAAGTGATTTAGAAATCCCTGCATCCACATCAAGGTTTATATCACTATATCTGTTATTTTCAATTGGTTTTAAAGGGGGGCAAGAATTAGCACATAGTGGATTAAACAAAGAAATAACTTACACATTGATTATGTCAGTTGTTTTTGCTGCAGTAGTACCTCTATATACGTTTTTCTTGCTGAAGAGAAAACTTAGTATAGAAAACTCTGGGGCAATTGCAGCAGCATTTGGATCAGTAAGTGCTGTGACTTTTGTTACCTCAATTTCTTTTTTAGAAAATCAAGGTATACCATATGGAGGGCATATGGTTGCTTCCATGGCACTTATGGAAGCTCCTGCAATTATAATTGGTGTAATGTTGATAAGGAGATACAGCTTAGAAAAGTCAAGTAATAGTCTTAAAAGTATTTTACATGAGTCTCTCACTAATGGTTCTGTTTTAATGATTATGGGCAGTTTACTAATTGGAATTATTACTGATGTTAAGCAAGCAGAAGGAATTAAGCCATTTACTACCGATATTTTCAAAGGGTTTTTGGCAATATTTTTATTAGAAATGGGTATGGTGGCAGCGAGGCGATTTAGTGCGTTCAAAGCATATGGTACGTTTGTTACAGTTTTTGCATTAATGGTACCAATCTTCAATGGCCTAATGTGTATACTTGTTACTTCTTACATTGATATTGCTGATGGCAATAGGTTCCTGCTAACAATTTTGGTTTCAAGCGCATCATATATAGCTGTGCCAGCTGCAATGAGGCAAATTGCACCTAAAGCAGATCCTGGTTTGTATATTCCTATGGCATTGGGCATAGTTTTTCCGTTAAACATCACACTTGGCATGCCATTTTATTGGATGCTTATACAATAATTAGTATGTATATTTAGCTAATTCTTAAGCGACATTAGAATGTTATTAGAATCAATAGTATTTAACACTTCTATAATAGCTTTACTATCTCACTGAGATTTTATTGGAGTACATTTGTCACAACAAGAAATATCCATGGCAGAAAAAAAGATTAGTACCCTTACTCGATTTTTAGAAATTCTGAGATTTGAGCAAAATGAAATCACATCTATTTATTTTTACTCGATTTTTGCAGGTCTTGTTCAGCTGTCATTACCATTAGGTATCCAGTCTATCATCAGTTTTGTGCTAGGTGGTGCAATTTCTACATCACTTGTTTTAATGGTAATGATAGTAATTCTGGGTGTGTTTCTTAATGGTTTACTTCAAGTTAACCAAATGAAAATTATCGAAAAAATTGAACAGCAACTTTTTGTTAGATACTCGTTTTTGTATGCACACAAAATTCCCAACCTCAATCAGAAAGATATTAATGATTATTATCTTCCAGAATTAGTCAATCGTTTTTTTGATACGGTATCTCTACAAAAAGGTATTGCAAAAATCTTGCTTGATATCCCTGCTGCTACAATACAAATAGTTTTTGGCCTTATACTTTTATCTTTTTACCACCCAGTTTTCATATTTTTCGGTCTACTTTTGTTATCTATTCTTTATTTAATATTAAGAACAACTGGCAACAAAGGATTAGAAACTAGTATAGAAGAGAGCAACTATAAGTACAAAGTAGCTGGGTACTTGCAGGAATTAGCGAGAGTAATAACAACATTTAAATTTTCTAGAAACAACTCTTTGCATATCAGCAAAACTGATAAATATGTTTCAGGATATCTAACAGCTAGAACATCTCACTTCAAAATTCTTTTATTTCAATATTGGACTCTTGTCATATTCAAAGTCCTTATTGTTTCGTCAATGCTAATAATTGGTGGTTATTTACTTGTGCATCAACAACTAAACATAGGTCAATTCATAGCTGCTGAAATTGTTATTTTAATGGTATTGGGATCTGTAGAGAAACTTATAGTTAATTTAGATAAAGTCTATGATGTATTAACTTCAATCGAAAAAATCACAAAAGTTATTGACAAGCCCAATGAAAAATCAGGTGATATACAAATCAAAGATTTAGATAGTCCACTTCAAATCAAAGTAAAGGACTTGTCTTTCTGTTATGAAGACGGAAAAAATGTTCTGAATAATATTGACTTTGAAATAGCTGCCGGTGAAAAAATATGCATAATGGGTAAAGACAACTCTGGTAAATCTACTTTATTGAGATTACTAACAGGTACTTACCCAAGTTATAAAGGCACAATACTTATTAATGGGGTTCCCCAAAGCAGTTATGATACTAAGTCTATAAGGATGAACACCGGAATTTTGGTGCAAATGCAAGATATTTTTCAAGGTACATTGCGCGACAACATTTGTGTAGGTGATGACACAGTAACTTATTTCCAATTGAATGAATTAGCAGAAATCGTAGGTCTCAAAAAATTTATTGATGAACATATTGAAGGTTATGAACTAGAGCTTTTCCCTATGGGGCAACATCTTTCAGGCAGAGTTATTAAGATGATATTATTAATGAGAGCCTTAATTCATCAACCCAAGTTATTGTTATTAGAAGAACCTTGGCTGGGGCTAGAGGTAGAATTTGCAAATAAAATTAAAAATTATTTACTCTCTTACTCCAAAGAAAATGTAATGGTGGTAGTATGTAACGACGAAGCTTTTGCGGCACAATGTGATAAAGTGATAGTGCTTGAAAAAGGAACTATTAAAAGCCTAACAGTTAAGTAAGCTATGCAAGACATAAAAAATAAATTAGAGAAAGAAACCATGCTGAAAGATATATTGGCTTTCGGTAAAATTTACAGAGCTGATAGGAAAAGTAGGGTTAAGTATTGGTTTTATGGAGCTATTGGTTTTATGGTTTTGGGGTTATTTCTTCCATGGACTCAGAATATCAGAGCTAGAGGTTCTATTACCACTCTAAGACAGGAACATAGACCTCAAGAATTAAACTCCATAATTGCAGGTAAGGTAATTAAATGGTATGTGAAAGAAGGTGATATCGTAAAGGCTGGTGATACGATTGCTAAACTCGCTGAGATAAAAGATGCATACCTTGACCCCGAGTTACTTGATAGAACCAATGAACAGATTGTAGCAAAAAAGTCTGGAATTTCTTTTTATAACAATAAAGTCAACGCTACCGAATCTCAAATTAATGCCCTTGAGAATTCATTGCAATTAAAACTAAGACAATTACACATGAAAATTATTAGCGATAGCATGGAAGCTATTGCTGCTAACAATGACTTTAATATAGCAGATGCTCAATACAAAAGGCAACGAATAATGCGTGATAGTGGATTGGTTTCTTTAGTGCAACTAGAACAAAGAAATCAAGCTTTTCAAAGCGCTTTAGCAAAAAAAATGAGTGCCGAAATAAAATTTATTAATACTCGAACTGAGCTTAACCAAGTTCAACAAGAATATGCTGAGAAAATTTTTAAGGCTATAGGTGAAAAAGCAGCTGCTCAAAGTGAAATAGCAACTGGTAATGCAGAAGTTTCTAAATTAACCAATCAGTATGCCAATTACACAATAAGAAATGGTATGTATTATTTATTGGCTCCTCAAAGTGGACAGGTAACACAAGCTACAAAAGCTGGTCTAAACGAGATTATCAAAGAAGGTGAAAAGATAGTTGAGATAATTCCTCTAGAAGTAGATTACGCTGTTGAGATGTTTGTAAAACCACTAGATGTACCTTTGTTGTCCAAAGGTCAAAAAGTTCGATTTCTGTTTGATGGTTATCCAGCAATCGTTTTTAGCGGTTGGCCTCAGGCTTCATATGGTCTTTTCAGTGGAAATGTCGTAGCTATTGAGAACTCTGTAAATAAAGAAGGTAAATTCAGAATACTGATAGGTGAAGACAGCACTTATAAACCTTGGCCAAAAACACTAAGAAATGGTACAGGTGCATCAGGCATTGCACTACTAAAAGATGTGCCAATTTGGTACGAATTGTGGCGTAACATTAATGGATTTCCTCCTGATTACTACCAAGCAAAAGAGTCGAAAGATGAAAAAAATAAATAGCAGACTATTTCTGGTAGTGCTAATTTTTATTGCTGCTACAGCTAATGCTGCTGATAGCCTACGTGTCCTAACTAAAGATAATTTTTTGGGTGCTGTTAGGTCTTATCATCCTGTTATTCTACAATCAGGATTGCAGGTTAGCCGTGCAGCAGCTGATATTCAATCTGCTCGAGGCGGATTTGATCCAATGCTGAAATCAAATTTTGATCGAAAGACCTTTGACAGCAAGTTTTATTACAGCTATTTTAATCCTGAAATAAATATCCCAACTTGGTATGGTGTTGAGTTCAAAGCAGGTGTGGAAGAAGTAATAGGAGAAAAAGTGACATCAGAAGCCTCTTTTGGTAAGTCAACTTACTTAGGTGCCAAAGTACCTGTGAATAATCTTTGGTTTGATAAAAGACGGGCGGTTCTCAGGCAGGCTCAGACAATGAAGCAATTAAGTGAGGCTGAAAGAAGATTGGCTATCAATGATGTGTTATATGATGGTTTATCTGCTTATTGGACATGGGTAAAAGACTATTTAGTTTACAAAGTGATATCAAATGCTGTAGCTATAAATGAAGACAGATTCAGGTTTGTAAAAACGGAATATGAACAAGGAGCCCGGCCAGCAATTGATACCACTGAAGCTCAGGCTCAACTCCAGACTTTTTACATGCAACAAAATGCAGCGTGGTTGGCTTTTGTAAATTCAGGTAATGAGTTATCTAATTATTTGTGGTTAGACAATAATCTACCAGTTTCATGGAGTGATAGGGTAGTGCCAGACACTGCGGAAGTAAATGATATTTTATCTCCAAGTAGTTACCCATCATTAAATGGAATATTAGAAACTATCGCCTCACATCCTAAGCTCCAAAGCATAGGCTACAAAATAGATGTCTTAGAAATTGAGAAAAAATTAAAGGCACAATATCTTTTACCCAAACTCAGCCTCAGTGGCAATATATTAAACAAGGGATATGGTCTCCCATCAGATGTTACTACTCCTTTTCTGGAAAATAATCATAAGTTAGGTATAGACTTTAGTATGCCATTATTATTCAGAGAGGCCAGAGGTGGTTATAAAGCAGTCAATTTTAAAATTCAAGAAACCAACCTTGAGCAACTGAATATAGCGTTACAAATAGAGAATAAAGTCAAAAGTTATTACAATGAGATGATAGCTTTGCAACAGCAGGTCACAATTTTTGATGGCGCATACAGCAATTATCAAAAGCTGTTTGTAGGTGAAAGGATTAGATTTGGCGTAGGTGAAAGTTCATTGTTTCTTTTGAATACACGAGAAAACAAACTTTTAGAATCTGCCCAGAAATTAGTGGAGCTTAAGACAAAATGGCATAAAACCTACGCCGGTCTTATGTGGTCTGCAGGCAACTTACAGTAACCAAAACTATTCTATCTGTCAAGTAGGCTAAACACCATATGATCCAAGTATGTAACTATTGGCTCATTATTGTTAACACCACCAAAGTCGGTTAATCTAGGTAAATGGTCTTTGAAATATATTTGATGATGAGCAGTTTCTATCAATGTACTGGCTAGAGAATGGGGATAAGGATAACCAGGTTTATATTCCAAAAAAATGACAGCTATTCTGTGACATAAATCTTTATATGGTTGAAATATCATTGATTTATTGTCTTCAGTCACATTTTTGGTTAGGTAAGATTTATTTCCTTCAGATATAACTATTTTATGTAGTACCTCTTTGTTGATGTGCTCTAGTATAAATTGATCCCGTTCTTTAAACGTCAATAAATTAATTACAGTATTTATTTTTGATTTGCTATCAGTTACGTTGTTTGTGTGAAACAACAATTGATATTCCATCCAAGTCCAAAACCAAGTAATGACATAAGTCAATAATCTATGTTTATTTTCAAAATACCTATATATACTTGCTTCTGTTGTGCCTATTTTAATAGCTAACTTCTTGAATGTAAATTCTTCAAAACCAATTTCATTAATCATATCTATTGCAATCCTTACTATGCTTTTACCCAATTCAGATGTTTCTGGGTCCCTTACATATAATTTGGGGTTCATTTTAATATGAAGCTGCAATTCCATAATTTTATGATGTTTGTGCTTGATAGCAAATATAGTACAATTACACCAAACTATAATATTGATACAATATTCTCTATTTTTTATAATAGTATTACTACTTTAAGGGGTAGTTTTGTTACATTTGCTCAAAAATCACTTTACATATGTTAGAAGGACTTAAGATAGGTATTCTTGGTGGCGGACAACTAGGGTCTATGATTATAAGACATGCTATAGATTTAGGCTTGGATGTATCTATCATGGACAACGATAAAGATGCACCCTGCTCTAGATACACTAAGTCTTTTACTGCCGCAAATCCAATGGATTATGAAGCAGTTATGAAATTTGGAGAAAATCTAAATGTAATTACTATTGAAAGGGAAGCTGTAAACACTTTGGCTCTTAGAGAGTTACAGAAAAGGGGCGTAAAAGTGTTTCCATCTCCTGATACTATAGATATTATTAAAAATAAGTACGTCCAAAAAAAATTCTTAATTGCTAATGGCATCCCAGTTGTTCCTGGTGTTGCAGTAAGTAGTAAAGAAGATATTCGGAATAACCTGTACAAATTCCCATGTTGTCTCAAAAAATGTACTGAAGGATATGACGGTTATGGTGTAATGATATTGAACAACGAGAAAGATATTGAAAAAGCATTTGATGGAGATTGTCTTCTTGAAGATTTAGCAGATATAAAACATGAAATATCTGTAATTGTATCCCGAAATGAGCTGGGTCAAATTGAATGTTATGATCCTATTCTTATGATGTTCGATAACGATAAAATGTTATTGGATTTTCAGCTTTGTCCTGCTAACATTGAAAGAACAGTCGCTATTGAAGCTTGCAACATTGCTATGCAGGTGGCTGACGCAATTAGTTTAGTAGGTATAATGGCGGTAGAAATGTTTTTAACCAATGATGGCAAACTTTTAGTTAACGAACTAGCACCAAGACCCCATAATAGTGGCCATCACACCATAGAAGCTAGTGTTACATCTCAGTATGAGCAGCAATTGAGAGCTATATTAGGGCTTCCTCTTGGCGATACCAGCATTACTAGCCCATCTGTAATGATTAATATTCTAGAACCAGCAGCTCATAGAAAAAATAGCCTTGAAAACGCTTTAAAAACTATTTTGTGCACAAATTCAGTGCATGTACATTGGTATGGCAAGAAAGGTGGAAAAGAAGGTAGGAAAATGGGACATATCACAGTTACTGATAGAAATATTGAAGAAGCTTTATCCAAAGCAACTATGATTCGTCATTTACTTAAAGAACAGAATTAATTATGAAAGTAGCTATTATTATGGGCAGCAGCTCAGATGCAGGCATTATGATTGCCGCAAAAGAAGTACTCGAAAAGTTTGGTATCGAAACTGAGTTTGCCGTTGTTTCTGCGCACAGAAGCCCCGATTGGATGTATGAATTCGCAAAATCTGCAGACAAGCGCGGTATAAAAGTGATAATTGCTGGTGCTGGTGGTGCAGCTCATTTGCCTGGCATGATAGCAGCACTTACCACTATCCCAGTAATAGGAGTTCCAGTTAAATCTTCCAATTCTCTTGATGGCTGGGATTCATTATTGTCAATAGTACAAATGCCCAACGATGTGCCAGTAGCAACAGTAGCCGTAAATGGAGCACATAATGCAGGTGTTTTAGCTGTACAAATGCTATCTACTGGCGACAAAAAGCTAAAGAAAAAACTTGAAGAACTTAAAAAGCAAAATGTGTTAAAGGTTAAAGAACAAAATGCTTTGATCAATAAATAATACAACTTTTCGTGCAGGCAAATGTTTCCTATTTTATTTGCCTGCATGGATTTTTTATCTTTAGTCTATTTATTTTTTTGCGATTTGCTTAATGTATTGCAAATATTTGTTTGCTAATACTTCTCGGTCAAAGTTTTGTTGTGCAAATTTATAGCCACTTTCTCCTTCCATTTGCAGACGATTCGGATTGTTGAGATATTCTCTAATGATTCTATTATATTCCGAGATGTTCTCTGGTTCTACATAAACTCCTGCTTTTGCAGCTTCAACTAATTCTCTCGATACCCCATCGATAGCCATAAGTATCGGCTTTTTACAAGACATATAGTCAAATGTCTTATTGGAGTAGACTGTTTTAAAAGTATCCACACGTTTCAAGACAGATGCTCCCATTTCTGATGCTAAAATATATCTGAAAACTTCCGCTTTGGGAACAGAATCTAAAAAGCGAACATTCTTTATTTTACGTTCAATTGCCATATTTACCAATCTTGCTTTTTCCATTCCCTGACCTATTAATAGAAATAGAACATTAGTATCTGCTAGTGCTTCCCCAGCATCCAATATTTGTTCAAGGTGGTTGGCTACTCCATGCGCTCCTACATATGTTATAACAAAATGACCATCTAAATCATGTTGTTTTCTAAATGCATCCTTATCAAAATCTCTAAGAAGCTTTTCAGATAAACTAAAGTCCGCAGCATTAGAAATCTGAATCAGCTTGTTAGTTGGTATTCCCTTTTTATCACGCAAAGCATTGTAAAAAGCAGGAGTTAATACATTGATGAGTGTAGCAGTTCTGTAGATAAATGCTTCCACCCAATATGCCAATCTAATAACTAATTTATTAGTCAGTACCCCAGTGTCAATAGCTGATTCTGGCCACAAATCTCTTACTTCAAATACAAATGGTATTCTTTTAAGTCTGGAAATAAGATACCCAGTAGCGCCCACAAACAGTGGAGGAGAAGTTACAATTACAACATCATATTTTCCTTTCGCTTTAAACATTCCAGCATAAAATGCAGAAAACATGAAAGAAAAGTAGCCCCATAGTCGCCCAATGAAACTTTTGTTATATGCTTCAGATACATGGCATCTGTATACTGTTACCGCACCCTGCTGTTTTTTTACAAAATACTTACCCTTGTATTCTGCTTTTTTTTCTTTGCCATTGTAGTGCATCATACCACCTAACACAGTTACAGAGTGCCCCTGTTCTGTCCAGATCCTCGAGAATTCATTCCATCTCGACCCCCCTGGGTCATCTTCTTCCAAAAAGTACTGATGAATTAATAGTATGTTCATGTTTCGAATTGCAAATGTAATTTGTTCTATATTATCCTAATGACGGTATTAATGACTTCTTTTTCAGTACTAAAACAAATTTCGGAATTTATTTCTTTAGTTCCATAAAGTGATGAATACCAACCGTTTGTAACTGTAGGTGTAAGTGTTACTTTATTGCTATCTGTACATTCTATTGATACCTTATTTTTATGCGATAGCGGAACATGCCAAAGTTGTTTCATAGCAACACCCTTGGGTTTATGGGATACTACATCTATTATCTGCCACTCAGGTTTGTCTTTTGTTTTAACTATCGTTCTACTGTGTGTAATTTCTTTTGATATATGTCTAAACGCTGAAATTTCACCTTCAAATTTATAATTATCTATCCCTGAGGTAAGGATTGCTTTTACCGATTGACTCCAATAATACCAAATAAATCTACCGCCTTTCAGCATCTGATCGAAGTTATCCAGCATAACTGTGTTATGTGATTGAGTACCACTAAAGTATTTTATTGTCTCAGAATCGGTATTGTATTTGTAACTTCCTGCATCAGTAAATACATTTTCTCCTTCAAACCATATATCTAAATGTAGGTTATCGGCTTGTGAGGGTCTATCTTTATAACTACCACATTTTATAAAAGTGAGTGTATCTAGTTCCCTTACAATGTAATATCCACCTAATCTAAAACTGTTTATTCCTTTTGCAGGCAGCCAACTAATTAGATTTTTTTTATCAACACCATACCAATATTGGTCCTCATGCATTTCCTCAATTCCGCAGTCAATTCCTATTGCAGCTGCCAAGGCCTGCAACTGTGGACGATAATCTCGGTAGTGTGCATTGCTAAGTCCAAAGAACAATGCGCCATCATTTGCTCCATAATTTGGTAGCCACCCGTTTTCTTCTATCATTGCTGTTCTTAAAAACTTAAGGGATTTTTCAGCTCTGTCATATACTGTATTACTGAACTTTTCACCATTTTTCTCAGATAATACTATTCCCCAAGTCAATAGTTGTGCAACTATTCGGTGATAGTTCATTGAGTATTGTAAAAAAGTGCCATCCTCGTAAATCTGATATTCAATTTCTTCTTCAAACCATTTCTTGCCTTTTTCTTTCCATTTGTTAGCTCCTGGCAACGTAGGCAATAGTATTCCAGCTAGATATAAAGTAAGTGTTTCTGTAATGGCATGATTGTTACGAACAGCAATTCTCGAAAAGTCTATGTTGTTGTAAATGTGTTCCAAATGCCAATAAATAACAAACTGAATCTTATCGAAGATACTGTCTGTAAGTGTAGCTGAGTTTTTGTAATAATGAAGTGCAAACAACCAATTAAGCACCCTCAAGGACATTTCCTGACTACATCGGTAATTTGGTCCACAGTTAATTGGGTTTGCTTCTATCCATGACTCAATCTCTTCAAAAACAAATTTTGAAGAGTCCTCCTCATAATGAAAATCATATCTAATTACATCATACAAATAGGAGAACCTCGACTTTTCCCATACGTATTTTATGTCACCTGCTTCTTTTGAGTAATCAGCTATTTCCGTCCAGTGCTTTTTTGTGTCGTATCTGTGTTGCGAGTCAGGGTTAGTCACCCAATCATATTTTACACCTAATTCAGCAAGAATACTGTTGAATAATAAAAATTTACCTTCTTTTATGTTGTTTACTTTTTCTTTAAGGCTATCATTATGCTTGCGTATGACACTAGTTTCTTTGGGATCATCAAAGAAGAATTTTACTTTTTGCGATTTCCACTGATCTAATGATATGAATTGCTGGTAGGGTGGGGAAGTAGGGAACCTTTTTTTTAGTATACCACTTCTTTTTAATAACTCGTATTTCACACGGTAGCTTACATATCTTAAGCCCATGTTTTTTACCAAATTGAGAGTAATTAGTATTTTATTTTTCATTTGGTAGGTAATATTTACTAAATACACTCAAGCCTATAGATAACAGCAGAAGGTGTTATTCTTATGATAGTTATTGTTTTATTCTTTGACAAAGTTTTGAAACCAAGAATTGATTACAAACAACAGTGAACCAATTATGTAATATGTTTTTATGGTTTTTGTAGGCCAAATAGGTCAATAATATGGGAAACAATTCTCTTCGCCGCATTACCATCCCACATTTCAGGAATTCCTCCTTTTTTCCACTCGCCATCCCACAACTTCTTAAATGCAGGGGCAATGCTCGCAGGATTTGTTCCCAATAACTCATTAGTGCCTACAGTACATGTTTCTGGTCTTTCTGTATTGTCTCTTAGTGTCATACAAGGTACGCCCATCACAGTAGTTTCTTCTGTTATTCCTCCAGAGTCGGTTATTACAGCAAGAGCATGTTTTACTAAGTAGTTAAATTCCAAATAGCTCATTGGCTCTGCTAAATGTAGCTTACTGGTATCAATATCGGTTTCAGCTAGTATTTTAGCTGTTCTCGGATGTACAGGAAATATAATTGGCAGTCCTTTTGAAGAAGAGATAACCTCAGTTATCAATTCGTATAGTTTTTCTTTATTGTCTACATTGGCAGGGCGGTGTAGTGTCATTACCAAATATTCTCTTGGATTCAACTGTAGTTGATCCCAAAATTCTGGCTTTATTAACCTAGGCATTTGTTTGTGCAGTGTATCAATCATAGTATTACCCACAAAAAATATTCTGTCTTCAGATATACCTGATTTAAGCAAGTTATTGTTCGCAACAGATGAAGTAGTGAAGAAATAATCTGTTATTGCATCGGTTACTATTCTATTTATCTCTTCCGGCATTGTCCAGTCTCCACTTCTTATACCTCCTTCTACGTGTGCTACTTTAATGTTATTTATTTTTTTTGCTACTATTGAGCATGCCATTGTTGATGTAACGTCTCCCACAACTATACATAGGTCACATGGTTTATCTAGAAGTAAGCGCTCATAACCAATCATTATTTTTGCAGTTTGTTCAGCTTGTGTTCCCGATCCAGCTTCCAGATTGAAGTGCGGTGTGGGAATATTAAGTTGCTCAAAAAAATCATGACTCATTTTTTTGTCATAGTGCTGGCCAGTGTGCACTAACCTATACTGTATATCTACGCCAGTATTACTTTGTGATGTTATTGCATCTACAATAGGTGATATTTTAATAAAATTTGGACGTGCACCCGCAATGATATCTATAAGCATGTTCTATTTACTTTTACTCTTATTGTAGTTAGTTGTTTAAATGTATTTTGGTAATAGCGTTTTATACTATAACCCATTGTTTATTCTTAAGACTTTCAATTGCAGCTAGGCTGGCTAGAGTCGTATTTACTATTTCTTCAAATGGTATTAATGAGTCTCCACCATTTTTTATTCTATCAATTAGTAATTTGAATTGATTGTTGTGTCCCTTGTCAAGATTTGTTTTTAGTTTCGAGAAGTTTTTAGTGCCATATCCAGTAGTAACTTGGAAATTGTCAAGTACTATTGTCTTTTCCTGA
This sequence comes from Sphingobacteriales bacterium, assembly GCA_027484425.1. Taxonomy (GTDB): domain Bacteria; phylum Bacteroidota; class Bacteroidia; order Chitinophagales; family Chitinophagaceae; genus Nemorincola. The sequence goes on from JAIXSZ010000044.1 coordinate 44,688, forward strand.
CTGTAAACCTCCACTCTTTCTTTTGCATAATCTTTACTACCATTTGCAAAGTAGTTAATTACGCCTGTACTACCGTTTTCGTATTGCAATAGAATAGAAGCATTATCAGTGTTTATTGCGGGGTTTACTCCCATAGCATTCATGCATACAGCCGTAATCTTGCTTCCCGTCAGGTAGGTTATCAGGTCCATAAAGTGGCATGCTTCTCCTATTATCCTACCACCACCCACCATCATATCGTGCACCCAAACATTTGAAGGTATTGCCCCCGCATTCATAGTTGCAATAACGTTCATTGGTGCACTACCTATAGCTTTTTTGATTTGAATTGCATGTGGCGAAAACCTTCTGTTAAAACCTACAGTTAATGTTTTACTGCCATTATACGCATCTAATACATCTTCAAGTCCTTTGCGATCTATTGCTAATGGTTTTTCTACAAATACATGTTTGTTTGCTTTTAGCGACTCCACCACCATATGTGCATGTTCATTATGGCGCGTAGTTATCATTACTAGGTCTACTGTTTCGTCATTCAAAATACTGTGATAGTCAGTAGTACTTTTACCTATTTTGTACTTTTTGGCCAGGCTTGTTCCTGTTACACCAGCCGCACTCGCAATGCTATACAATGGAGCGCTCACAGCCTCTAACGCTGGCAGCATGGTCATACTGGTAAAATTGCCAGCACCTATTATTCCTATACCACCTTTACCAGGCAAGAAATTGCCTTCAGTAACTTTTACTGTATCGGCATCATTAGCATTTTCAGGATATACCAGTATAGAAGCAATAGCATCCTTATTGCCAATATTGTTGTATATTTTATTATATTCTAATATTGGCACTCTGTCTGTGATAAGACTGTTCACATCTAATTTTCCTCTGCTTATCATATCAAGTATAGCAGAAAAATTTCTTTGTTCAGTCCATCTTACAAAAGGAAGGGGGTAATCTATTCCTTCTTTTTCGTAACGGTCGTCATATCTTCCTGGGCCATAGGAACATGACACCTGAAACGTCAATTCTTTTTCATAAAAATCTGCCCTGCTGATATTTAAACCTATTACACCTACTAAAATAATTCTACCTCTTTTGCGGCTCATTTTAGCTGCTTGGGCTATTATTTCGTCAGTTTTCGCAGACGCAGTTATTACTACTCCATCAGCACCAGTGTTGCTAGTGTATGAGTTTACAAATTTTACTGGGTCAGTTCCATCTCCTGGATTTATTGCGATTACACCTTTTTTCTTAGCTATCTCAATTTTACTATTGTCAAGGTCTATACCTATTACTTTACATCCATTAGCTATAAGTAGTTCAGCAGTTATTAGACCTATAAGCCCCAAACCTACTACTACAATTGTTTCTCCTAGTTTAGGGTCGCACAGCCTGATACCTTGTAATCCTATTGCTCCTATTACTGTAAAAGTGGCATCTTCATCATTTACATTATCTGGTATATGTGCAACAAGATTTTTGGGAATGCATACAAATTCTGCATGCTGACCATTTGAAGCTACTCTGTCTCCAACCGAAAAATCGTCCACTCCTTCTCCTACAGCTATTACTGTACCTACGTTACAATATCCAAGTGGTAATGGCTGTCCTAGTTTATTGAATACTGCGTTAAGTGTGGGTTTAAGTCCTTCAGTCTTTACTTTTGAAAGTACTTGTTTTACTCTGTCTGGTTGTTGCATTGCCTTCTGAAACATGTTTGCCCTACCAAACTCTACCAACATTCTTTCTGTACCCAGCGAAACCAAACTTCTGCTTGTTCTTATCAAAACGTAACCAGGTCTTACTTTTGGCGCAGGCACGTCTTCCAGTATTGTTTCACCTGTTTTAAAGGATTGTATTATTTGTTTCAAAATTTATTGTTTTGAATAAGTTTAGCTTGGTTTTGTATTAGAAGGGCTATTGTATACTGATTGCAAATGTAATATTTATTAGTGTTTATGGTATCTTTTGAATGTTGTCATTTTTTCAAATCACCCTAAATCACAACACTACTTTTTACATAATCATTTTATTAGAGTAAAATGTGATTCGAAATTGCAAAAAAATTATCCTCACTTTCATTAATCGTCTAATAACCATTCAATACTAGCTCACGTCACAATAAACACATTAATTATATAATATACAATGGTTTTGTCTACTATACATTCATCTTGTTTTATCAGAAAGCAGTTTCTTTGTTATTAAAGCAAGAATAATCTGGATTATTAAGTTTTTAGTAATTCTATTTACAGCATCTCTAAGCCCTCAATGTTCATTTGCGCCTCTGTTCAATAAATGCTGAATTAGTTGCATTTTAATGTGATTAATGGTTTTTTGTAAATAACCAATTTATGATTTAGTAATTACATTCTGATCCCCAATTCCATTTATTACTGAATTTCTACCATTCAGCGGGTTTTTAATACACTTCGACGGATAATGCCGCCTGAGGTTTCAATCTATTATAAATTGCACTCAGTTAGTTCTTAAAAATAGCAAACAACCAATCAGCCCCTAAAACCTAAATCATTATATGATTGAATTTATGAAAAATGTATTTGGAAGGTATTTGTTATAATTATAATAGTCCTAATAGTTTTTAAATAAAGAGATTCCATAGTATTCTACTTTTGGAATATACCCACCAAAATGAGACCTCAATATTCAAATATTGAAGGTCTCATTTTTTTATAAACTTATTTTATAAGTGGCATAAGAGTAAAAAATTGTGCTTAAATATATTATAACATTTAACTTATTATATCAAGTAGACCAAAATAATTAGGTTGATAATTTTCGAAAGTAATTGTTTAAAGTAGTTTAGTTGGAAAACCATAAAAATAGTCTGCATTGAAGTTGGCTTTATTTATTGTTTATTGTGTACGGGGGGCAAACCCATCAGCTTTACTATGGATATGAGCATTTAAATTAACTCATATATACTACAGATAGTTGAAATGTTAATTTAACATCATAGTGTATTACAACAACACTCAACTATAAATTATAGTTGTCTAACTATTTTGCTCAGATCTTATATTTTTCTTTAAATCTAATATCAAAGTTTTTAACTCCTGAATGTCCGTCTCTGGCTGTGGTAATGTTCCTGTCTGATGTTTGTAATACTTCCATATCTCTAGTATTTCCTCACTATTTACTGTATAGGGTGCATAGTTGCGGTTCAATGATTTTAGTATGACTTGATTATTACTTTCCACTGTTACCAGCTTAAAGACAAAATCCTGTTCGCCTTTGAGTATGACAACACAAGGGGTTTCAGGTTTCAAGCTTTTCCAGTCCTGAACGTATTGCGCTATTACGTCGCTGTTTTCTGGTATAGGTAACATAGAGTCGCCAGTAGTAGGGAACATCCTAAATGTCCCCGTTTTAGGTAGGTTTGGCAAACTAAACTTTGGCAAGGCAGCAATAAATTCTGGGTCATTATATCCGGCCCTGTATCCCGCTTTTGCTTTTACAGGTACGTATTCGGTATTTTCCTTGTTGTTTTTATCTACTGTTATGGCTAGCACTCTTATGCCGCTACCTGTCATATACACATCGTTTCCCGTCATTAATTCCTTAAGTTTCAGCTCTCCTAATTTGTGCAGATCAACCTTTAGTAGACTGTCAACGCTCACTTTGAAGTATTCAGAGAATTTTATCATATCCAATGCAGAAGGGTTAACTGTTTTCCCAGACTCCAATGCTTGAAGCTTATTTCTAGACAAATCAAGCTCAAATGAGATATCTTCTTGGCTCATTTTTTTTCGCTCTCTAAGAAATCTGATATTGCTGTGGAAAAAAAGTTTTGTCTGTGTCATTCGGTATTGTTATTATTGGAAACATCTAATTGTTGCCATTAGCAACAAATTTAAACGATTTTATTCACAATGCAAGCGGCCAAACACGATATTATCCAACAATTGCAAAGGGAGGTACTTTCCTTGCAAAGGCATAAGAGTATTGCAGGTCAGCAACTCGTTACTGGATGGGGAGACATTGACAAAGCTTTCCCAGGGTATACCTTCCCATTAGGTGCCGTACATGAGTTTATAAGCACCAATAAAGAAAATGCCGCAGCTACTAATGGTTTTATGGCAGGGCTAGTAGGAAAAATAATGCAGAATAGAAAGCTGGTACTATGGATAAGTACCAAACGAACCCTTTTCCCTCCTGCTTTGAATATGTTCGGAATTGAGCCCGATCGAATTGTTTTTATAGACCTATGTAAGCAGAAAGAAGTTTTGTGGGCAATAGAGGAAGCTTTGAAATGCAATGCACTTTCTGTAGTTGTGGGTGAACTAAGTGAATTAAGTTTCACAGAATCAAGACGGCTTCAGTTAGCAGTAGAACAAAGCAAGGTAACTGGCTTTATTCATCGTTACAATCCAAGAACTGAAAATACAGTTGCCTGTGTTACACGCTGGAAGATTAGCCACCTTGCCAGCGAGATAAAAGGTATGCCGGGTGTTGGATTTCCTAAATGGAATGTTGCACTACTGAAAGTTAGGAATGGCAGACCTGGCTCATGGCATATTGAGTGGTCGGCAGACGGCTTTAAACAGATTGCACAACAGGCGTTCACATTTTCTGAAATGCTACAACGTAAAGCAGGATAATATGGGCAAACGTTTTATAGCTATATGGTTTCGGCATCTTACAACAGATCGCATGGTTAGAATCCAGCCGGAATTGAAAGAAATTCCTTTCGTATTATCTGCACCAGAAAGGGGAAGGATGGTAATAAAAGCTGCTAATATAGCCGCACAGGAAATAGGAATCCATGTGAATATGGTTGTTGCTGATTGTAGGGCAATTTATCCTTCTTTAAAGGTTTATGATTACAAGCCTGAACTGGCTGAAAAGCTATTGAAAGCGCTTGCTGAATGGTGTCTGCGCTATACTCCTGTAGTAGCAATCGACTTACCGGATGGTCTTATTATGGATATAAGCGGATGTGCGCATTTATGGGGTGGTGAAAGACCCTACCTGAAGGAGCTTTTAACTAAGCTAAGAGGATATGGTTACGATGTACGAGCTGCAATTGCAGATTCAGTAGGTGCAGCTTGGGCAGTATCTCGTTTCGGCAAGGTTTCACCAATTGTAGAATCAGGCAAGCAAATTGAGGTACTATTGCCATTGCCTCCTGCAGCTTTACGGCTAGAGGAGTCTACATTGGAGCTGCTTAACAAACTAGGACTGTGCCAGATTAGCAGTTTTATTGCTATGCCCCGCAAGACGCTCCGTAGGCGATTCGGTCAAAACATACTCTCTAGACTAGATCAGGCAGTAGGGAAAGAGTACGAATTTATATTGCCAATACAACCAGCAGAGCCTTATCAGGAGCGGTTACCAAGCTTAGAACCAATAAGGACGGCTAAAGGAATTGAAATTGCCCTGAACCAACTATTAGAAAAGCTGTGTATACGGTTGACAAAAGAAGGCAAGGGTATAAGGAAATGTATTTTTAAATGCTACCGGATAGACGGTAATGTGCAGCAGATAGAAATAGGCACCAACCAATCTTCACGCAATGTAAAACACTTGTTCAAACTATTTGAACTGAAAATAGCAACTATAGCACCAGCACTCGGCATTGAGGTATTTACTATTGAAGCACCTATTGTAGAAGATACATCAGTAATACAGGATGCTTTATGGGATTTTACAGAGGGTGGCAACAGCACAGCAATTGCCGAATTGCTAGACAGGATAGCAGGGAAATTAGGTGTAGATACTATCCGCCGCTATCTGCCCGATGAGCATTACTGGCCTGAGCGATCTATGAAGGTAGCTTCATCGCTTGCCGAATTGTCTGAAACAGGCTGGAGAACGGACATACCACGTCCTATACACCTTTTGTCGCATCCTGAAACAATTGAAGTAACCGTCCCCATGCCCGATTACCCACCTTTACTTTTCAACTACAAAGGTGTATTACATCATGTAAAGAAAGCAGACGGTCCAGAGAGGATAGAGCAGGAGTGGTGGCTGCAGCAAGGGCTATTCAGAGATTACTATTGTATAGAAGATGAGCAAGGCGCAAGATATTGGCTATTTAGGTTGGGCAGCTATGATAGCGGCGAGCCTAAATGGTTTATGCATGGATTTTTTGCATAAAAAATAAAGATATGAGCTATACAGAATTACATATAACAACCAATTTTAGTTTTTTAAGGGGTGGCTCACATCCAGAAGAAATGGTAGAACAGGCAATTTCGCTGGGGTATAAGGAAATAGCTATCACAGACCACAACACACTGGCAGGCATTGTGCGTGCTTACTCAGCTGCAAAAGGAAAAGACATACGCATTATACCAGCTTGTAGGCTAGACTTGCTAGATGGTGCAAGCCTGCTGGCATACCCTACAGACAAAGAAGCATATGCTCGGCTATCTGGATTGCTTACAGAGGGCAATATTCGGGCAGAGAAAGGCCAGTGTCATTTATACAAAGCAGATGTTTTCAGATTTGCAAAAGGTATAAAGTTCATAATTATTCCGCCTACTACTTTGAATTCATCCTTTGAATTTGCACCTGAATTTATTGCAGAACTTATGGAATACAAATTAGCGCTGGGTAGTGACCTTTATCTAGGTGCTGTTCGCTCCTACAGGGCCAATGACACCAAGTTGCTATACCGATTAGCAGAAATATCAGAAAAGTTGAAAATACCATTGGTTGCCAATAATGACGTACATTATCACAACAGAGAGCGCAGAGAATTGCAGGATATACTCACCTGCATACGTGAAAAGTGTACCATATACAACGCTGGTTTTCGGCTCTACCAGAATGCAGAACGCTACCTGAAACCTATAAATGAAATGAAACGCCTATTTAAGTTATACCCTGACGCTATAGCACGCACGCAGGAAATAGCTAAAGCATGTCGGTTCTGTCTGAGTGAATTGAAATACGAATATCCCGAAGAAATTACTAGCGAAGGACGTAGCCCGCACGACGAGCTTATACATCTGACATGGCAAGGAGCAAACGAAAGATTTCCTGAAGGTATTCCTGAAAATATACAAACCACTATCAGGTATGAGCTCGAATTTATACAACGAAAAAATTATGCCGCCTATTTTTTGACCGTTTACGATTTCGTAAAGTTTGCCAGGAGCCGAAATATATTGTGTCAAGGGCGAGGGTCTGCTGCCAATTCAGTTGTATGTTATTGCCTTGGTATTACTTCTGTAAATCCAGCAAAATTCAAGCTACTTTTTGCTCGTTTTATGTCTGATGCCCGTAATGAGCCACCAGATATAGATGTTGACTTTGAGCATGAACGGAGAGAAGAAGTGATACAATATATATATCAGAAGTACGGAAGAGATCGTGCCGCTATAGTGGCAACAGTTACACAGCTTCACTATAAGGGCGCAGTGCGTGATGTTGCAAAAGCAATGGGCCTGTCAATAGATGCTATCAACCGTTTATCTAATTCGTCTTGGGAGTTTACATCAGAATGGTTTGAGGGTAAAGTAGTAACCTCAGATGGGTTTGACTCCAAAGACCCACATCTTACAAAAGTACTTCGTCTTACACAGCAATATATAAGTTTTCCTAGGCAACTGGGGCAACATACTGGTGGTTTTGTGATAACGCAGGGTAAGCTGTCTGACCTATGTCCTGTTATGAATGCACGAATGGAAAACCGTACCTGTATAGAGTGGAATAAAGACGACATAGAAGCTTTGGGTTTCCTCAAAGTAGATGTATTGGCACTTGGAATGCTTACCTGCATCAGAAAAGCATTTGACCTAGCTAAGCAACATTACGGGCTAGACCTGACTCTGGCTAAAATAAACGAGAAAGATGATGCTGCGGTATACGATATGATATGCCGGGCAGATACAATAGGTGTATTTCAAATAGAGAGCCGTGCGCAAATGTCTATGTTGCCCAGACTAAAACCAAGAACTTTTTATGACCTGGTAATAGAAGTGGCTATTGTAAGACCTGGCCCCATACAAGGCGATATGGTGCATCCCTACCTCCGCCGCAGAGATGGCAAAGAGCCAATAGTGTATCCAAAGCCGGAATTGGAGGAGATATTGGGAAGGACAAAGGGAGTGCCTCTTTTTCAGGAGCAAGCTATGGAAATAGCAATAGTTGCCGCTGGATTTACCCCGGCAGAGGCCGATGGATTGCGCCGAAGCATGGCGACCTTTAAAGCGAAAGGAAAGGTAAGTGATTGGCATAAAAAGCTGGTAAGCGGCATGATGGCCAGAGGCTATGAAGAAGAGTTTGCGAATAGGGTATTCAAGCAATTGGAGGGCTTTGGTAGTTATGGATTCCCCGAAAGCCATGCAGCAAGTTTTGCGTTGCTTGTATATGTGTCTTGCTGGGTCAAGTGCTACTATCCCGATGTTTTTGCGGCCGCTCTACTCAATAGTATGCCTATGGGTTTCTATCAGCCAGCACAGATTGTTATTGATGCTCGGAAGCATGGTGTGGAGATACTGCCAGTGGATATTAATTTTTCCTTCTGGGATAATACGCTCGACCATAGAACAGCTAAGTATTGCCCTATACGTTTAGGCTTCAGGCAGGTCAAAGGATTGAGTGAAGAGGATATTGCTATACTTGTAACAGCTCGTGCTAGCCAGTTTTTGAATATCACTTCACTGAGGGATGCAGGTGTGTCAATATCAGTATTAGAAAAGTTGGCAGATGCTGATGCGTTCAGGTCTATTGGTCTCGACCGTCGGCAGGCACTTTGGGAGGTATCTGCACTTAACGACAGACCTACAGGTATATTTACAGGACAATTATCAGAAAGTGCAACAGAGCAAGATATTCTACTTCCAACAATGACATTGTCAGAGCATGTCGTACAGGACTATGGTTCGATGTCATTGTCGCTAAAAGCGCATCCGGTTAGTTTTATAAGAGATAAATTGTTCCAATTAAGTATCCTGCCCACAAATGAACTTAATCTTTGGCCAGATGGAACACTTGTAAAGGTAGCAGGTTTGGTGCTGGTAAGGCAACGACCAGGTACAGCAAGTGGCATATGCTTTATCACAATTGAGGATGAGAAAGGAACAGCCAACCTAGTTGTCTTTAAAAAGCTTTTTGATCAATACCGTAAAAATATACTGCAATCAAAGTTGCTGATGGTAGAAGGTAAGCTACAAAGAGAAGGGGATGTAACACACGTAGTAGTGAAAAGGTGTTTTAATTTGTCTGGATTGTTACAAAAACTAACTGCAACTGACCAACCCAATGCGGAATTATTGACTTTATCCCGAGCAGATGAAAAAGTGGATGAAAACTATGCTAATAAGGATAATAGAGTAAAAGGTATGATGGTGCAGGGCGACATTTTTCATGGAGGCAGGAATTTCCGGTAAGATGGTTAGCTGTGTTAGAACAGGGCAAAAGCAAAAAAGACATCCATTTGTATGTCTTTTTGTAGGCTCCAAAGGGGCAATGTCGAACCAAATATGGGATGGTTTGGCGAAAATTTATAATGTTGCGCTCAGGTTTAAATTGAAGGGTGCTGTTTATAGATGCCTAAACTTATGTATTAAACGCTATCCTAAAATAATATAATAGAGAATAGGTCAATCAGTAATATGGAAAAGATGTGCTTTATTGAAATGACACACCCCACTATACACAAATAAACAACCCTTTAATGTTTTTATTCAGATGCGTTAGTTAGGTATTCAGCTGTCCTTACGGAGGTGTGTGAAACATAAATAACTACTTTTTCGCTACTGGAATTCTTAAATGAACTTTCACTTTCTTATCCATCATGAATCCCATGCCCCCACCTTTAACTCCGTAGTCTGACATGTCTAAGTCAAAGTCCCCTTTGAACTCTGGTGTTGATTTTGTCTCGTCGAATGTAAATGGAATTGTTACTTCCTTTCTTACTCCGTGAAGTTCAAGAAAGCCAATAACTAAGAATTGATTTTCTTTTTTTTGAAACGATTTTGAAACAAAGGAAATTCTAGGATATTTTTCTGCATTTAACCAACCTGCTCCCTTAGCATGATTATCCTTTGTATCGTTTCCTGTTTTAATGGAATTTACATCCACAGATACGTTGATTGAAGAATTCGCTAAGTCATTATCGGAAAAGATTATTTTGCCTGTTAAACCACTTAAAGTTCCTTCTGACTTAACGCCAGTAAACTTAATATTGTAACTAGGTTCAATGTTCCAATCCACAAAAAAGTAAGCGAATCCTGTGGAAATAAAGAAAATGGCAATGAAAAGCAGAGTTGGTTTAAGGATACCCAATATTTGCTTGTTATTGTTATTCATAAATGACAATTTTGTTATTGTGTTGAATGATTATGAGAACTATATATTGTTTTCTTCTTATCTATTTTGACTTTTTCAATTTCGGTAATCTACCTGGGTTCATTGTAAACATTAAAGAGAAATTCAATCCAAATGAGAAAGTATTATCGCTGGTTTTAGATCTATCTACAAAATAACGAAAAGGTATTGATGCATTAAACTTTACACCAGGAGACATCCGATATTCAAAGCCCATATCTACCATTGGTGTGAGATATTCTTTTGTTGAATTGACAATATTTCCGCCTCCTTCATCTGGACTACCTATTTTATCTTGTATGGATGAAGGATTGCTCATGTCAATATCGCTTACGTCTATGGTGTCTTGAATTCTTCCGCTCATGATTGTCATAGAATTTATACCGATACCTATGCCCAGATATGGTCGGAAAGCCTTGTGTGAATTAAACGAATATCTATAGCTCAATTCGGCTCCTAAATTTACATGACCACTCAACGATTCATCAATGTAGATAGAGTCTTCGTCATTCTGGATAGCACTCATCATTTTTGACTGTATGCTAGACTGTATCACAGACTGGTCTGGCTTCTTTAAAGCACCTCCAATATTTAGTTTTATTGCATGCCGGTGTCCGACATTTTTCTTTAGACTTAGCCCATAAGTTCCAAATGCACTGTAGTCAAGCGACAGTTTATTACCTGTTAAAAATATTGGTGCATAGTACAAACCTATGTCCATATTTTTTTTATAGTTCGCCATTCTGATTTCAAAACGGTCGTATAGACTTTCTTCAGACTTGATAACGTAGTATGGAACTCCTGCCGTTGATCTATCTAACAACTCTTTAAAAGATTTAATATTACTGTCTACCGTTTGTATGACATTAAATTTATATTCTATATTTTGGGGTCTTTGAATGGATAGTCCATTTAAGGGTTCTGGTATGATAAGGTAAAAAGCAGCAAGGTTTATTGAATATGTATTAGCAACGCTCCTAATGGCAACATCTATACAATCCGTACTTGATACTGTTCCGCTATGTAGGATATTTATAAATAAGAAGTTGTAATCCGAAAATAAATTTGATTGGAAGAATCTATTAGATGTAGCAAACGATTTGATATCTTGTCCACCTGATTCTAACACAATTATACCTTTGGCATTTTTTACTTTTTCATCAAAAATAAATTCGTTATAACAATTGGAGCTTGGCAAATTGCTTTTGTATATGGTTTGCCCAAAACTAGCAGTTTTGCATACAAATAAAAACACATAGACCATTACTTTCACAAAAATCTTCATGGTGCAATCTGTGTTATTGTTTGGGTACTATAAGCCGAAAATATGCCCATTACATTACCTGAGATATTTGTTGGGGGATTTGCAGGGGTAGTTCCACCGCCGGGTCCATTACCAGCAATCTGCGACAAAGAATAGAAATAAAGGTAGGTTTCAGGGTCTACACAGCGCATTTCTACCTTTACTTCTGAATTTTTTTTAACATCAATATCATTACTAAATATTGGTCGCTGATTAACAATGCCATTGGTTGCATTGTCGTTGAAAATAATATATGACTTATCAATCTTGCCATCTACAGTTTGAATAAATCGATAATTGTTACCCAAAATCTCTGGGTCTTTAAAAACAGGAATCACTGTATAAGTACTATCATCACCGCCAAATCCAGAAAATGAACTAAACTTCAAACTATCAAGTTTTACTGGTATTGGCATCTTCGATGATGCGGTGTACTTGTTACCGTCAATAAAAACAGTTAGCTGGTAGGTATTACCAGGTATACCTACTGTTTTTTGGGTAGCATAGGTACCTGAAACCGTCTCCATCAAAGTATCAATTGTACCTACATTATCTGAGATAACAACAATAGCGTTCGAAATAGGGGGGTAATTGTTAGACTCGCTGAAATTCACACTTTTAGATAGCTTTACATAATATGGCCCTACTTCATTACTGATGTTGCCTTCAATTACAATTTTGCTGTCTGCTGAGTTCAAGTCGATATTTATTTCCTTCGTACAGGATGACAATAGCAACAGAGATATTACTGTGAAATTTTTATACTGCATTTTATTTAGAATTTAAAATTGTAAGTAATGCTGGGAACCCATCTAAACAGTGACGTCTGTATTGCTCGGGTTTTAGAAGGATCATTGGGGTTGTCTTCAAATGTGATAGTATATGCATTTTCTCTGCCATACAAATTATAAAGACTGAAGTTCCAAGAAGATTCGTAGTGCTTTTTGTGAGGTTTTGTATAAGTTGCTCCGATATCCATTCTATGGTAGGCGGGCATTCTATAACCGTTCCTTTCGGTATACAGGAAAACAGTGTTTCCATCTACATTGTATTTTCCACTCGGAAAAGTAACAGCATTACCCGTGTTATATACAAAAAGTCCTGATAACGACCAACGTGGGGTAAGTTCGTACATACCAACAATTGATATATCATGAGTTCTGTCTTGTTTTGCCACATACCAATCGTTATTGTTTATTCCGTCAATCTTCCTTTCTGTGCGCGACAACGTATAGCCAATCCATCCGGTAAATTTTCCCTCAGTTTTCTTAAGCAATAACTCAACACCATATGCTCTTCCTATTCCATAAAGCAGTTCACTTTCAATATCTGGGGCACTATTTATATCAGCACCATTTTTATAATCTACTTGATTTTGTAAGTTTTTATAGTAGGATTCAACGCTGAATTGGTACTTGTTGTCATTAAAATTCTTGAAGTAACCAACGCTTATCTGATCACTTATCTCAGGTTTTATATTGTATGAATTGCCAATCCATTGATCGGTCGGATTTGCACTTGTACTATTACTAAGCAGGTGTAAACTCTGTGTATTTCTAGCATAACCTCCTTTAATACTGCTTACCTCGTTGAGCATCCAACTGAACTGCAATCTTGGCTCAAGGTTATAATATGATTTTCCGAATTCTCCTGCGGATAGAACAACGCTGTCTTTTAACTTGCCGTCTTCAAAAATATTGTAAGTATCCCCACCAAGTATTGTATACATCGAGAGTCTTAATCCATAATCCAAATTGAAGCGCTCATTAACCTTCATCGTGTTATTCACAAACAATGCATTCTCAAGAGAATATCGGCTTTGCTTGGTTTCATTATTAATACCTTCTCCTTCGAATCGGTTGGGAGTAATAGTATGGTAAATGCTGTTAAATCCGAATCTCCAAGAATTTTTTGTGCTTGGGAAGAACTGAAATTCTTGTTTTATGTTCCAGTCTTTTATTTGCGAATTGATGTTAAAGTCAGTACCGCCACTATTAAGCTTAATGTTGTAATTATAGTTGCTATATATAAGTGATGTATTCGAAAACAGTTTGGGATTAATTATGTGATTCCATCTAACGGTGCCAGTAGTATTTCCCCAATCAATCTTAAAATTATCACCGAATGCTAGCACATCCTTGCCGAAGTATCCAGAGATAAAAATCCTATTTTTATCATTGAAACGATAGTTTGCTTTTGCATTAAGGTCATAGAAATACAATGAATTATCTTTGAAGTCTTCAGTAGCTTTAAGAAAAACATCTGCATAGGTTCTCCTTCCTGACACCATAAAAGACGACTTGTCATTTTGGATAGGGCCTTCAATACTTAGTCTGCTGCTAATAAGTCCAATACCGCCAGTAACATTGTATTTTTGGCTGTTACCTTCTTTCATTTTTACATCCAAAACAGATGATAATCTGCCTCCATATTGAGCAGGACTATTACCTTTTATAATCGAAACATCTTTTAATGCATCACTGTTGAAAGTACTGAAGAAGCCTAGAAGATGTGACGCATTATATACTGGTGCTTCGTCTAGTAAAATCAAATTCTGGTCAGCAGCACCACCTCTTACAAAGAACCCGCTGTTTCCCTCTCCTGCCGATTTTACACCTGGAAGTAATTGAATTGTTTTTAGAATGTCTTTCTCGCCAAAAATCACTGGTATTTTTGCTATCTCTTTCACATCTAGTCGCTCGACTCCCATTTCTGCCTTCCGAACATTGTCATCTTTTCTTTTTGAGTTAATCACTACTTCTTTGAGTACTGATGTTTCAGCCGACATAGTGTGATCAAGCTTCATATCTGACTTTAGAACAACAGTTATTGTGTCGGACTTATAACCAATAAATCTAAAAATAATCTTGTGGGTGCCCTCTTGTAGAGTGAGAGAGTAAAACCCGTATTCATTGCAAACTGTGCCAATACTGGGTTGTTCTAAGAGACTAGCGGAAACATTTATAAGTGTTTCACCATTTTTCTTGTCTTTTATTGTTCCACTAATGGTATACTTCGATTGTCCAAATAAGGTGAAGGAAGGGAGAAAAAAAATGAAGAAGCAAATGTGAAATCTATTCATAAATTACTGTTTATTTGATTTTAGACAAAAATGGGGCAATTGCTTTTTATACAAAATTTAATGAGAAGAAGGGACGGTTTTTTGCGATAAATGCTGCGCAACTGTAGTTGTTATTGCTGGCTGTACTATAAATATGCTGGGTGAGTTGAGTGAAAAGTTCATTCTCTTACCAAGTACAAATTTCTGTGACTAGTCTTGGTGATTTTCAGATAATTCATTGTCAATCATGGCGCCTTTATACTAAGTAATTTTTAAAGGTTTCCAACACTATTTCCAACTCTTAATTTCCGAATTGCCCATCTGATAATTATCAATCGACCTGCCAATTCTTTAATTGTTTTCATAAGTAGATATAATTTTTCCATCTGCAAGTTCGATAGTTCTATCGCTTGCCTTTGCGAAGTCGAGATCATGGGTAACTGCAATAATTGTTTGTCCTAGTTCATGACATATTCTGTTGAATATTTCAAAAACAATTTGCGTGTTTTTGCTATCTAAATTTCCAGTTGGTTCATCACACATGATAATAGCTGGGTCATTTATTAGCGCCCGAGCAATGGCGACTCTCTGTTGTTGACCACCGCTTAATTTACTCGCTGGCTTTAGTGCTTGATCCTCTATATCAAGAAGTTTCATCTTTTCATAGGCTCTCTGCTCCACTTCTTCATAGGTATATTTGTTCAACTTTAATGCTGGTAACATGATGTTCATTAAGCACGAAAATTCAGGAAGCAAATAGTGAAACTGAAATATAAACCCTATGGTGCAGTTTCGGATGTTTGCCAATTCATTTGGCTTTTTCCCAGTTACCTTTTCACCTTTGATGTACAATTCACCCTCATAGGCAGTATCCATAGTGCTTAAACAATATAATAGAGTTGATTTTCCTGAGCCACTTTTCCCAACCAACGTTAAGAATTCGCCTTTGTAAACATCAAAACTTATGTCATCTATTGCTTTAAATTTTATTGGATCATAAAAGTATTTCCCGACACTATTCGTATGTAATATTATTTCTCTGTTGTTCATCCTATATTATTTTCTAAATATTTCTACTGGGTCAACATTCGCCGCATTTCTTGCTGGAAAGTAACCGGCACAAGTTGTGATGACAATACCTAAAACAAAACTTTGAATAAATAAACTAAGCTCAAAACTTATAGGAAAATAACCTACAGGACCACCCATATATATACCAGACATCATCCAAATTAAAACAGCTCCAAGAATCATTCCCATTATAGTTCCTATTAATCCCATAATTACAGCCTCCATTAAAAAAATACTAATAACATCCGTTCCAGAAAAGCCAGTTGCTTTTAGTATAGCTATATCATTAATCTTTTGCATTATTGTGGAACTCAATAGATTGTAGATGATAAATGCGGTCATTAATAATATGGATAAGGATATGGAATTCATTAAGGTACTTCGTGTTTTGTCTCCACTTAATAAATCAGCACTTGTCGTTTGCCAATCCTCTACGGTATATTCAGTTAGCTGCTGAAGTTGTTCGGCATAATACCCGGATCTATCTGCGTTAGGCGTATTGACAAAAATCGTACTGACGTAGGATGGACCTTCTTTGATGAACTGCTGAGCTGTAGCGATATTTACGTAGGACCTTGACTGGTCATTCAGGCTATTGCCCGTAGTGAAGATTCCAACGATCTTCATCACTTTAACTATGCCAAAGGAAGAGCTTACAGTGATGTTCTCATTTATTCCTAAGTTTAACTTTTCGGCTATTCCGCTGCCTATGATTATGCCGTTTAGGTTGCCCTGTAAGTTGTTGATGCTTCCCGCTACCATATACTTGCTGGTGCTAAACATGGCATCATAGTCTATGATATTTACACCATTTCCTGTGCCTCTAATTTGCGCCTTACCTCTATTGTAAAATGCGTCGAAATATACTTGAGAGATCGCGTTAGTGACGTAAGATTGGCTCTTTACTACGTTAAGTAAATTTTCGGGATCAATTATTTTTTTAGAGAGCGTTGTAATTTGTGGGTTTACAATTACATTGACATTATCCTGCTTACTATTTGGGATAAACGGGCTGCAAATCTCATCGTTCTTATAGATTTTTATATGTGCACTATTCTTAAATATCTCGCCTCTGGAGAACTTTGAGAAGCCAGCAGATAATGAGTTCATGAACAAGTAAACTCCGACTCCGATGGTTACACCTAATGCAGCAGTGAAGGTTTGTTTTCTTCTGGCTACAATGTGAGTTAGGGCTATTTCTACGTTTGCCTTTCTTTTCATAATTCTGTATAGATCCTTCTTACTCAGTTTAAGGACGTCATTTTAATAACTGATAGTTTTTACGACAAGGCTGTGAAATTCTAATTGCTACTAATTTGTGCACCTGCCTCTGATGTTACTGTTTTATTTTCTGCGATATTGTCTGTTATCAATACTGTATTTTCAGTAATTCCACTTAATACCTGTACCCATTCGTTGCTCACAAATTTTGTTTCCAACTTCACTTTCTCCTTTTTACCCTTAACATGAACATAGCCGCCAAAATCAATGTACTTCCTTGGAATAAGTAATGCGTTTTTGTTTTCCGATACAATTATATTGGCTTGAAGTTGGGTCTTTATAATTGTAAAATCGATAGGCGCACTCAGGACAATTTTACAAATGAATGATTGGGATGATTCGTCGAAAGAGGGGGATATTTCAGATACCCGTCCTTTATAGGTTTTCGTTTTGCTGATGTTAAGTTTTACGATTGCATCCTGTCCTATTTTTATTCTTTCAATATTGCCTTCGTCAATATTCACTTTGGCATAAATGAATTTGGGGTCTCCAATAGTTGCAATTACATCGCCTTTTCTTACAAAGTCTCCTGGCTCTTTGAGTTTTTTATATATTCTTCCTCCAACCACGGCCTTAATGGAATTGCGTGACGATTGTGAACTATATATCTTTTTTGCCGTAATGCTGTTAATCAATTGCTGGTCGGCTTGCTGCTTTAGCAAACGATAGTTTTCACGTGCTGATCGATTATTAGCCTTTGATGTTGCAAACTGCAACAAGTAATTCTCGTACTCAGTTTTGGAAACTGCGTTCTTTTCATAAAGCACTTTATACCGTGAAAACTGGATAGAGTCGATTTCTTTTTTCTCATCTGAAAGTTGTAATGCTGATTCTGCCTGCAGCAAAGCGGGTGCATTCATTTTTGTGTTCGCTTCAGCTATTGTGTAAAGAGCCCTCGAACTTTCATCGTTAAACAGATTCTCGCTGTTATCCACAGTCGCCAGTACTGTTCCAGAAACGATATCATCACCTTCATGAAATGCCATTTTTGTTAGATAACCATCTACTTCAGCTTTCAGGTCATAGGTGTTGTCTGCTTCCAGAAAGCCAGATGCGAATACAAGTTCTGTTACATCTTTTTTTATAGGAGAGATTTCTTCTGTCTTTTTACCACAGGAAGTAAGCGCTGCTATAAAAGCAGCCGCTATTACGGATGTTTTATTCATCGTATCGTATTGTATATTTTAATTTTAGCTTCGTTCAGCAAAACTGAAACTGACGTTGAAATTGATGTATAGTTACTATTGACCATTTCGTTGTAAGAAAGAAGTAGTTTGTCAAGCGAAATAATCCCCTCTCTGTAGTTCTCCACGTTTCTTCTATATGTATCTGCCCGTAACATAGCCACCTGCTTGTTGCTATTGGATTGTGATACAGACTTATTGTAGTCAATTTTGAGCTGCTCAAACTCTAAATTTGACTTAAGCCGCTGGTGTTCTGTGTTTTGGACTGATAACAAGTAGTCGTATTTTGCTTTCGATACCTGTGCTATAGTATTTGCAGTTGGTATTTGCCAGCTTAACTTTAGCCCGATATAGTTGCTGTTGATCCAATTAATACGTTGGTCAAATAGGCTGAAATTGTCGCTAAATTGCTGATTGCTATTTGACGCAAATGCATTCAGGCTTGGCAATAGCGTTCGCTTTGACTGCTTGTATGAAGCCATTGCGTATTGTTGTTTATTGTAACTACTGATATAATTCAACTCATTAATAGAAAGGATAGGTTCAGCGCCTTTACCCCTACCAGGTAATTCACTGATGAGTATATCTTCGGATTCTGGTAAGTCACAAAGAATTTTAAGGGCTAGGTATTGTGACGCGATAACAGACTGAATCTGCCTCATAGATTCAGTGGCGTTAATATAGCTAGCTTGCGCATCGTTGACATCTTGTTGGCGGGCTATTCCCGCATCGTACTTATTTGTTACTATTTGGAGTATTGTGTCAGATACCTTTATGTTTTCGGAGGTTGATGACTGTTGTGCCTGTAATGTGATAATGTTGTAGTAACAGGTAGCTACATTTTCGTACAATGTCTTTTTAGATATCTTGTTATCAATGTTTGTCGTAGCGATATTTATTTTGGCCAGTTTGTAACTCTGCCATCCACTGGCATTTATTAGTTTGACCTCTGCATACTGATTAAAGTTATTGGTGTACTGGATACCAGTCTGAACCTCCCGATAAGTCCCTGGTGCACCTCCGAAAGCTTCAGCCGGGAAAACGCTTACAGGTAGTTTGGTGTTGTCTGTAACGTTCAGCCCTACGTTAGCATTTAAATCGGGTATTGCCAGCAATGCAGCGAGCTTAGCCTTTTTTGCCTGATCCAGCTTTATATCATCTGACTTTAGTACAGTGCTTTTCAGATTTACATAGTCGACCAAGGAGTCTAATGAATTAAATAAGTGTTGCGCCTTAGCCGATGATCCTGCAAAAAGGATGAGCATCAGGCAACAAAGAGCATTATTTGAAACGACTTTCATTATATTCTAGTTAAATATATAGTCTTAGTGAGTAAGAATTTGTGCATTGTTATCTTAAGTTCGCCGATGCTGATCATTATTATTTCAGCGAATATCTCCGACGACAAATTGGGAGGAGATAACTTTCCTATGTATTTCTTCGTTTCCTTGTCATATACAATTTTTTTTAGCACAACTCCCCTGTTTATATTTTGGTAGTTGTCATTGATAACATTTCCCATGTATGTGTCTTTGACTGAAGCGGATATTTCTATTCGGAAAGTTTTATCATCTTTATTCTGCCACTTACCAACAATGTCGTCTGCAGTTTGCGCATTGACATTAAGGCATAGAGAAAAAAGAACACCCAGGAATAAACACCTACAACTGGCAAATTGCATAGCTCAGCGATTACTTGATGCAAAAGTGAGCCAATGCTCGACAAACAAGAAAATATTGAGATGAAGGCTATGATATTGGCGAAGAAAGGTAACTAGAGCTCAGGACTATAGCCGCGGAAGAAATCTTCAACATAAGTTTTGCCTATCGGTATTTCACATTCTGGTAGATAGATAATGTTGTTTCGGACAGAGTGAATTCTGTTTTTCGGTATTATGAAACTACGATGGACCCTAATAAAATCGTTGGTCGGGAGCTTTTCAATCATATCTTTCATGGTCATCCTTGCTACTACTGTCTTACGGGATTTGATATAGATCTTCAGATAGTCGGCCAGGCCCTCTATGTATAAAATGTCTCCAACTGGTATCTTAACCAAGCTAAAATCTGCACGTACAAATATGTTCTTCTCTGTTGCTGAGTCCTTTTTCTGAATGTGATTGTAGTACTCTAGTGCTTTATTACAAGCAATTTGAAATCGTTTATGATTGATCGGCTTTAAAAGGTAGTCAATTGCATTTAGCTCATAGCTTTCTACCGCATAATTACTGAAAGCGGTGGTAAAAATTACCATTGTATTTTGCTGTATAGCTTTAACAAGACTAATACCGGTCATTGTTGGCATTTGAATATCAACAAAAACAAGGTCGGCAGGGAATTTTCGCAGGTGCTTAAGAGCCTCTGAAGGTTGTGTAAACGATCTTTGTAAATTAATAAACTCAACTCTCTCGCAGAGTGAGTGAATGACTTTTAAAGCCAAAGGTTCGTCATCTATAGCTATTGCATTGATCATACGAGATTGATGTGAAGTGATACCCGGAATTCTTTTTCGTTTTCAATTATTGTCAATAGATGTTTGTTTGGATAGATAAGTTCAAGCCGTCGTTTCGTATTTGCTATCCCCAGACCACTTTGCTCGCTGATATCAAGTTGGATATTAACCTTGTTATTAATGACAGCTAAATGCAGTTCTGTACCTTTGCTATTGATGTTTACCTCAATACGACTATCTTGTTCGGCATTCACTCCATGCTTGAAAGCATTTTCAACAAATGGTATTAGCAGCATTGGAGCAATTTCCATTGTGCTAGGATCCCCTTCAACATTATATGCAAGCCATACGCGTTCGTCTATCCGAATCTTTTGTAGCTCGATATAGTTTCCAATATAATTAAGTTCTTCTTCTAAGGGTACGAAGTTATTCTGGTTTTCTTTCATAGTATAACGCATCATTTCGGATAGCTTATCGACCATATCTGCAGTTTGTGGTGATGCGTCAATAACAGTAGCGTAAATACTATTGAGCGTATTAAATAGAAAGTGAGGATTAATTTGAGATTTTAGAGAATACAACTGCGCAGAGAGTTTTTCTTTTTCAGTTTGTTTCAACTGATTATTCAATGAGATGGAAATAGAGGTAACAAAAGCCACTACAAACATAAGAAAAGCGTTTGCTCTTGCTATTGGGCTGATCTTAAGAATTACTGGATTAGCATTTGCTAAATTTTCTGGAGTGACACCTAATGTGTTGAATATCAGTCCTGAAATCGCAATTGTTATGGCAACTGTGGCGATAATCGCTGCAATGTATTGTTTGTACTTTCTAACAAGTAGAAATTTGGGTATGAGTATAAAATAATTGAAATAGAAAATAGCAATAAGTACGATACTAAGGACGAATATCGGTGCAAACGTTGTATGGTTTGTATCTGGAGCCAAAGACCTAATGACTTGATACGTTGATGTAAATGGAACCATCAAGAGCATTGCCCAAGCCAGTATGTGAATAGAAATCGCCTTAAATATTTTATTCATGATACGTACAATCTTCTAAAGTACTATAATTTCGTTTTGCCTTTTTGCAACTCCATTACTCTTTTCTGGAAAATACTTTCTGACATAGCTACAATTTTTGATATCTTATATCCTTGTATTCCACTAGCAATTGCGCCTTTCAATAAATATTCTACTATAAATTTAATAAATGGAGCAATAAGAATTTTGGCGTAGTTTGTATGTTTATTGTTACTCAGATAATATTGCGCTTTAATTTCAGAATGTTGCTTGGCAAAGTGAATGAACTCTGAAAATTTATTGAATCTTTTAGATGTGATTTCTCCCGTTAACACTTTATTCTTTGCAAGCCCGTTAAATGGTTTCCATGTTAAACTCATTCTATGTAATCTCAGTTTCCCTTTACTTTTGTTGAAAACACGGATCTCATATCGCTTTTTCCAAGCCGAAAGATTTACTATTTTATTCTCAATAGTATAGCTGACGGGAATGGAATAAGCCCAATAATTGTTTGCAAGTTTAACATCAATTAGTGACAATTGGCAATCCATTGAAAGGTGTTCTGAAGAGTTAAGCAACAGCACTAATTCGTTTGTAACTAACGATATGCCAAGTAGGTATTGATCCATTTCATTATTAGATTCGGCTGTAACCGACTTCACTTTATACTCAAATTTTAATGGAACATTAGTATGTGTATTTGTGACAACGATAATTTCGTCGCTTACCACATTTACAGACTTAATGCACTTTTCAAGCTCATTCGGATTGTTGTTGACTATAATGACACAGCTTAACTGCTCCATAACAATACTACTTCAGGGAATTCTAAACACAAACCATTTTGAAAAATTGGCGTGTGTTTAGTGTGAAGTAAAAATGGACATAACTTGGCGTAAATTGAAAATATAGAGATGAACAAAGGTAATTCAGCGACGTAGGGATTCTGACTCTGTTACCAAATCACTGCTATTTGTAGTTATCTGTAGTTCTCTATTACTAGATTGCAGTAAATAAAAACACTTTGTGGATCAAGTTGAATAGTTGGGGGATGAAAAATATTAGGCATAGATATTAGCTACCCTTAATAGGAAGAAATTGATATCCCTTACCCCTCTTGACGTTGCTCTGAATGCTTTGATTTTGG
>JAIXSZ010000073.1 GCA_027484425.1 Sphingobacteriales bacterium
ACTCGGACCGAACTCGTATCTCTACAGCCATGCACAGTTGTAACTACTACTTGATATAAACCTGTATCGCTAATAGAGAATCCAGGGATGGTAGGATTAGGCATACTCGACACAAATGGTGGCGGTGTTGCCGTCCAGCTATAACCTATAACAGGTGAGTCTACTGTTGCTGTCAGCGACAAGGTATTTGCTGCGCCTATACACAAAGGAGCATTGCTCGATGCTGTTACAGTTGGCTTATGATTTACGGTTACAGTAGTGAATGATGTATCTGCTCCACCCGGCACAGTTTTTATCACTGCATACACACCATTCATAGCCGTAGTGGCAGGATACAAGAACGTGCGCTGTGTAGTAGAGAATACTGTGGTGGATGGTGCAGGACCGTACCATTGGTAAGTGGCAAGCGACGAATCTCCAGGGGCATTTAACCATAAAGTATCTCCAGCACATGGGCTATTGCTCACAGCTCCGTTGCAGGTAAGTATCGTCAGATAAAAAGTTTTGTTGTGACAAGAAAACATACCCGTGGCACTATCGGTACCAGTTATCGTATAAGTGATCATTGGAGGCAGTGCAGCAATGTTGATGGTGTTATTTACACCTGTAGTGCTTGACAAACCTACGCCAGGCGACCATGTCCAACGGCTCCAACTCCAACCACGATCAGTTGCATTCAATATATTTACAGGTAGAGTTGTCATGCC
Organism: Sphingobacteriales bacterium; assembly: GCA_027484425.1. Taxonomy (GTDB): domain Bacteria; phylum Bacteroidota; class Bacteroidia; order Chitinophagales; family Chitinophagaceae; genus Nemorincola. The sequence goes on from JAIXSZ010000073.1 coordinate 708, forward strand.
TGGATACAAACATGCATCAAACGTATCGAAATTAGGGGTTGGTGGCGCGAATGAAACTCTTGGTACGCCATTTACTACTATACGTGGATCAGGAAAAGCACTGTCTATACCTAGATTACCATTGAAAATGTATGCATAAGAAAGTATGGTACTGTCACCGGCAGGTATGCTACCCAATCTATATGTAAGCGCAATAGCTATATCTCCGTTTCTAGTTTGTCCAAGTCCATATGTAGCACCAGTCATAGAGTAATCCCATAATGTACCTAAGTCAATCGAAGAACTTAACCACCACGAATCATAAATACAGCAACGAGCACGACAATCTTTAGTACCTAATGCAAAATAAGACTGAGCAGGATAACCTGCTCCTCTGGAAGCTACTAAAACGCGGTGACGAGCATCTTCATTTTGATGCACTATAGTATTGTTGGTAAAAAATCCTCCACCTGGCCATGATTGGTCATTATCAGGGTCGCAAGAGCGCATGTAGTACATAGGCGCAGTAGCAGTAGCCGCAGTGTTGCGTATAACTGTAGTAACAATAACAGCGGATGCAAGGGTATCTATTCTTGTTTCTTTCCTAATCTGCACTGTACCACCTGAGGCACTACCTGTCCAGAAACCTGTAACACGACCACCAACATTTGAATAGCCTGTGTTAGCACCTGTAAGACCTATACCTGCACCACCATTGAAATACACACCACCAGGACACTGTTGGAATGCCTGAGTACGATTAGGTCCAATCTGTAATTCCCATCCCTCAAACGGACTACCTGGATAAGTATAATCACCCATGAATGGAGGTGTACCTACTGTCCAACCATCTAAACCATAGTCATATACCTCTGCTAATGGCGAACCTATTGTAGCTCCGGGAGAGTGAGGGTGATAGCCAGCAATAGACGTACATGCACCAAATGATCCATTGTTCAGCTGACCAATCTCCAAATATCTGCCTTGAAGAAACAAATTGGTACCAACCAACTGTGCAAAGGAACCATTTGTTCCGCAAATCAGTATTGTGATGAAAGCCAAAAACAGGTATTGTTTTCTCATACTTAATTATTTATTTATTGTCCCGAGTGTTAAAAGTAATAAAAAAAATTGACTCCAATAACTTACCAAAAAATATATCAAATACAGGATAATTATATGCTATATGGAGATTGGAAGTATAATCTATACTATGAAGACATCTATTATTCATAATGAGTTGGGCAATATGAAATAATTTACTGGATTTTATTCAGCTTAGTCAATAAACTAATGAAGAAACCGATATCAAATTTCCACTTCTAGCAAATAAACATATTTATTATCAGATACAATTACTTGGATTATTTAAAATCACCTAGATTAACTTAATGAATTACCAAGAAGAATTCTTACCAAGCTAGCATCTTCCTGCGTATTAGCATTCATCAAAGCCTTGGGATTTATTGTATCTAATACGTTGACTTTATCCTGATTTTGAATCAAAACTTTGCGGGGACATCTGTATCCATCCATACCATACTTTTGTAATAAAGGATAGGAATCTGGCTCCCATATTGTTATCAATGGCTCAGGCAAACCATCATGTGGACTTAGAAAAGTGGTAGCAATACTTGATATCCTTCTGTGTTGCAAAAGTTGCTTTATTGTAGCAATGTCTAACAACGGCAAATCGCAAGCAACAACCAGCCATGCAACGTCTGAACGAAATTCGAAAGCAGATAATAATGCAAACATTGGCCCAGAATCTGAATGTGAATCAAAGATTGTAGGGTAATCATCTGAAATATCTGCTTTTTGTGCTGATCTGCATGAAATATACGCCTTCTCACAAATACTAGTTAACAAACCATACATGTGATAACGCTGTTCAACCCCATGCCACTTAATTGCACCTTTGTCTTGCCCCATCCTTACGCTCTTACCTCCAGCCAACACTAACCCATATACTGAAGGCGACATATCATTTTGCTCTATAGTCACTTTTCCCTCCCGTTTTTTCTAGTAGTTTGGTTTCTTTAATCACTATATCATGACTCATGGCTTTACACATATCATATACAGTTAAAGCTGCTATGCTAGCGCCCATCAATGCTTCCATCTCTACACCAGTCCTTGCAAAAACTGTAGCTATGCAAGTTATTTCTATCTCGTTGTTGTTGCTTACTACTATATCAATATTGGTGTTGTTTAAGCCCAAAGGGTGACAGAGTGGGATTAGTTCCCCCGTTTTCTTGGCAGCCATAATACCCGCAATTATTGCAGTTTGGAAAACTCCACCTTTCGTAGAATTTATTTCCCCATTTGCAAAGTGTATCATTACTTCATCTGGTAAAAACATTTTACTAATAGCTTTGGCTGTTCTACTGGTTTCCTGTTTGTTTGTTACATCCACCATTGTCACTTTGCCCGTATGATCGATATGTGTGAATTCACCCATGATAAAGTATCTTTTTAAAGGGTATTACTTTATAAACTTCACCTTTTTTGAAATAATTCTTTTCTGCTGGTAACTCCATAAAAGCATTCGAAATAGTTAAGTTAGAAAAATCACCAGAACCATTTCCCTCAACGGGAGTCGCAATCAACTGACCTGTGTAGCTAATACTAACAACAACCTGCAAAAAATATTGTAATTGAGGTAAAAATATGACGTCCTTTTCTAAAACTGCGAAAGAATAACTAGTATCGACAATAGATAGCGACTTCAATAACCAAGGTATAAAATACCGGTGCAAACACAAAAAAGATGAAACTGGATTTCCGGGGAAGGCGAAAGCTGTAAGTTTTCTGTTACTACCTTGCCCAAACCAAAATGGCTTACCAGGTTTTTGTAATACTTTATGAAACAATCTTTCCAACCCTACACTTATCAATGCTTGGGGGATATAATCAAACTTACCCATCGAAACGCCACCACTTACTATAATTACATCGTAAGCATCTACACTATTAAACAGCCCTGTTTGAATGGATTCAAAATTATCATCAAGGTGAAGCATATCAGCTTCAATGCCAAAACTCTTTAACGTTGATTTTATCGAGTAACTGTTAGACCTTCTTATCTGGTATGGAGAGGGTATTTGCTGAACATCCACTAACTCATCTCCGGTTGAAACTACAAGGACTTTGGGAAGTTTTTTCACTTTAATATTTACCAAACCGACAGATGCTGCAACGCTAATCACTACTCCATCTATCAAACTATTTTTAGCTACTACTATTTCTCCATTTTTTTTGTCAGCTCCTTTGTAGTGTACATTTGCGCCCATTTTTACCTGCTCGGTATTGATAGTAGCATAGTTACCTTGAATAATTACATCTTCGTATCGTATAATGGTATCTAAGCCAGGAGGCAATACACAACCAGTCATTATTTCTATGCATTGATCAGTATCACTAACAGCTAAAGGCTGATCACCAGCGGCCATTGTACCCAAAATATTAAAACTGCGTAAACCAGCAGCATATGCCTGATAACTAATGGCTATACCATCCATCGTTACCCTATTATAAGGCGGCATATCCCTATCCGCTGCAATATCAGCAGCTAGTGTTCGCCCAACAGCATTCAACAATGAAACTTCTTCATCGCCATAGTCAACGGCGTTTTGAAGTATAATTTCATCAGCTTTTGTAACTGTTATTGGCGACATCTTGTTCTTTTCAAAAATACAGCTTATGCTTATCGATGTTGCAATCTACTGCTTTATCTATCTAGTCTAAACCTAATAACATTTCTTTCGCCACCTTGCTTTATGTCTAATAGGTAGATACCTGACGGTAATGACTGAGGCAGAATTAACTCCTCATCTATATCCGATCTCGACCTATCTATCGAACTGCTGAATACAATTTGCCCAAGTACATTTCTAATCGCAAGATTAACCGTTTCATTAATTGCTAATCCTTTTATTCTAAAATTGCCATTATTAGGATTTGGGAAAATGTAAAGTCCTGCGCGGCTACTTATGTCATCTACACCTACTGGAAATACAGTTACAAAAACAGAATTGTAAGTGGTAACGTTACAAACACCTGTACCAGTTACTCTGCAGGTAACTGAGTCATAATCTGACAAATGAGTAGCTGTGTACGTACTATTTGTCCCCCCTGCAATAATACTATCATTTACAGTCCATTGATAAGAAGGAGTGGGTCCGGCGCCAGTTGTACTGGCTGTAAATGTAACCGAGGTTCCTGATACAAATGTAAGCGCAGGGGTGGCAGAGATGCTGATTATTGGCACATACAATGGATCAACTGTCATAGTGACAGGGCTACTGTTAACTGTATCTGCCAACCTGCAAATAAAATTACTGCCCATCCTACAATATACTACGTCCCCCGTTGCAGGTACGTATATATGACTACTACCACCACTTACTAGAGCTCCGTTTACAAACCACTTATACCCTGGTAAATCTCCACCTGCCGTGGGCGATACGCTGAATGTTACAGGTGTGCCTGCACATGAGGTATCACCTGGGCTAACAGATACACTAGCTACTGGCAGAGCAGATGTAATAACAGTAAGGGCTATTGTATCACGCACAATTGATGGTATGGCGCAAACTTCGCTGCTGGCTAGTGTAACTATTACTGTATCTCCAGCAGTAGGTAAATACGAATAAGTAGCACCTGTCACTGTTGTGGTACCATTTAATTGCCACATGTAATAGGGTGTTGCACCACCTAGCAACGGTGTTGCTGTGAATGTCACAGGCACTCCTGTACACGCTGTATCTCCGGAAGATGCGGTTATACTTACTCCATCAGTCACAACATTGTTTACAGTTACTGTTTTAATGGCAGTACGAGATGTGCAACTGTTACTTACGGTGTAACTTATGATACTACTACCGGGTACCAACGGTGACACTATGCCAATAGCAGATACTGTAGCCACAGCAGCAGTACTACTAGCCCATATGCCACCTGACATTTGATTGTATAATGTATCAGGATAACCCATGCATATGTTGTCAGGACCTGTAATGGGTGCCATACCTATTGTGTTCACAACAGTGTTAGTCATCACTGCTGGATTTTCATCAAAATAAATACCAACACGATTTAATATAGTAGTACCATCTGTAAGTGGGTTTCGAGCATTAACACTAAATACAAACATTCCATTATTCAATCCATGACGAGAGCTATCTAATAAATTGATATTGGGAAAATTAAACTTAGCTATATTGTATGTACCATCATTAATGATTGTTACAAACATAGGATCAGAAGCGGATACAATTTGTAACGAGGATGGGTCAACAGCAGCAGAAAGTGTATCTAAAATAGATACATTTCTTGCGGTATCATTTCCCATATTCTCAAACCTAACTGTGTAAGTAAGCCTTGTACATGGCAAAACAAAACCTTCTGGAGCCACAGCTATATCATTAGGATCGTAAGATGTACGTACAGTATCGTTTCTAATAATATTATTGTTGGCTGGATTTATATCACCAGTTATTGGACTTACGTTAATATGAGTACCAACCGTGTCTCCAGGTATCAAAGGCAACCCCATAGTTGACGGACGTGATAACCATACTTCTATTAATCTATTACTATTGGGGGCCATTGCTGGCAGATTCCATGTAAGTGTATTACCCACAACTGTAGTAGGCAGTAAAGAAGTCATAAACCCGGGAAACGTAGTAGGCAGAAAGCTATACATCGAGCTATGTGTAAGCGTAACTACAGGTATTACAGACACACAACTTGTATTAGTTACTTGCATAGTAACTCTTTGGCGAGTGCCATTAGCCAAGGAACTACTAACAACACTTACATCAAAAGTTGTTGTAGCACCACAAATAAGACCAAAACTTTTGGTAACGTATGTATTGGTAAATGCCGAAATGGTATCGTAAATAACGCCTGCTGACGGGCAATAGGGCACTAAACCTCCGTCTACAGACAACGGACGAAACGCATATACCGTCCCAACTCCTCCTAATGCTCTGTAATAAAAGCCTGAAGTAACAGACAATGTATCTATTGGCACACCACTAGAATCTACCCTTATTCTAGCTGAACTTGTGTTCAAAACATCACCACCATCATACACACAGTTCGTGTTGTTGTCTACATATAAACTAATAGGTAGTGTGCGGCAATACAAATAGTTGTAACTGAAACTTACAGTGTCCACTGGAACACCTGATAAACGAAGAATGTGCTTCACTGTATAAGTGCCGGGCAAACTATAGGCATGGTATACGTTCGCTTCGCTAAGCGTGGTGGTAGACATTGCAGAAGTATCTGATGTACCATCTCCAAAAAGAGTAACAACGCTAAATGCAGAGGAAACACCACACGCCGCTACATAAAAATGAACATCAGCACAAGAAGTGGATGGAGCTGAAATGATGGAGCGGGAACCTATAGCAAAATTTACCGTTACATAAACTGGACCCGAATATGCTGTGGAGCCACTACTTGCACAGGTAATTCCACACCGATAATAAAAAGCGCCAGTAGGATAATGTACGTAAGGAACCGTGTTTGCACCTGGCAAATTTATCCAAGCAAGACCATCTGGTGAATATTGCCATTGAATAATATGACCACAGGTTGCCGTATAGGATGGTAAATTCAGTACCAACGGAGTCCCACTACAAACGGTTGAAGAACTTGCACTAACTCCTCCAGGAACTGGTGTACCAGCACAAGCCGAACTAACAGTAACTATTCGCGTAGAAAACCCACAAAAACCTGCATTGTAAGTAATTACTGCTGTACCTACAGACATACCTGTTACAACACCGATTGCACTAACGGAAGCTACAGCAGATGCGGAGCTACTCCAGGTGCCACCAGCCCCACCAGAAACAGAATAAGTAGTAGTAGACCCAGCACATATCAACCCTGATCCACTTATCGCCCCTGGAGTAGTATTTACCGTGACCACCATAATTTCCGAACATCCCGTTGGCAAAGTATAGCTAATAGCAGCGGTACCCGTTGAAATACCTGTAACTATGCCTGTGCCAGTACCTACTGTAGCAATAGTAAGATTAGAAGAAGCCCAAATACCTCCAATTGTCGATGATGATAATGAAGTAGAAACACCAGCACATAAAAAAGGGCTACCGGTGATAGTAGCTGGCAAAGGATTAACTGTCACAACTGCAGTAGCGAAATCAACACCATCTGTATATGTAATCGTCGCAGTGCCTGGATTAATACCAGTTGTAATACCTGTTGCTGCTCCTACGAAAGCCACAGTAACATCGCTGCTGGACCATGTACCCCCTACTACCGGATTAGATAATGCAGTAACACTACCATCACATACACTTAATGTGCCAGTGATGGGCGGAAGTGCTGCATAGGAAGCAAAACTGACTATAAAAGCAATTAAAGTACTAACAAAAATTTTCATAAACACTCGACTATTAGAATGATGAGTAAAGGCATAAATATCAATCTAACAATTGGCGCATCAATGCATCATATTGTTAGTAGCATAGTTTACACACAAACATAACTAGGCTGTAATCATTAGCCTAGAAGCGTACTGCATAGCAAAATTAACCAATTAACCGGCAATAATAGAATCGCCTTGCAAACGAGGAACTACAGGATGCAAATCGGGCGTAACGCAGTATGCCATGTCCTCTTCAAGGCCAAATGCCGATAACCTATTGTAATGGGAACTATCTTTGAGAAACTCTATAAAATTAGAACCACCAGATGATTTATATAGGTGCTTAGCTGATCTAGCAGCGTCGCAATTAATACTGAAATGATTTTGTACAGCATCTGTCACTGCACCGGCAAACAACGTATCTTCTAGGTTATACTTATCTTTCCAAGAAGCACATCCTAACAATACGTTTTTATTTTGCGCTATTAAATAATCACAAACAACAGTTAGATTAAGAAAAGAACCAATCACTATTTCAGCAGCATCTTTCACCATATGCAATAGTCGAGTGCCATTGGTTGTAGTGAGTACCAACGTTTTACCCTTAATAAATGAAGCCGGATATTCCAAGGGAGAATTGCCATGTTGTAGGCCATCAGCAACTTTACCGTCACGCTCGCCAGCTGTAAGACTGTTAGGGGTCGATGCACCAATGGCTATACATTCAGCTACCGTTGCTACTGGTATCACCTTTGAAGCACCATTATGCAAGGCTGCAGTGATAGTAGAAGTAGCTCTGAAAATATCTATTATCACAACTACTGCACCTTTAGTATCATACAAATGTAGTAACGCGGGAGAAAGGCAAACCTCTAACTTAGGCTTTTCGACAGTTATCATCGGCACAAAATTATTATCAAAGTATACTATTTCTAAAAAAATGCCCCCGAACTACGGGGGCATTACTATGTAAAGATTATTATAAATTAAAACTCAAACTAAATAACGGTGGCTATTAATAAACCCACATGTCATGCTCCTTGTTGAATATTTCTTCAGACACTTTTTTGCCTTCATACAAAGATTCCATAGCATTCAAACCATGCATTTCGAAACTTTCACCGTTAGCACCAACAAGTGTACCATAAGGGTTACTTACTTTAGTAATACGGCTAGAGAACATGCGTGATTCGAAAAATTCATCCCAAGTAGTACGGAACATATCATTGTGTGGATTGAACACCTCATAGTTTGCTAACAAACCTCTGATATCTGGATAATACAACCAGAACATTGCCTGAGACCCACGGAAGATACCATCATCAGCACCATAGATATCCTGTACTGGCGCTATACCTACTATACGAACTACCATTTGACCAGCATTACGATCAAAAATCCAGTCCTCTTTGATTCTATATTTTGTGATAGTTTCAGGTTTGAAATCGGTAGTTGTTTCCTTAAGAGTTTCCTCACCAGTAATAGGATCTATTACTATCTGAGTATCCTTCTTACCAGCTACCTTCTCCATCAACTGTTCTTTTGATAGAATAGTTGTGAAACGGTCATCAAATGTACCATAAGCTACTATTTTACCTTTTTTGATAGCATCAATTAGTACCTCAATAAACATACCACCACCAGTGTGCTCATCGCCCGAGTAACGGAAACCAATGTTCTGTTTTTCACGAGTATCGATCTCACGCCAAACTCTTTTTTTCCAAAGAATGTCAGACTCGCGAATGTACTGCCATGGTATAGGCTGTCTTAGTCTGTCTTTCTGTTGAATTCTGTCAAACGCACCATCTGGTGTACGTGATGGAAGCCAATCTTTGTTAACCCCTGCAGCACTACCGGAAATCATTGGGTCAGTAGTACCAGTTTGTGCGTAAGCTACACTTCCGCAGAAAGCAAGCACTGCAGCCAATGTAAGTTTGTATGATTTCAGAATGGTCATATCCTTCTGTAATTTTGTACTAAGTTAATTAATTTAAAGACAATATTATAGGGTTCAAAGTTCTAACCTGACCGTCAGGACCTATAGCTTTAATCATTTCAATAAATACTTTGTCACCAGGTCTTGCCAATTGCATAGTTTTTACAATTTCTTTATTTTCAGAGAAACGTGTACCTATTGTACGATTTTCCGCAGAAAAAGGCCCCATGAAGTCCCTACCCTTTGGTAGCATACTGAAATTGAACGAAATGATCTTAAATTTTGCATCAAAGTCAAAGTTATCCAATATTGCAGCAGGTGCAACCTGATTGCGGAAGGTAGCTGCACTCATGATACCACTAGATACTTTAGCAACACTAGCTACTGGATCTGGTATACGTTTTACACGTACTTCCATACCACCTACTGGCTTTACTGCACCCTCTTTAGTTTTAGCTTTGATAACCACTTGCAATTTTCCAACTTTCGATACTCTAATGTTGTAGTGACCTTTTGCAGATGAATCTCTGATAGTGGCATCTGGCACTTCTATAGATACATCTTCTACTGAATAACCAGCAGCGGCTACAGTAACAGGGTTGTCTACACCGATATAGAACACATTCATCTTATCGAACTGTAATGATGCACCAGTAGTACCAACCATATACTCAAATTTCCACTCTCTTTGAATTGGACCGCGTTCAGTCTGCAGCACTATTTGCCCTTTTATGGTCTGCATACCAGTGCCTTTCGCAACAGTTTCCCAAGGAACTACCCCATTTACAGCAGGCTTAGTAGAACCACCACCAGACATACCTTTTACTTCGGGCTTATTTGCCTTATTAAATGCCGCTAGTAGTATGGATGCTTCAATTTTATCCCCTTCCAATGCGTAACTTGTTTTGGGAACAGCAACAGCAGCAATAGTATCAAATTTGATATCCGTTAAGTGGGCGTCTTCAAACAATTGTTTGATTACCAAAGCCTGACTACTGCGTACGTCGTTCTGAAATTTAGAGAACAATGCCATAGCAGCTACCGCTGGCATGTGCTCGAAATTTTCTATACTCCAATCAGCTCTCGGATTATGATCATTTCTAACAGCAGGTGTTATGTTCAGCGGCATTGTCTTACTCATTGATTGTGTGTCAGCTGGGCTTACCTGACTCAAAAGAAATTTTCTCATTTCGAGAATCTTTTCTTTCAAAGTATCCCCACCATGTTTTTCAACAAGCAAAAGTGTGGTAGCATCAATGTTATCCATTTTACTAGGCATAGTGCTATCTGTTTCAGAGTAGCCACCTGCTTCCATTACTATTCTACGCTTCCAATCATTCAGGTATTTCACCATCTCATCAGAGCGCTTTACCACTTCATCCGCTTTTATGCGGAAAGGTTTTACTTTGTCAGCCTGACCAGGGGCTTTTTCATTTTCCAATATTGCAGCATATATCTCGTTGGTCTTCTGCTCTATTGATTCATTAGACTTATCGATACTAGTACTCAACGTTTTGAAGGCGTTGAGAATTTCGTTTGATACATTTAGGGCCAACAGGGCTGTCAACACCAAATACATCAGGTTGATCATTAACTGTCGCGGCTCTTTAGGTATAGACATTATTTATCTTTTACTATTAGTTAGTAATTTAGTTAGTTCCTTATTTAGTAATTAGCGACCCTGCATAGCAGAAAGCATATTACCATAGATCTGGTTGAGGCTTGTCAGGTTCTTAGACAACAACGCAATTTGATCTTTAGTGTTAGTGGCATCTTTAGCACTTGAAGCCATAGCATCAGATGCATTCACCAGATTGCTGTAAAACTTATTCATTGCTTTCAGGTGATTGTTAGCGTCTGTAAGTTCTACTTCATATATCTGGTTCAAAGTACCCAAGTTCTTAGACAAGGTTTTAACTTGATCGTGGAACTTCATCGTATCATCTGCTGCAGAGTTGAAAGCACCCATTGTTTTGGTAGCACCTACAAAAGTATCTTTCATTTTGCCCAATGCATCTGCTGCATCACGTGCGCTCTGTGAATAAGCACCAGTAGCTGAGGTAACTTCTGTGATATCTTTCATTTGTTCTACAGTATTACCAAAGCGCTGGAAATTATCGCCCAATCGCTTGATAGCAGCTGGTGTAATGTTTGCTTCCTCCATCATTTTATCAAGAGATTTTGCAGCAGATTCTTTTGAATCCAATTTTTTAGCACCTACAGCAGCTAGGTTTTTTTCGTGCGCTTCTACGTGTGGATTTTTAGTGATATCTGGGTAAAAACGCTCCCAATAATAATCAGCATGTGGTGGAAGCAGACCCAGCATCGCAAAAATGAATGCTTCCACTGACATACCTGCAGTAAGCATGATACTACCACCGGGCCAGTGCTGGATTTTGAAAAGTGCACCCAACAATACTACAGATGCACCAAGACCAATGATAAGGTTTTTGACATATTTTCCTTTGTCAGTTTCAAAAAACAATGTTATTGCATTCATTTTATCAGTTTTTTTTCTTTTCAGTTAATTATTATAGAGTATTGAGTGTTACTTGATTATCTGATGGGTCTTCTGTTGGTCAATGCAGGAGCAACTTGTGTATAGATACAACGGAATCCAATGTACGCTTTTGCGGTATCTTCAAATTCAAAGTCACGTGTACCAACTTGCAAGTAGTAAGAAACATCTCTCCAGCTTCCACCACGAACAACCTTGCGCTTCATAAACAAAGGCTCGCTTTCTTTGGCATTGTGAACAACATTTGGATTGATATCAGCCATTTGATTGTAAGAACCACCATAATAAGCTGATGCTGTCCACTCAGAAACGTTACCAGACATATTTTTCAAACCGTAGTCGTTTGCAGCATACCAATCAACAGGTACAGTATACAATCCACCATCTGCTGCATAATTACCGCGTAGAGGCTTAAAGTTAGCTAGGTAACAACCTTTTTTATTGATGATGTAAGGACCACCCCATGGATAAGGAGACTGATTGCGACCTCCACGTGCTGCCCACTCCCACTCTTGTTCTGTAGGTAATCTAAAACGACCTTCAGTATAAAGTCTAGCTTTTTCGCGCTCAGCTACCCACATGTCAGTTCTCCAGTTACAAAAAGCAGTAGCTTGCTTGTGTGTTATACCTACAACAGGATAACGATTGAAACCAGCAAACCAGAAATACTGCATTGCTATAGGCTCATTGAAAGCATAATTAAACTGACGAATCCAAACTGTGGTATCGGGATAACTTTTTACGTCGTTAATCTTTACATACTTATCGCGAGAGTCGTTCTGATTTTGAACGGCTGCAGCATAATCGAAAGTTTTGTAAGTGTAAACAAGTTTAGACGCATCTATTTCTTTGCGTCCCCAACCAGACTGCTCTGCAGGAACATACATTGAAGCCAACTGATCCTGAAGTTCAGGGTCTCTCCAGTTGATTCGTTTATAATCCACTCGCTGACTACCATCTGGATTATCTTTGAAATTACCCAGCAATGTATTAGCTATTGAATCTCTTACCCAATTTGTAAACTGGCGGTATTCCTGGTTTGAAATCTCTGTAGCATCCATGTAAAAGCCAACCATCTGTACTGTATGTACACTGGCATCGTTTCTGCCGCGTATATCCTCATCGCTGGCACCCATTTTAAAGGAACCAGACGGAACGAACATCATACCTATTGGCATAGGTGGTTTGTAGTTCATTCTTGACTGATCACCTACAAGCTGGCCGTTGGAGCCTGGATTTCCACAGCTTGCAGCAAGCGCTAACAATGCCAAAGCCGAGACCTTCAGGGAAGTTTTTTTCATACTACTGTCTATTGTTTTTGCAATTTTTGCAACTAATTATTTACCCCTTTCTTACCTACTACACAAAACCGATGCACAATATTCAAAGTTTTTTCGAAAAATGCAAGTTTCAGAGAAAAAATGTCAAACATTCAAACCTTACATAATTTGAAATACGTCTCATTTTTAACAAAGTTTTCTAATGTTTTATTAGGTTAAAGGCTTCTCCAACGCTGTTCACAGGCAATAAGCAGTCCTGTTCCGAGCAAACAAATATATACAAATTACTGTCAAAAACTTTTTTTTCGAGAACCGGCAAATCGGATATTTCTTTTTCACAAGTGAGTACAATAGCGTGTGGCTCAAATTTCTGTCTCAATTCAGCTGCTGCGGCACCACATCCACTTCCCTGACACACTACAGTCCTCATTCCTATCACTTGTCTTTGCAACTGTATACCCCAATTTGAAAACGAATAAGCATACCTAGCAGCCGTTTCTGCTACTGCCGCTACCATACTATGAGCACGCGATATCCATTCAGCATTTTCCAAGCACATACCCCCTAATCTCAAGTTACTCGCCATCACAGAATTGGCAGATGGTGTCGCTCCATCATAAAGGTCTACTTTTCTTACTGGTATGTCTGTTTGCCCTATTGGAGTGTAATAAAACATACCATCTTCCCTTCCAAAATCATCAATAACCTTTGCTGTCAATTTCGTTGCTGTAAGTAACCACTCGTTATTACTACTTACTGCTGATAACTGTATAAGTGCTTGAATAAGGTAGGCATAATCATCTAGTTTTGCAGGTATTTTTGCTGTTCCATTTTTCCAAGTGTGCAGTAGGTTTCCTTCGGCATTGTATGACTTCAGCATCCAGGCTGCATGACTTTCCGCCTGTGCGATGTATGCACTCATACCCAATACATTACCTGCTTTACTTAATGCAGTATTCATAAGTGCATTCCACGCCAGCAGACATTTATCGTCTGTAATAGGTCTTATTTTTTTAGCTCTTGCAGTATAAAGCCTATCAGCAACTGACTGTATTATCGACATTATCTCCTGCTCTTCTTTCCCAGTTTGGGCTGCAATTTTATTAACATCAGTAGCTACGTGCAATATGTTGGTGTGCTCCCAGTTTCCACCTTCTCTCACCCCAAAATACATTGCTGCCACTCCATCAATATCTCCAGATAACTCCAGCCATTCTTCCCAAGTCCATGTGTAGAATTTACCCTCTACCCCTTCGCTATCAGCATCAATGGCACAATAAAACCCACCTTCTGTATGTAGCAACTCTCTGTTCACGAAATCTACCGTTTCCTGAATTATTTTTCTATAGCGCTCTTCTTTTGTGATGCTATATGCATCGCATAGGCTCATGATTAGTAAGGCATTGTCGTAAAGCATTTTTTCAAAGTGCGGAACCAACCAATTCCTATCAGTAGCATACCTAGAAAAACCACCACCTACTTGGTCATATATACCCCCATCTATCATTGCATCAAGGCTTCGTAAGGCATGTTTCAGCGCTGCTTCGTTGCTGGTGTAGTGGTAGTATTCCAACAAATAACTAATGGCCATTGTGCCCGGAAATTTAGGCGCATTCCCAAAACCACCAAACTCAGTATCAGCCTGCTTTAGCAAAGATTCTGTGATTGTATCGCACACACTCGCATCTGGGTCTTTACCTGCAGATTGAGTAGTACGCATAGATGCCTGCCTCAAGTGCTGCAACATCTGTGTGGCTTGCAAGGCCACCTCATCTTGTTGCTTGTGCCATATCTCATTCATGCGTTGCAATACCTGCGACCATGATGCTCTGCTGTAGGCAGGGCGAGGAGGAAAATAGGTGCCGCCATAAAAAGGGGCTCTGTCTGGCGTCACAAAGACATTCAGTGGCCATCCTCCACTTCCGCTTATTGCCTGCACGGCATCCATGTACAGGTGGTCTACATCAGGGTGTTCTTCTCTGTCCACCTTAATACACACAAAATGCTTGTTCATGTATGCAGCTACCTCAGCATCTTCAAAGCTTTCTCGCTCCATTACATGACACCAATGACAGGCAGCATAGCCAATACTCACCAGTACAGGTTTATTTTGCGCAGCAGCCATCTTAAACGCTTCATCGCCCCAGGGATACCATTCTACAGGGTTGTGTGCATGCTGCAGCAAATAAGGACTTTGTTCGTTGATCAGTAAGTTTGCCATAATGCAAAAGTACAGCAGAAAAACCGCCAAATTACCCCACAAAAAAACCGGCTGAATACTTCAACCGGTTGTTACTCTCAATTTATTTAAAGGATTACTGGACTACAAACCTACCTCTAGCAGCAATGACAGAACCAGAATTATAAGCTCTGTAAAAATACATACCCGGAGCATAATTATCTCTTACTACTCCGTTACAATTATGGTAGTCTCCCACCTTAATGCCACTTAAGTTGTATACTTCTATTGTGTAGTTTCCTTCACCCTGTGGAATACCAAAAGAAACCATTGCACCACTCACTTGCAGCTGCAACTGACAAGGCAATTGAACTACTTGCACATCGGTAGTAATGCCTATATGAACTGTATCTTTAGCCACATTTGTAAAACAATCAGTAATAGCCTCCAACCTCACATTATACACTCCACTTGCAGTATACACATGGGTAGGATTAGCGGCCGTATCGGTGGTACCATCTCCAAACATCCATAAATATCTGTCGGCACGCTCAGCTTGACTACTGAACGAAACAGTGCTAGCTGCAGTGTGCGCATGTGTATAGGCAGCATACGGATAGTGACCATATTGCTGCCATTGTTCTAGGCTATCTAGCACCACTTTATCAGCAATCCTCTGCAGTGTAGTAGCCACAGTACTGGTAAGGCCTCCTGTATACGTGCAGCCTCTTGCAGGACTATGAAACACCGATGCATACATAATACATGCCTGCAAATAAGACCCAGCCAAGGATGGATGTGAACTGTCTGTTACATATAAATCTATAGACGGAAAGCTATCTATCACTATCTTCCAGGCAGCACCCATAGGAGCTACAACTGCATTGTTGTCTTGCGTCATCTGCAAGTAGCTCTCTCTTAATCTCCCTTGCATTCCTGCATAAGTACACACTACCGGATATACACCACAATTCATTACATCGCCATTACGCCTGCCCCATGTCATCATAAACATGGTTTGCGTGCAGCTATCATTAGCATGGATAATACTATCTAACTTTCTTGCATACGGATATACATCTGTAGCCACTTGCGCCGGAGGAAAAGAAGGGCGCTGGCTCTGCTCTTGTAGTACTACTATATCCCAAGCTTGTGATGCGATTCCCGCCAATGTAGTGGCATCAGTACAGTGCTGCAAAAATGTGTAACCACCAGGTGCAGACATACCATACACGACAGTATCACCCTTTGCAGCGGCAAAATCTCTAAACATTACAGGCATATTGTTGTAGTAGGTGTAACTATTACCAACGAAATACACTTTGCGGGTGGTAGCAAATGCCGAATCACATAGCAACACAGCCACCAGCAACGCCAATGCTAATAAACTCTTTCTCATAAACTTATTTACAAATTATAGGGTCAAAAAAAACTCTTATTTTTAATCTTCTTCTTGTTCAGATCGTACCTTCCATTCTTTTGCTTTAGCTACATTGCGTTCAGTTCCTGTGCCTGCCTCATAAAAACTACCCACCATTTTCATGGCATCTTTATCACCTTTTTGTGCCGCTTTCAGCATCCAGGTAAAAGCTTTGGTATCATTCTGTTTTATATCTCCCAAGCCCTTAGCATACACAAAGCCTACCCAAAAGCAACCCACTCTATTACCCTTATCTGCCGACTTCATTGCCCAGTCTAGTCCTGCTCTATAGTCGTTACCACTCGCTGCTTCCTTGTTTATATAAATGTTGGCTACCACCGCCATCATTTCATCGTCATTAGTCTTCACAGAGAAGGTCTCAAACCATTTCAACAACTTTTTTTGTTGGGCGGCATCCAAACTGCCCGAATTGTACAAGGTAAAAAGATTGTTGGTTGAAAAATTCCTTTGCACCAAACCAAATTTTCCATGCTCTCTATCCTTTATCAACATATCCATTCCTGCCTCAGGGTCTTTGGGTACACCTACCCCCACTATGTAAAAACCTCCCATATAGAATCCCGCATCAGGGTAATGTGCTAGCGCATATCGCTCCATCCACTTCGCAATGGCTGCCTTATCTAGCCCTTCACATTCACCTTTCATGGTTATCACTCCCACTGGCTTCACAGAAGTGCTGTCACCTGCATCCACTGCTTTCATATACCAGTTTACCGCTTTCACACAATCATTTCCCATATCTGCCTGAGCAAAATAATCGCCCAGATAGCGCATAGCGTCTGCCGATCCAGCATTTGCAGCCTTTAGCAGCCACTGATAACCAGCATCTCTATCTGCTGTCACTCCATCACCATCCGAATAAGCAAAACCCAATGCTATCATTGCGTCTGCATCACCATTATCTGCCGCTACCTTATACCATTTTATAGCTTCAGTCATACTTTCTGGCACACCTTCCCCTTCCTCATACAACTCACCGAGTCTATAGGCGGCAATTGTACTGTTTTTGTTAGCAGCTTTTTTCAACCATTCTACCGTTTGCACAGGATCTTTTATCACTCCTGCTCCGGATGCGTACATCTCGCTCAATGCCAGCATAGCTGGTACATTATTTTTAGTCGCTGCTTTAGTGAGCCATTGTTTGGCAGTAGTAGGATTTTTAACCACACCTACACCGTAGTGATAGTACATGCCCATTTTGTACATCTCTTCTGCTCCACCCTTTGTAGCCTTTGCCTTTTCGGCAGCCAGTTGTTTGGGATTGGGCATAGCTGGCTTCTCCAGCTGTGCATGTACATCATTATAATTTACTATCAGACAAATAAATAAAAATAAAAACCTCATAGGAATGTTGAATAAATAAATCACACTTATCAGCGCTGTAATTTTTACATGAAAAAAACAAAAAACACCATGTGATGTTTCAAATATTTTCTACCGCAGAAAAACGAAAAGAACAAATCATATTGCATGATTTATTCTTTTCGTTTTTCTACAACATGGTAAAAGTACGTATTATAGTATTATTCAGCAGTATCTGCTGGTTTAAGAGTGGTTTTATTACGGGATATCAACAACAAACCAGCATATGCCAACAACCCAATCAACATAAGGATTAACCCCTTGTTAACATACCGCAACCCAAACACCATCTCTATGGTATGCTGTCCCTTGGGAAGCATAATGCCTGTCATACCGGCAAACACCACCTGCTTTTGCTGTTCTTTGCCATCTACCTTCAGTTTCCAACCCTCGTCATAGGGCACTGACAGGTACATCATTTTATCACCGCTCACGTTGATCCTTCCAGCTATGCGCGTATCATCCCATTTGTCTGTTATCATACTGTCTTTGCCCAGTTCATCGACTCCTTGTTTGTAACTATCAAACGTAAACAGGCTCTCAGCAACTGTATCTGCTAAATTAAATTCTGTTAGCCCCTTTACTTTGCTTACATCTTCGTCAGCCACTACACAAGCCTTCAGTGTCACAAAATCTTTTTGAGTATTTGACAACTTCGCAAACACACTTTCACGTATGTATTTGTCATAAGTGTAACCGAAAGGCAGAAGAAATTTATTCTTAAAAACACGAACATCACCTACTGTAGCTATAGAGTCACCTAGCATTCGCCAAATCGGCATTACTTCATTTTTAGCAAGCAGATACTTTACTCTATTTGCAGATTCCAATATTGGTCTGCCTAGTAGTCCTCTCGCCCAGCGCGAATCTTGTTCATTATTTTTATCTGAGGCTCCCATCAGTTGCAAATAGCGTATGTAGTACAGCTGATTAAACGGATTATAACTGCTCGTACTCCTGTATCCCTGTGCCATAGCATCATTAAGCGAATAGTGTATGGCAGGTGAAGAGGCGTAACTCTTATCTATTCTAAAAAAGGATTTATCTGTAGAATTTAGCTTTTGTAGCACATCCATAGTGTAGTCGTTATACCCTACTTTTTCCGAGAGCTCAGCTACTGTCACCGGATCTCTTTCATTTACAGAAACACCAGATAAGTACATTGACTCCATAGCTATTGCGCCAATGAAAATATATTTTAGATATGATGCACTATCGGGTTTACCAATAAAATACAATAACCCTGCATATACCAACAACATAAATGTGACGAAAGTATATACTGGAGAGTTTTTAATATCACCATCCGGAAAAAACGGATAATTGAGCAAAAGCAACAATATCACCAATGTCACTATCAGCGTTATAAGATGCACTTTGCGTTCAGTAACAATTTTGTCGAGCGCCATCAATGCATAGTACATCACAAAAGCTACCACAGCTATTGAGTAAGCGCGATAATAATCGCCCGTAAACATCCAATAAGCATACCTGAAATAGGGGAAAAATACTGGCAACAACCATATAAGTAAGAAAACAACAAAGAAAATTTTTAGCTTTTTGCCAAGTGTTGGAAATATCTGTGGCATCAATAACAGGCAGGGCAATCCGCAATAAAA
>JAIXSZ010000030.1 GCA_027484425.1 Sphingobacteriales bacterium
CTCCTGTAGCAGTTATCTCGGTAGAGTCACCAATACATATACCTATATTACTACCCGCGGAAACAGCAGATGAAGCATTGACAGATACCGTTTTCGAAGCCGTATTCACACAACCATTACCATCAGTACCAGTTACAGTGTAAGTAATAGTACTCGATGGATTAGCTGTAACAGTCGCACCAGTAGTAGCCGACAACCCAGTACCTGGACTCCATGAATAATTAACTGCACCTGTAGCGGTTAAATTGGTAGAACTACCAAGACATATCGCCACACTACTACCTGCAGATACTGTAGGCAAAGCATTCACTGACACAGTTTTTGTAGCAGTATTACTACAACCAGTACCGTCTGAACCAGTTACAGTATAGGTAATAGTACTTGATGGATTAGCAGATACTGTCGCACCAGTGGTAGCCGACAATCCGGTAGCAGGGCTCCATGAATAATCAACTGCACCTGTAGCTGTAATATTGGTGGAACTACCAATACATATCGCCACGTTACTACCTGCAGATACAGCAAGGGTTGCATTAACTGAAACAGTTTTGGTAGCCGTATTCACACAGCCATTACCATCTGTACCAGTTACAGTATAAGTAATAGTACTCGATGGATTGGCTGAAACAGTCGCACCAGTAGTAGCCGACAAGCTAGTACCAGGACTCCATGTATAATCCATTGCACCTGTAGCGGTTAAATTGGTAGAACCACCAATACATATCGCCACATCTGTACCCGCAGACACTGTAGGCAAAGCATTCACAGACACAGTTTTAGTAGCAGTATTACTACAACCACTACCATCAGAGCCTGTAACTGTATAGGTAATTGTACTCGATGGATTAGCAGATACTGTACCACCAGTAGTAGCCGACAACCCAGTACCTGGACTCCATGAATAATTAACTGCACCTGTAGCGGTTAAATTGGTAGAAGTACCATTACATATAGTCACATTACTACCCGCAGAAACTGTCGGCGAAGCATTCACTGACACCGTTTTTGTAGCGGTATTGCTACAACCATTACCATCTGTACCAGTTACAGTATAAGTAATAGTACTTGATGGATTGGCAGATACTGTAGCACCAGTTGTAGACGACAAGTTAGTAGCAGGGCTCCAACTGTAAGTAGCACCTCCTGTAGCAGTTAAACCCGTAGAGGAACCAGTACATATGGCCACATTACTACCTGCCGATACAGAAGGTGGCGCATTCACCGTTACCGTATTGGTAGTTACTGCCCCCGCCTGGGTGGTTACTACGGCAGCATAGCTGCCTGCCGTGGCAGCCGTATAGGTATTTACAATAGACGCTGCAAATTGCTGTATCCTGTTATTGTCTTGATCCGCCACATAGATATTACCGCCCGCATCCAAATACACTCCAGCCGGGTTACCAAGCTCGCTACTGCCAGAGCCGTATGATCCCGTAATGCCGGCTACCGTAGTGCCGCTGGTAGCACCGGGCGCCCATTTCTGGATACGCTGATTACCTTGATCCGCCACATAGATATTGCCGGCCGCATCTACATAGACGCTATTCGGACTATCAAACTGATTAGCACCGGAGCCAGATGAACCCGTAATACCAGCCACCGTAGTACCGCTGGTAGCACCGGGCGCCCATTTCTGAATTCGCACATTACCTCGATCCGCCACATAGATATTGCCGCTTGCATCTACATAGACGCCAGTCGGAAAACTAAGCTGGTTAGCGCCCGAGCCGACTGAACCTGTTATACCGGCTACCGTAGTGCCGCTGGTAGCACCAGGCGCCCACTTCTGGATACGGTGATTATAAAAATCCGCCACAAAGATATTGCCACTGGCATCCACATAGAAGCCAAAAGGTCGATCCAACTGGTTAGCACCTGAACCAAATGAACCCGTAATACCGGCTACTGTAGTGCCGCTCGTAGCGCCGGGCGCCCATTTCTGAATACGGCTATTAATTGCATCAGCCACATAGATATTGCCGCCCGCATCCACACAGACGCCAAACGGGGAATTAAACTGGTTTGCGCCCGAGCCGAGGCTACCCGTGCCGGCTACCGTAGTGCCGCTGGTAGCACCAGGCGCCCATTTCTGGATACGGTGATTTCCTGCATCCGCCACATAGATATTACCACCCGCGTCCACATAGACTCCTCTCGGGTTCTTAAACTGGTTAGCACCAGAGCCGAAAGTACCATTACCAGCTACCGTGGTTGCGCTAGATGCATAGGTAGGTGTTACCGTACTGACACCTACGCCTGCCTGCTGCCATATTATACTTGTGGGCTGGGAGGTGCTGCTAAGCGTAAGCACACTACCTATGCAGCCGGTGCTGCCCGCTATAGTGGGCAATCCATTAACTGAAACCGTTTTCGAAGCAGTATTAATACAACCACTACCATCTGTACCTGTTACTGTATAAGTAATAGTACTTGATGGATTGGCAGTTACTGTAGCACCAGTAGTAGCTGACAAGTTAGTAGCAGGACTCCAAGTGTAAGTTACGGCTCCTGTGGCAGTTAATCCTGTAGACGAACCAGCAGAAATTGCAACATCAGCACCTGCCGACACTGTAGGCAAAGCGTTCACAGACACAGTTTTAGTAGCTGTATTACTACACCCACTACCATCAGAGCCTGTAACTGTATAGGTAATAGTACTCGATGGATTAGCAGATACAGTCGCACC
>JAIXSZ010000024.1 GCA_027484425.1 Sphingobacteriales bacterium
GGATACTTCGAATAACCTGTAAGGGCAGTTGCAGTATTGTTTACAGATACTTCTTTGTACGTAGCACCCACTGGCACAGTAGCCGTCAGCGTAGTAGTGCCAGACGCAGTCACCGTAGCTCGGGTAGCACCAAAGTATACGATGTTATTAGCTGGGGTGGTGTTAAAATTGATACCTGTTAGGGTAATCGTTGCACCCGGGTTGGCAGCAGTAGGATTAACAGAGGTTATTTTGGTTAGCAGAGTGGGGTTATTTCTTATTACTGATATACTAGATGCAGCAAAGTTAGTAGCAACAATATCAGGTAGGTTATCTCCATCCAAATCGCCTATTGCTACATTGTATGGTTGAGTACCAGTTGAATAGGTAACCTGAGTAGCAAAAGACCCTGATGTAATGCTACCAGTAGTACTGGTGTTACGAAGCGTTGAAACCGTATTAGACGCAAGGTTGACCGCTGCTATGTCGGGCCTGCCATCCCCGTCAAGGTTGCCGATAGCCAAGCCATCTGTTTGGCTACCTGTTGCAAATGTAACTTGTGAAGCAAAAGAACCTGCCGTAATACTGCCACTACTGCTGGTGTTGCGAAGCACGGACACAGAAGAAGAAGCACCATTTGCCACAACTAACTCGAGTTTGCCATCAACGTCTATATCGCCAATGACTACAATTCTTGGCGAGCTACCCGTTGCAAATGTAACTTGTGAAGCAAAAGAACTAGACGTAATACTACCACTAGTACTCGTATTGCGGAATACCGAAACTGTAGCAGATCCCCTATTCGTTACTGCAATTTCTGGCTTGCCGTCCCCATCTATATCGCCTATGGCAGCGCTATACGGTTGGGTACCAGTAGCAAAAGTAACCTGAGTGGCAAAGGAGCCAGATGTTATACTGCCAACTGTACTGGTATTACGCAATACAGAAATAGTATTGGAGTTCATATTTGGCACTACTATATCTGGCTTGCCATCGCCATCTACATCACCTATGGCTAGGTTTTGTGGGTTGCTTCCAATTGCAAAGGTGACGTGAGAAGCAAATGAACCAGATGTTATGCTCCCACTGCTGCTGGTATTGCGTAGCACGGAAACAGTAGCAGAGCCTGAATTCGGTACAACTAATTCTGGCTTCCCATCGCCATCCATATCACATATACTTACACTTACTGGGAAACCTCCAACAGCAAATGTAACCACAGAGGCAAAAGAGCCAGAAGTAATACTGCCACTACTGCTGGTATTACGGAACACTGAAACAGTTCCGCCAGTTGCATTCGTCAATGCTATATCTGGTTTACCATCCCCATCTATATCACCTATAGCTAAGCCCCGAGCTTCTGCACCAGCGGCAAAAGATACCTGAGAGGCAAAGTTGAAAGAGCCGGGAAAAACAATACTATTGTCGAAAGTGGGTATAAATGGATATTGCGAATAAGCTGTGAGGGCAGAGGCAGTATTGTTCACAGATATCTGATTGTAAGTAGCGCCATTAGGCACAGTAGCCGTAAGCGTAGTAGTGCTAGCGGCTGTCACCGTAGCACGGGTAGCACCAAAGTACACGATATTGTTGGCGGGTGTGGTGTTGAAATTCGTACCTGTTAGGGTCACTGTTGCACCAGGATTGGCAGCCATAGGGTTTACAGAGGTTACTGTGGGCAACTGTGCAGATGCGATTTCAGTTATCGATAGCGTAATCAGCGCAATGCAAACAAATAATTTCGTTAACAACTTTTGCATGGTATTTTTTTTTACAATTACCTTTTTAAACGATAAAAATATTATTGCCAAATATAATAGACTGGCAATGACTATAATAGAGAAAATTACAAATAACAAAAGAACAACTATATAAAAATGTGTCGTTAACATATAAATAATTATCACTTTCATTTAATCCATCTCATCAAAGCCATCTCACTTCCCAAACAACCACAACTGGCATGTAAACATATCCTCAGTGAGTCTACCCGCATTTTCTGCGGACGACTCACCGACATCAGAAATAGAAAGTTGAATATTCTTTACCCTGCCATCCGCAATCACTTGCAATAAATCCATATCTCAAAATGTGGATATCTTGATCACTGCTACACCCACCTTGGCGCACTTTTTGCGGCACTAGTAGTGCGTATTCTACGCAACCATAACCCTTTAAAACCCAATCATTATGTCAGTAAATCAGTTCCCAAAGGACCACTTTTACATTAAACATAAAACTCATACCACTGCACCAACACACCAGAAAATGAATACAAACCGGAAAAGTGAATAGTATTGATAATCAACGACTTAAGTACCAAAACCCATGAAAACACCGGAAACAAACCGGAAATTAACAATAAACACAATATGACTAAAGAAGTACCAACCGATAGCGCCCTACCTACCCCCGTGGCATCAACCCTACCATCATTAAAATGGGTACCTACCGGAAAAGTGAATAGTATTGATAATCAACGACTTAAGTACCAAAACACATGAAAACACCGGAAACGCAGCCGGAACACAGCCCCTTCGGCTGTCACTCCGCCCTCACACTCTTCTTCGCTCTAAAAAACAAATCCCAACCGGAAAATGACTACCTACCGGAAAAGTGAATAGTATTGATAATCAACGACTTAAGTACCAAAACACATGAAAACACCGGAAATAAACCGGAAATTAATAATAAATACAATATGACTAAAGGAATACCAACCGAAAGAGCCCTACCCACCCCCGTGGCATCAACCCCACCATCATGAAAATGGGTACATACCGGAAAAGTGAATAGTATTGATAATCAACGACTTAAGTGCCAAAACACATGAAAACACCGGAAACAAACCGGAAATTAACAATAAATACAATATGAATAAAGGAGTACCAACCGAAAGCGCCCTACCCACTCCCGTGGCATCAACCCCACCATCATTAAAATGGGTACATACCGGAAAAGTGAATA
>JAIXSZ010000040.1 GCA_027484425.1 Sphingobacteriales bacterium
AGTTTGTGTTTGCCAACTAGTGCTACTTCCACGCTAAGCAACCCTGCAGGTGCAGGTACATGGAGCAGCAGCAACACTACCAAAGCCACTGTAAACTTTAGTAGTGGTTTGGTTACAGGCATCAACACAGGTACAGCTAACATTACCTATACCAAAGCCGCAGGCTGTATTAGTGTAACACAGGTAACTGTGACCATATGCGGTGCTCGTCCGGGTGCAACAGAAGATACGGATGGTAACAATGTATTCAGCGTATCTCCAAACCCAACTACTGGTGCTATCAATCTTACCACCAGCATTCTGGGAAAGGTAGAAATCTATACAATAGATGGGAAACTTCTAGAGCAGTACGAAGCAAAAGCGGGTACTACAAGTATCTCGTTACCTTCAGGAATCGCCAGTGGTGTGTATATGTTACGTTTTAATGGTGTGGATGGTAGCAGCAAAATGGTGAGATTGGTGTACCAGCAGTAGGGTAGCGGGTGAAGAATAGTACATGACAGATTACAAGTTTATTCGTTTTGTCACCTTATAAATGTCCAACCAAATCGTTCTGTATTTGGTTGGACATTTCTCTTTTCGTTTCTGTCACAGGTAAAGAAAACTGTCTAATCTTTTTTTAGGATCTTAATCGTATGAATGCAGTCAATTTCTGCCTTAAATGAATAATAACATCTGCTGCGTTCATATGAACAATCAGTAGATTAGCCCACTAAAGATTTTGGGCATTTATGCAAGAAGATTTAAGTTTCAAAATTTCAAACTTTTCCAAGGGTCTTACTGCATTGCATCTTATTTAGCTGTTCCATATTTTATCCTACCTATACTTATTGCTATCCAGTGTTGCTAATATGTTCTTGTCTGTGATAGTTATTTATTGGTATAAAAACAGTAAAATTTACAATATAATAGTTAATATTGCTTGAATGAAAACAACACTATGACTATGGATAAAAAAATTAACAATAAGATAAAAGGGATAATGCCATATCTCGATAAGTTACCAGCAGTTGCTATTATTCACAATATACACACTTGGAATGTGGTGTATATGAATGCGTTTGGGTTGGCTCATCTGGGAATTTCTTTATCAGAATTATTTGAAATGGGTAATGAATACCATCGTATTTTTTTCAACCCAGACGACTCGAAAGAGTATGTTCCCAAAATATTGGGAATGCTGGAACGTAATAATAATGGTGAGATGATTTCGTTTTTTCAACAAGTGAGGACATCAGTTAATGCTGAATATAAACTTTGGTTGAGTTCTACTAAAGTATACATGCTTGGCGAAGACGGTAAGCCACTTCTTACCTTAACAGTAACAATACCTGTAGATGCCGAACATAATTTCTCTTCTAAAGTCGATAGATTAATGGGGGAGAACAACTATCTCCGAAGCAATAAGAATTCATTTGCAACATTGACTCCACGAGAAAAAGTTATTCTGACCCTCATGGCGTATGATAAATCAAGTTCAGAAATTGCTGAAAAATTGCACATCACCGAAGATACTGTCAAGACACATCGTCGCAATATCAAAAAGAAGATAAACGCTGAAAACCTGTACGATGTTATAAAGTTTGCACAAGCATTTGATATGCTGTAGCGGTCACGTTTTAAAATACCCACTAGTGGGTATTGACACCTACTTAAACTAGTATTATCTTTAATCCAAGTTCATACTACATTTTTTCATGTAGTATACATTTTTTCAACTAAAGACTTTCAAGCAATTATAATGTAGCGTTCGGTATTATTATTCAGGAAAAACTGAAAGGAGAAACACACCTTTTTCTATTCCGTACTTACACCTACTATACACTATTTGTTCAAAGATACTTTTGTTGAATTATAGCCATGCTGCTGTTTGGAGAAAAATAGTTTTCATAAATTTAATTTGCTAATTTTTGAAATATCATGAAAAAAGTAAATCCCTTGTTTTTGTTGCTGATAGCAGTAACAGTGAGTGTTTCTGCCAAATTGTATGATGATGGAGTGATAAAACCCTCCCCAAAGTCTATAGTAGGAATACCAAAATTCAATAATGGTAAAAATGTCCCCAACAGTATAACGGGCAAACAAACATTGAACTCTGGTAAGAGTTTATCGTTTATTGAAAACAAGGGACAGATAACTGACCAGCACAGTATAACAAGGCAAGATATTCAATACAGTTTGGCAGCAGCCAATGGGTTAAATATATTCATTGGTAATGGAGCCATTCATTACCAGTTTAGCAAGTGCGATAATCCTGAGCTTCTGGAGGTCAAAAAAGATCCAAGTTCCAAATTTACAAACTTAGCATCTGACGGGAAGTTGTCAAGTTCTGAAAGAATCACATACTCTATGTACCGTATGGATGTGGAACTGGTAGGTGCGAACAAAAACGCCCAAATAGTAACCGAACAAAAAGCCGATTATTACGAAAACTACGTTACTCCTAGCACTGGAGAAAATGGTGCTACCGCTCATGCATTCAACAGGATCACGTACAAAAATGTGTACCCCAACATAGATTGGGTACTATATACAACGACAGGACAATTAAAGCATGAATTTGTAGTACATCCAGGTGGTAAGTTAAGGGATATAAAACTGAAATACGGCGGTGCTACTAGCCTAAAGCTCGACAATGCTGGGGCTCTTACTGCCAGCACGCCACAAGGCAACATCAAAGAACTCGCGCCCTATACCTATCAGAAGGATGGCAAAAGGGTAGCGAGCAGATTCTGTCTTAATGGAGATATACTTAGCTATGATGTAGGCAGTTATACAGGTGAATTGGTGATTGATCCCAACTTGGTTTGGGCTACGTATTATGGCGGTAGCGATGGTGATTATCCAACTTCATCAGCGACTAGTAGCAGCGGCGACGCCTTCATAGCAGGAGAAACCAAAAGCACAACGAACATCGCAACGACTGGAGGCTTTTTGGTGACCTACGCTGGCGGCATTTCAGATGCCTTCATAGCAAAGTTTAATAGCGCAGGTGAAAGACAATGGGCTACGTATTACGGAGGCTCAGGTGACGACAAATGCCATTCCATGACATTGGACGCAAGCGGTAATGTATACCTTGCTGGCTGGACACTCAGCTCTTCTGGGATAGCAACAGCCGGCACACATCTCACAACTTTCCCAGGTAATGCCACAGGGTTTGTTGCAAAGTTCGATAATGCCGGCAATCGAATATGGGGGACCTATTGCGGAGGAACATTGTCAGACTACGGAGGGTATGGACTGGCAGTAGACGGCTCAGGCAATGTATTAATGTCTGGTTATACGGAAAGTGTTAGCGGCATTGCTACAGCTGGAGCCCATCAAACATCTTTTGCAGGCGGCGTTTACGACATATTCCTTCAAAAATTCAATAGTTCTGGTGTAAGACTTTGGGGAACCTATTATGGAGGAGCCTCAGGAGAGGAGGCTAACCAAATAGCTACAGATGCAGCAGGAAATGTATACCTGGCAGGCGGCACTAGCAGTACTACAGGTATAGCTTCTGCATCTGTTCACCAGGGAAGCATAGGTGGTGCATCTGATGCTTTTTTGGCAAAATTCAATAGCTCTGGAGTAAGGCAATGGGCCACATATTATGGGGGTACAGGTTCCGATGGCGCCTATGCAATTACCACCGACGCATTGGGCAATGTGTATATGGCCGGTCAAACTGCTAGCACATCGGGAATAGCAACAACAGGCGTGCATCAGTCATCAATGGGTTCTACGCCTCCAGCGGCAGATGGTTTTGTGGTGAAATTCAATAGTTCTGGTGTACGCCAATGGGGCACTTATTACGGCGGTAGCAACTGGGACTATATTACTGGCATCCAAGTTGACAGCAAAGGGTATATCTATTTATCTGGCTCAACGACAAGCACAACAGCTATTGCCACAATAGGTGTAGCACAATCTGCAATAGGTGGTGGGCAGGATGCTTTCGTAGCAAAGCTCAATAGCAATGGCCTACGTGAATGGGGTACCTATTTTGGCGGTGCAGGAAGTGAGGAGGCTGTTAGTATCTCTGCAACTGACAACGGAATTGTGAATTTGGCTGGCTATTCAAACAGCACATCAGGCATTACCACTGCAGGTGCATACCAGGTTGCATTCGGCGGCATTTATGACGGATTTCTTGCAGCTTTCACGGATTTAGCACCCGTTGTTACATCTGTTTCCCCCAATCCCGCCAACCCCGGCACCTCAGTAACCATCACTGGTTCAAATTTCAACACCACACCAGCTAATAATATTGTTTACTTTGGTGCTACAAAAGCCACTATAACAACAGCGGGTAGCACATCTCTGACGGCTACAGTGCCTTTAGGGGCTACTTATATGCCAGTCAGTGTTAATAATACTGCTTCTGCATTGACTGGGTATTCGCAATATCCCTTCTTGCCGAAGTATAATAATAACGGGTTTATCACAGGAGCGGTGAATCTCGAACCGAAGGTAGATTTTACAGCAGGGACAGAGACCAGCGCTATTGCGTTTGCTGATTTTGATGGCGACGGAAAGACCGACATTGTGGGGGTTAACAACGTCTCAAATACAATTTCCGTGTACCGTAATACTTCAGTAAGCGGCTCGCTGACGGCTTCTTCATTCGCCGCCAAGGTTGATTTTGTCACTGGTAGTGGCCCAAATTATGTTACCGTGGGCGATCTAGACCGAGATGGCAAAACAGATATCGTTGTAGCTAACTACAATAGCACTGGCAGCATTTCTGTTTTCCGGAATACGTCGGTAAGCGGTAGTATTTCGACAAGCTCCTTTGCTGCAAAAATTGACTTTATATCTGGTTCCTACCCCAGTTCAGTTGCAATAGCAGACATCGATGGTGACGGTAGGCCCGAAATGATAGTTACCAATAATGAGGCACAGAAGGTTGCAATACTCCGGAACACCTCTGTGACAGGGGCAATAAACAGCTCGTCTTTTGCTGCGAAGGTAGATTTTTCAGCTGCTTCTGGCAGCTCTTCGGCTGTGAGTGCAGCAGTAGGCGATGTTGATGGAGATGGAAAGCAGGACATTGTAGTTGGAAATTATGTCAATGCGAATAGTGTTTCTGTCTTCCGTAACACCTCGGTTGCAGGAGTTATAAATAGCGGCAGCCTTGCAGCAGCCGTCAATTTTACAACTGGAACTACGCCTGCTTTTGTAAGGATTGCCGATATCGATGGCGATGGCAAACAGGACATACTTGTTACAAACTATGGTGCCAACTCCTTTGGTGTATTGCGCAACACATCAAGTGCAGGCCCAATAGTGGCAGGTTCTTTCGATGCCATTGTTAATTTTACTACTGGTAGCGGCCCTAGGAACATTGAGATTGCTGACATGGATGGTGATGCTAAAGCTGACGTAATTATTTCAAACGGCTCAGCAAGTAGTTTGTCAGTCTACCGAAACACAGCAATCTCAGGAACAATAAACTCTTCCTCATTTACAGGAGGAGTTAGTTTCACAACTGCCTCTCTTCCGTTCTTCATAGCGGCGGGAGACCTTGACGGTGATGGGAAGCCAGATATTGGGGTTGCCAACACAAATGCTTCAGGTTCTATTTCTGTTCTTAGAAATAACCCGCTAGTCGCTCCCCCAGTAATCGCATCTGTTTCCCCCAACCCTGCCAACCCCGGCACATCAGTAACTATTACTGGTTCAAATTTCAATACTACCCCAGCCAACAACATCGTTTACTTTGGTGCTACGAAGGCTACAGTGACCGCAGCAAGCACTTCAAGTATAACAGCTACTGTGCCGGTCGGTGCTACTTATGCGCCAGTTACAGTAAATAATGTGGCCAATAATTTAATTGGCGCTTTTGCATCACGGTTTCTCCCAAACTATAACAATAGTACATTTATCAATTCAGTACCACGGTTTGATGCTCGTACTATTTATGCAGGTTCAAGCCTTGGGTATGGCATTGCTGCCGGCGACATAGATGGCGACGGCAAACCAGATGTGGTGGTCTGCAATATTAGCTCGTCATCAATTTCGGTCTACCGAAATACGGCTTCTACCGGCTCGTTTACAGCTAGTACGTTTGCCACAAGGGTCGATTTTTCTGTTGGTTCAGGTCCCAATGGAGTTGCAATAACAGATGTGGATGCCGATGGTAAACTAGATGTTGTTGTCAGCAATTATACATCCAACACTGTTTCAGTTTTACGCAACACAGCAACCTCAGGTGTGATCAACTCCTCTTCACTGGCAACCAAGGTCGATTATACTACAGGTACTGGAGCAGAGGGAATACAGATTACAGACTTGGACCTTGATGGCAAACCAGATATAATAGTACCTAACTACACTGCAGGTTCTATTTCTGTTTTGCGCAACACAACAACTTCAGGTGTAATCAATTCATCTTCCTTCGCAGCAAAAGTAGATTTTGCAGTTGGCAGCCAACCAGAGCGAATGGTAACAGGAGATATAGATGGGGATGGACGCCCCGAAATGCTTGTCACTAATAGTGGAAGTAACACAATCTCATTGTTTCGAAATATTTCTACGCCGGGTAGTATAATTACAAGCTCATTTGCAACCAGATTAGACATTTCTACTGGGATACAGCCAATTGGAGCAGAAATAGCAGATGTTGATGGAGACGGGAAAGCCGATATAGTTGTGGCCTGTAACACGTCAGGATTTGTGTCGGTTTTCAGAAATATTTCTTCCTTAGGCACAATAACCAGTGGTTCATTTGCTGCAAGGGTAGATATTACCACAATTAGCAATCCTGGGGCGTTACGGCTGGGTGATGCAAACGGAGATGGGAAACCAGACATATTTGTAACTGGCGGATCTAATGCTGCTGTTATTCTGAATAACACAACCTTGGGCAGCGTTGCATCTGGCTCATTTGTTTCCACTACTATTTCTTCACCTGGCGACACACCCAATGATATTGCGGTTGTTGATATAGATGGCGATAGCCGTCCCGACTTACTTAGTCCCAATTCAAGTTCTAATGGTTTCTCGGCACTTCGCAACAATCCAATTCCTGTTCCCCCCAGTATTTCTAGTGTCTCTCCCAATCCTGCCAACCCCGGCACATCAGTAACTATCACTGGTTCAAATTTCAATACAACACCTGCAAACAACATTGTATATTTTGGTGCTACTAAGGCTACGGTTACCTCAGCGGGCAGCACATCACTCACGGCTACTGTGCCTTCAGGGGCTACGTTTGGGCCAGTGAGTGTGAATAATACTGCTTCTGCATTGACAGGGTATTCCCAATATCCGTTTTTACCCACCTATGATAACAGTGGCTTGCTTAATACAGTTCTGAATTTTGACACAAAAGTTGATTTTATTACAGGCACACAGCCTATTAGGCCCATAACTGGAGATGTAGACGGAGACGGTAAGCCAGACTTGATAGTAGTTAATTTGGGTTCAAATACAATTTCGGTTTTCAGGAACGTTTCATCAAGCGGCGTAATATCGGCATCTTCTTTCAGTTCAAAAGTTGATTTTGCTACAGGAAGCACACCCCGTAGTGTAGCATTCCGAGACGTAGATGGTGACGGCAAACCAGATATAATTACTGCAAATGGATCAGCAAATACTATTTCAGTACTTCGTAACACATCAACCAGTGGCTCTATCACCAGTGGTTCATTTGCTTCAAAGATCGATTTTTCCACAACTGGCAATCCCGAGTATGTTTCTATTGATGATCTTGATGGAGATGGTAAGCCTGAAATTGTTACAGTTACTTCAGGTAATATGTCAGTTTTTAAGAACGTATCGGTTAGTGGGTCCATCAACAGTTCGTCTTTTGCCTCAGCGGTCAATTTCCCAGCAGGTACAAACTCAAGAAGTGCTATTATCATGGATTTCGATGGTGATGGGAAGAAAGATGTTGCTATCGTAACACCTGCTTCAAATATTGTTTCTGTTTACAGGAATACGTCTACTGTTGGCACTATTAATTCAGGTTCTTTTGCTGCCAAAGTTGATTTTACCACAGGGTCAAATCCACTTTTTGTAATTGCTGGCGATATTGATGGCGATGGTAAGCATGACCTTATTGTTGCAAATCAGACTTCAAACACAATTTCAGTACTTCGGAACACTCCGACATTAGGTGCTATTACATCAGGCTCTTTCGCAGCCAAAGTAGATTTTGCAACCGCGACAGGGCCTTATGATTTAGCTGCTGCCGATTTTAATGGCGATGGAAAACTAGATATTGCCGTTTCATGTGAAAGCGGTTCAGATTTGATTTCTGTTTTCAGGAATACTGCTACTTCAGGAGTAATAGCTTCCGGTTCGTTTGCCACAAAAATAGATTTGTTCCCAGGTCTTGACCCGAGTGTGGGCGTGGGTGATGTAGATGGTGACGGAAAAGCAGAGATAATATCTGCTAACTACAGTTCAAATAACATCTCTGTTTTCCGCAACAACCCACTTTTTATCCCACCCACTGTTACCTCATTGTCTACTAATGTTGCCAACCCCGGCACATCAATAACCATAACAGGTACTAACTTCAACACCACCCCAGCCAATAACATCGTATACTTCGGTGCTACAAAGGCTACGGTGACGGCGACTAGCAGTACATCGCTTACGGCTACTGTGCCAGTAGGGGCTACATTTATGCCTGTGAGTGTATTGAATACTACCACGTCATCTACTGGGTATTCACAATATCCGTTTTTGCCTAAATATGATAATAGCGGTTATAACACTTGGACTGTAAGTTTCCAACCAACAGTTGCGTTTGCAGCTGGTTCAAGTCCTTACTACATGGCTAGTGGTGATATTGATGGTGATGGAAAACCAGATATTGCAGTAGCTAATTGGGGAAGTAACACGGTTTCAATCATTAGGAACACTAGCTCATCTGGCTCAATATCTTCAAGCTCGTTTGCTACCAAAGTTGACTTTGCTACTGGTACTAATCCACATAGTGTTACACTAGCAGACCTAGACTGTGATGGTAAACCTGATATGATTGTCGCAAATTCAATTTCAAACACTATTTCGGTTTATCGCAATACTTCAGTTTCTGGTACAATTAATGGTGCCTCTTTTGCGACTCCAGTTACTTTCATTACAGGTAACGGACCTGTATTTATATCAGTGACAGACTTTGATGGCAATGGAAAACCTGACATTGCAGTTACAAACTATAATTCATCAACAGTTTCAGTATTCAGAAATACTAGTGTTATAGGTGATTTGTCTGCATCCTCATTTGCTGCACCCGTCGAATTTATTACCGGCACCAATCCATTTCATATGTGCACAGGCGACATAGATGGAGATGGACGACCAGAATTGATTACTAGTAACCATGGTGCTAGTTCAATCTCAGTTTTACGAAACACAACAACTCCCGGCACCATATCTGCGACATCATTTGCAGGAAAAATAGATTTTACAGCTGGGACCAATCCATACGCTGTTGCGTTAGCCGACATAGATTTCGATGGTAAACAAGATATATGCGTCGCCAACTGGGGGGCGGGTACTTTGTCATTACTTAAAAACAATGCTACATCAGGAATCATCAACTCTTCGTCTTTGGCCTCTGCTGTAAACTTCACCACCGGCACTTCACCAGCTAGTATTGGCATAGGCGATATTAATGGCGATATGAAGCCAGATATGGTAGTTACAGCTCAAGGTAGCGGTGTTATTTCGGTCTTCCTTAACACAGCCTCTTCCGGTATTATTAACAGCTCGTCGCTAGCCCCAATTACGAACTCACCAGGGGGCTCAGTACCAAGGGGGGTACTTGTTTGTGATTTTGATGGTGACCACAAACCAGACATAGCCGTTGCCAACAATGGCTCAGGTTTTGTTTCTGTGTTAAGAAATAATCCACTAGCAGCCCCACCCGCTATCACCTCTGTTTCCCCCAATCCCGCCAATCCTGGCACATCTGTAACCATAACAGGCACCAACTTCAACACCACCCCAGCGAATAACATCGTATACTTCGGTGCTACAAAAGCTACGGTGACGGCGGCTGGCACTACAAGTTTAACAGCTACAGTGCCTACAGGTGCTACATTTATGCCTGTGAGTGTATTGAATACTACCACGTCATCTACTGGTTATTCACAGAATCCATTTTTGCCTACTTACAACAATACAGGATTTGTTTCAGGCACTGTAAACTTTAGTCCTAAAGTAGATTTCACATCCAGCATTAATCCTAA